>JBKJKJ010000499.1:0-6948 GCA_046597455.1 Burkholderiales bacterium
TAAGCCCGGGCCTATCGCTCCCGCAGTGGGCCATCGACGAGAGCGCCACGCAGCCCGACAAGCCGTGGCGGTATCCGCAGGAGTGAGAGCGACCACGGCGTCGTCATTCCGGACCGCGCACGGCGCGAAGTGATCCGGAATCCATTCTCGACCTCGAGGTTACAACGGTTGTGCAACGGGCCTGACGATCCCGCTCGGCCCGCGCTCGTGCAATGCGGTCTAACTGCCTCGGTATCAAGCGCTGCGGGCCGATGAAGAGTTCGAAACGCATCGAGAGTGGGGAATTTCACCCAAAGCCGTGCGGTGGACCGCTTGCCCCACCGGCGATACAGTCGCGGATAGTGAAGGGGGTGTTTTAAATTTCCTATTCGCAGACGAGTTCTCGGGGCAGCCCAACTTCATCTCGATCTACGCGCCGGACGCGGATCGCGAGGCGTTGACGCGCGGCCTGGGCCGGAGCTACGAGATCATGCGCGGCGGCATCAAGTACTGGCCGGTCGGTGGCCCGATCCAGGCGCCGCTGCACGTGCTGCGCGATCTCATGCGCGAGCACGCGTTCGAGGCCGGCGACGTGGAGGGGCTCATCGTGCGTATGCCGGACAAGGAGCTCGGCATCGTCAATAACCGCGCCATGCCTGATATCTCGGTCCAGCACCTGCTGGCGGTCATGCTGCTCGACGGCAACGTCACCTTCGCGAGCGCGCATGATTACGCCCGCATGAAGGATCCTCGCGTGCTCGCGCTTCGTAAACGGATCACCGCGGTGGGGGATCCCGCACTGACGGATCCCGATCGGCGCTGGCGCTGCGCGATGGAAGTGACGCTGAAGGACGGCCGCAAGCTCAAGCTCCAGACCCTGGCGGCCAGGGGCGGCGTGGACAGTCCGCTCTCACGCGAGGACGAGGAAGAGAAAGCGCTCGACCTGCTGGCGCCCAGGCTCGGGGCCCAGCGCAGCCGGGCGCTGATTGCGGCGCTCTTCGGCATCGAAAAAATAGGCAACGTGCGGCGGCTGCGCACGCTCTATAGCCCGCCCAACCGCGGCTGACACCTTCCGCTAACGCTGACTCACGCCCACGCGTCAGTTGACGCTGATCTTCGCCTCTGTGATGACCTGCGACCAACGCTTCATGTCTTTTCCGATCGTGGCCGCAAACTCCTGCGGGGTGCTCGCCACGGGCTCCGCGCCTTGCGACGTGAAACGCTCTTTCATCTCCGGCGACCGCGTGATGCGCACGAGCTCGCCGTGCAGCCGGGTGACGATCGGCTGCGGTGTGCGCGCCGGTGCCAGCACGCCGTACCAAATCGTGACATCAAACCCCGGCAGCCCCGCCTCCGCAATCGGCGGAATCTCCGGCGCCGCTTGCGAACGCTTGGCGGTCGTCACACCCAGCGCCTTTAGCTTTCCGGCACGCACGTGCGGAAGAACCGAAGGCATCGGTTCGAATATCAGATTGACGCGCCCGCCAATGAGGTCGGCGAGCGCGGGCGCGGTCCCCTTGTATGGGACATGAACGAGATCGATGCGGGCCTGCAGCTTCAGGTATTCACCGAAGAGATGCGAGGCCGTGCCGTTGCCCGCAGATGCGAAGTTGAGCTGCCCGGGCTTGGCTCGTGCGAGCGCGATGAGCTCTTTCGTGGTGCTCGCCGGCAGGGCCGGTGAGGCCGCCAGGATGCTCGTGACGTCCCCGAGGAGCGTGATGGGCGCGAAGTCTTTCTGGACGTCGTACGGCAGCTTCGCGTAAAGCGCGGCGCTGATCGAATGGCCGAGGTTGGTCAGGAATATCGTGTGCCCGTCGGCGGGCGCCTTGGCGACGATGTCGGCGCCGATCGTGGTACCCGCGCCAGGGCGGTTGTCGACGACCACCGGCTGCCCCCACGTCCGGGTGAGCTCTTGCGCATACGCGCGTGACCAGATGTCCGCCACGCCGCCTGGCGGAAACGGGGTGATGAGGCGGACCGGTTTTGACGGATACGCCTGCGCGGCTGCGGCGCCTGCCGCCAGTGCCGCCGACAACGCCGCCAGTGCAAAAAATGCTTTGCGGGGCCTGCTCATACGCTTCTCCTGTCCTGTGTGGCTAAACGGAACACCCGGCGCCCTTCAGCCCGCGAAGCGCGGCTCCGGCAAGCCCTTCGCGCCGACGTCATGGATCGCGAACAGGGAACCCGCCAAAGGCTGGGACGCGGCGTCCTTCGGATCGAGGAAGCGCTTGCCGGAGGTCACGTACATCACGTCGTAGTCGTCCCCGCCGAAGGTGCACATGGTCGGATGCTGCACCGGCAGCTTGATCCGGCGTATCTCGCGCCCTTTCGGGTCGTAACACACGACGTGCCAGCCGTGTATGTGCGCACACCAGTAGTTGCCTTCGGTGTCGACCGTGGCACCGTCGACACGGCCCGGGATGTCCTTGGTCGAGACGAAGACACGGCGGTTGCTGATGTTCCCGGAATCGATGTCGAGGTCGTAGGCCCATACCGTGTCCTGCCTCGAATCACAAAAGTACAGCGTCTTGTCGTCGGGGCTGAACGCCATGCCGTTGGACGCGATGATGCCGCTCTCCATCTTGTGGGCGGTGAGATCGGGGTCGAGCCGGTATAGCCCGCCGTTGGGCGTCTTGAGGTCGCGATTGATCGTGCCGCACCAGTAACGTCCGCGGCGATCGCATTTGCCGTCGTTGAGGCAGTTGCCGGTGTCGGGCTCGGGGGTGACGATGTGCTCGACGGTGCCCGCCTCGAGGTCCAGAAAGCAGAAACCCGATTTCATCCCGGCGACGATACCGCCGCCCCTGCGGAACACCAGCGAACCGATTTCCTCCTTCATCTGCCACCGCCGGGTCGTGCCCAGGCGCGAGTCGTAGCGATAGACGATCGAGCGGATGTTGTCGCACCAGTACAGCGACTTCTCCTCTTCGTTCCAGATCGGCCCTTCGCCGAGGACGTCGCGGGCTTCGTAGATACAGGTGATCTCTGGCATGGCCATTCTCCTATTCGTTGCGGATGTCCGCTTCCTTGGCGACTTTGCGCCACTTGGCGATGTCGCTGACGATCAATTGCGTGAACTCGGCCGGCGTGCGCGTCACGGGCTCGATGCCTTCGGACTCGAGGCGCGCTTGCGTGTCCGGCAGCTTCACTACGGCCGCGATCTCGGTGTTCAACTTCCGGATGATCGCCTGCGGCGTTTTCGCGGGCGCGAGTATGCCCCACCAGTTGCTCGCTTCGTAGCCCGGCACGCCGGCCTCGGCGAGCGTCGGCAGGTTCGGCAGCGCCGCCATGCGTTTCTGGCCGCCGGTCGCGAGCGCCTTCAGCTTGCCCGACTTGAAGTGCGGGAGAAACTGGTTCGGCGAGCCGAGCAGGAAGTGTGTCCGGCCGGCGATCACGTCGAGCATGGAAGCCGCAGCACCCTTGTACGGGACGTGCACCACGTCCACTTTGGCGAGCGTTCTGAAAAGCTCGCCGCTGAAGTGCGAGAAGCTGCCCACACCCGCGGATCCGAAGCTCAATTGGCCCGGCTTCGCCCTGGCCATGGCCACGAGGTCCTTGACCGAATTCACGCCGAGGCCGGGATTCGCGGCGAGTACCGCAGAGCTCGTGCCGATCATGGCGACACGCTCGAACGACTTCACGGGATCGTAATCCAGCGTGTGTATCGCCGGGCTCATCGCGAAAAACACCGCCGCGAGCAGGAGGGTGTGGCCGTCGGGCAGGGCGTTCGCCGCGGTCGACACACCGATGAGCCCGCCGGCGCCGCCGCGATTGTCGATCACCAGGGGCTTGCCGACCCGGTCCGCGAGCTGCGCCGCGATGTAGCGGCCGACGATGTCGTTTGCGCCGCCGGGCGGGTAGGGCACGATCAGGCGGATCGGCTTTGTGGGATAGGCTTCCACGGGCGCCTGCGCGGCACCTGCTGCACTGCCTGCGGCGAAGAAAATGGCGGCGAGCGCGTAGGCGTGCGCTCGGGACGCGGCAGCGGGGCGTAACGACATCAAAGTCTCCTGGGAAATAGGTGTGGCGGTGAGGCCAGGTCGAATGCCGGGTGCATTCGCGCCGCAAGTGTCAGATCGATGGGGGATCCTCGCGTACGGCCTGTGCAGCGAAGCGCGCGTCGACGCAGTCTTCGTAGCTGAGCCGCGTGTGGATCGCGCCGCAGGACAACATGGCATCGCGCTTCCAGGCAAATCCCGCCGGCTGCACGACCGGATCGAGGTTCCAGAGCCCGAGCCCCTTGTAGGCGTTGCAGCACGCCTCCAGCACCGGGCGCGGGATGTCGGGCAGATAGGACGCGACCACCTCCGCGAGCTCGGCGCCGTCGTGCGCGGCGATCCACTTGAGCGTGCGGTACATGGCGCGCGTCATGCGGAGCACGGCTTCGGGGTTGCGCTCGATAAAGGCGCGCGTGGTGAAGAAGGTGGTGAAGGACGTCGGTCCGCGATCGGCCGTGGCGTACCACAGGTGGCCCGCGCCCTCGTCGATGAGATTCTGCGCAACCGGCTCGAACACCTGGATCGCGTCCACCTTGCCGGCGCGCAAAGCGGCGGCGTTCTCTTCCATGCTCGCGTCGGGCGCACGCTTGATCGCATCCGGAGGGAGCCCGGCGAGGCGCAGGTCGTGCCGGAGGCAGATCCACGGCGTCGGCGCTTCGGTGAAAATCGCGACGGTTTTTCCCTTGAGATGGGTCATCCTGAACGCGGGATCCGGCGTGCGTCCGACGAGCAGGGTCGGCTCACGGCCGACGATCTCGCAGAATGCGACGGCGCCGACATCCGGGTTGGCGTCGAGCGCGTAGAGCAGCCGCATCGGACCGCCCCACGACATTTCGGCTTCGCCGGCGATTACGGCATCGAGCGTCTTGCCGAGCTGCGGGGTCATCCGGACGTCGACATCCAGTCCTTCGGCCTGGTACGAGCCAAGCACCGTATTCGCGTAAAACGGCGCGTAGAACATGGAACGGAAATTCTCGAGGAGCGTCAGTTTCATTTTTGTGCGTCTTCCGCCAATGTGCCGTCGACACAGGCTTCGTAGCGGGGCAGCGACTTGACCGAGCCTGCGGACTGCAGCGCCTCGCCGAGCCGATCGAACGACTCGCGCGAGATGTGGATCGAGGTCGCCCAGATGCGGAGCCCGAAGTATCGCGACAGGATGCGTTCCAGGAGGGCGCGTTCGATGTCCGGATAATGACCCTGCACCCGCTCGGTCAGGGCTGCGGGGCCTTCCGCGGCGATCCACGCGAGCGTGTCCGCCATCGCGCGGGACATTGCGATGAAACGCTCGCGCCGCTCCGAGATGCGCTTCGTCGTCGCGATGAAGCTCGTATATGCGGTGTCCCCGCGATCGGCGGCGGCGGCCCACACTGCGCCGGCGCCCCGGCTTTCCAGCAAGGCCGCGTGCGGATCGAAAAGCTGCGCCACGTCGAGCTCGCCGTTTGCGACCGCGGCGGCATTCTCCTGCATCGTGCGGCCGGTGATCCGGTGGACTCGGTCAGGATCGACCCCGAGCCGCCTCAGATCGTCCTGGAGACACAGCCAGGGTGTCGGCACCTCGGACACGCTGCCCAGCGTAAACGCCGGCAGGTCCTCGAGCTTGAATTCGGGATGCGGGGTGCGCCCGACGAGAAGAAACGGGTCGCGCTTCACGACCGAGCAGAAGCAGCGTAGCGGCGATGCGGGGTCCGCGTCCACTTCATGCATTACCCGGGCGGGCCCGCCCCACGCGACATCCGCGCTGCCCTCGAGAAGGGCGTCGACCACCGCTTGGCCGCTGCCGCGCACCTCCATCGTGACTTCCACGCCGTGGCGCGCATACGCGCCGAGCTCGACGGCGGCATAGAAGGGCGCATAAAACGGAACGCGAAAGGGCACTGCGATCCTGATCGGGGCATCGGTAGCCATCATGGGCTCTCCGCAAGTTGGGGCCAGCGCGTAGCCCAGGGATGCGCGCGCTCGAACGCTTTCGCGAGCCTGAGCACCTCGAGGTCCGCGCCGAAGGCGCCGACGAGCTGCATCCCGATCGGCAGGCCGGTCGAAGACGGCTCGACGGGCACGCTGATGCCCGGCAGCCCTGCCGCATTGACGAAGGGGGCGAAGAGTCCCGAGCCGCGAGCACTGCCTTTGCGCCCATCGATCTCTGCGGGGAACGCCCTTTCCACAGGCCACTGCATCGCGGTGGAGGTCGCGGTGAGCATGATGTCGAAGGTCTCGAATTCGCGCGACGCGCGTGCGCGAAGGGCCTGCAGCCCGTCGAGGGCACGCACGTACTCGACGGCCGTGAGCTCGAGGCCCGCTTCCGCGACCGCGCCGATAGCGTCGCCGACCTGGTCCCGCCAGTTGTCGTGTGCGATGACAACGCGGGCAACTGCGGCACCGCTCAATACGGCTCGAATGGCGTCGAACTGCTCGAGATCGAATGGCGCGGCGCCTTCGACGACGTCGTGGCCGAGTGCCGCCAGATGCTCAGCGGCGCGCGCGATGCTGTCCCGGATTTCGCGATCGACGGGCTCGCTGCCGATGCCCGCGACGTAGCGGATGCGCAGCCGCGGAAGCGGCTCGGATTCGAGTGTGCCGGGCAGGGGCGCGGTGCCGAAGGCGAGCGAAGCGCGGTCACGCGGATCCGCTTTGGCCACGGCACGGAAGAGCGCGTAGAGCTCGTCGACCGTGCGCGCCGCCGGGCCGATCACCTGGAAATCGTGCATGAGCGCGGGAAAGCCGAACCGGCGCGGGATACGCCCCGTCGACGGCCGCAAACCCACGATGCCGGTGTACCCCGCCGGCCGCCGGATCGAGCCGCCCGCGTCGGTGCCGATAGCGAGGGGCACCAGGCCAGCGGAGACCGCCGCCACCGCGCCGCCGCTCGAGCCGCCCGGGATCAGCGCCAGGTTCCAGGGGTTGCGGGTCTTTCCGAATAAGAGGTTGTCGGTGTGAGCCGCCAGCGCGAGCTCGGGTGTGTTCGTCTTGCCGA
>JBKJKJ010000521.1:0-2651 GCA_046597455.1 Burkholderiales bacterium
AGCTAACGATAAACTGATCACAGCCTCTGTAAGGATGACGCAGCAACTGAGCAAAAGTTACGCAAGCGACAAGGAATTCTCATGAAGAATATAGTGATTACCGGTGCAGCTACCGGCATCGGCTATGCCACCACACATGAATTGCTTCAACACGGCTATCATGTCTTTGGCAGCGTGCGCAAAACCGCCGACGCCGAACGCCTACAAGCGGAATTCGGGGAGGATTTTACGCCCCTTGTCTTCGATGTGACTGACGCGTCCGCCATCGAAGTTGCAGCGGACCAGGTGGAGGATGTGCTAGGCCAGGCCAATCTGGTTGGGTTGGTCAACAATGCGGGGATCGCGATGACAGGACCGCTGATGCATCTGCCGGTGGAGGAATTACGCCAGCAATTCGAGGTAAATTTATTTGGTGTGGTGGCGGTGACCCAGGCATTTTTGCCCTTATTGGGCGCTTGCGACGAGCCGGAAGACGTCCCTGGCCGCATTATCAACCTCAGTTCGGTCAGTGGCTGCATTGCGTATCCATTTATGGGGCCGTATGCAGCCTCTAAACATGCGTTGGAAGGGCTATCCGACAGTCTTCGGCGCGAGCTAATGCTCTATGGCATTGATGTGATCCTGATCGAACCCGGCTCGGTACAGACGCCGATCTGGGACAAGGCAGAACAAGTAGATATCAACCGTTATGCAGAGACCGACTATGCCGAAATTTTGGTCAAGATGCACCAGACAACGATTGACTTAGGTCGCCAAGGCTTGCGGCCCGAAAAAGTCGCCAGGGCGATCCGGCTCGCCCTCGAAAGTCCGCGCCCCAAGGCGCGTTACGTCCTCGCCAACAATTATCTACTCGGTTGGTGGTTGCCCCAGAAGTTGCCAACGCGTTGGTTCGATTGGCTCTTGGCACGATCATTTGGGCTACAGAGGAGGTGATTTACAATTGACGATTGACGATTATGTCGCTCAGTAGAGTGTTGATTGACGAAGTAGTTTCTACGTCATAGGTTTCTCTGTTTTCGCCAATTCGTGCTTAAAAACAGAAGCAACGACACGGTCGAGTCAACTTCGTAAATCGTAAATCATTTTTTACTTGCATTGCCACGGCGTATAATTATCGGCGTTTTGGCGGATGCGGAACTCTGGTTCACCGGCGGCGGTGTTACTTTAGCCAATGGCGAACAGACCCGTCTGCATGAAAGCCTGCCAGGCGATCCCAATCCCCACAATCGTGATAAACAGCGCGCTGGCCACGGGCATCAGGCGCAAGATACGGCCACTTTCGGGAATGCGGGCAAAGATCTTGCCCGAATGCACAAGTAAAACGCCGATCACCGTGAGGACGCTAGCCAGGCCCAAGCTGTAGGCGATCAACATGATCAGGCCAAACCCAATCCGTTGGAGCGCAATCGCACCCAACATGCCAACCAGCGCATCGGGACAAGGCACCAAGCCGCCCGAAACCCCCAAAACCAGCAAGCTGCGCCAACTGAGCGGGGCGCCATCACTACCTGGGGGCAAATGGCTATGCGCAGGACCGCTACCATGGGCATGCACCAAGTTAGCTGTTTCAGCTTGGGCAAAGAGATCAGCGTGGTCGTGGTCGTTATTTGGTCCTTGCGCAGGCCGCCCCAGCAGATTGCGCAGGCCGCCCCATACGAGTGAAAGGCCGATCACGACAACGAGCAAGCCGGAGATCACACTTAACCAAGGGAAGATCTTTTCGGGCAGGATAAAACGCGAAGCAAACCAGGTCAGTAACCCGATCGCAAAGATCCCAGCCGTATGCGTAATCGTTGTCGTCAAGCCCAGAAAGAACGCATGCCAAACCGTGCCGCGCGAGCCGACCAGATAGGCACCGACAATCGTTTTGCCATGACCAGGCGTCAAAGCGTGGGCCGCGCCATAGCCAAAAGCCGCCAACAAAGCCAACATCAAGGCCAACGGACCGAGCGTTGGCATGGCCACCCGATCGGCAAAAGGGCTGGCTGCCTGGCGCAGCGCAAGCGAGCTATTTGTGCTAGATCGTACGGCGTTAGCGTTCGACACACTGGCACCATTGCTGACGCCAGCTTGCCACTTAAATTCAAAACTGGCGCTGTTGATTACGGCCGGGCTCTGCAACAGATCAGCCGGATAATTGCGCAATTCGTTGCTGAGATCCTTGGCGGGTACGCTCGATTTTAGCAAGTTAGCGCCAGCGCCAGGCCGGACAATCACTTCATGCCAACCAATGCGGTCAGCATAATTTTCGTCATGATATTCAGCTTGCATCGTCGCGCTAGCAGTCGGCAAATCTGCGCGATACTGAGCGGTCAAGCGCATAATCGGCAAATTGGCCTGGCCGGGCAGAAATTCTAAGTGGCTGGTCTCGGCAGACCAGGTCATTGGCGCGCCGTCGATGGTCAACAAGGCGTGGTTTTGCAAAGTAACGACCTGCCGCGCCAAGTACTGATCTTGCTCCGTTTGGCTGATCTGATCGTCACCATTCGCATCCATTGCCGTCCGTTCCTGATGGGTGGGAATTTCGGCCATATCGATAACATAGAACAAATGAACTTGATGGTCCCTGATTTCAAGTCGGCTATACCGATTGACGGTAAAATTACCCAGGGGATGTGCCCAGAGGTTGGCGGGAAACGCCAAGATCAGGC
>JBKJKJ010000007.1:0-3632 GCA_046597455.1 Burkholderiales bacterium
GCTCTTGTACGGCACGTGCGTCATCTGGATGCCGGTCTGCGCCTTCAGGAGCTCGAATGACAGGTGCGTGACGCTGCCGCTGCCGCCCGAGCCGTAGTTGATCTCGCCTGGACGCGCCTTCGCCGCCGCGATCAATTCCGCAATCGTGCTCGGAGGAAACTTCGGATTGGCAATGATCGCGAGCGGCGCAATGGCAACGCGCACGATCGGTTTGAAATCGCGCGGGATGTCGTACCCCGTGTCTTTGTACAGGCTCGGGTTGATAACGTGGTTGATGCCGAGCATGACCAGCGTGTAGCCGTCAGGCGCGGCCCTGGCCACGGCGGCGGCACCGATGTTGCCCGCGGCGCCCGCCTGGTTCTCGATAACCACGCCCTGCCCCCACGCTTCGGACAGTCGCCCACCGAGTACGCGGGCCGCAATGTCCGCGGCCGTACCGGGCGAGAACGGGACGATGATCTTGACCGGCTTGTTGGGATACGACTGGCCAAGAGCCGTGGCGCTCGCGACCACGGCAACCACCGCCGCCGCAAGCAGGAGAACCAGCGCGCGCTTCATCAATCGACCTTGGCGCCAGAGGCTTCGATAATCCTGGCCGTCTTTTCGATTTCCTTCTTGATGAAAGTGCCGAACTCCTCGGGCGTCGATCCGTAGATCTCGTAGTCCGTCAGTCGCGCCTGCACATTCGGATCCTTCAGCGCCTTCACGATTTCGGCGTTCAGGCGATCGATGACCGGCTTCGGCGTGCCCGCGGGCGCGAGAATGCCGAACCACGAGCTGAAGTCGTAGCCCGGATAACCCGACTCGGCGATCGTTGGCACGTCGGGTAACCCCCGGAATCGATTCGGTGTCGTGACCGCGATCGCGCGCAGCTTCTTCTCCCTGATGAAGCCGGTGACGGTGGGCATTGCCGCGAACAGGGAGCTGATCTGGCCGCCGAGAAGATCCGGCATCACCGAACCGCTCCCCTTGTACGGAATGTGCAGGATGTCGATGCCCGCTTGTATCTTGAGCAGCTCGCCAGTGAGGTGATTGACGGTGCCGCTGCCGGCGGTGCCGAATGAGATCGTGCCCGGCTTGGCCTTGGCGAGCGCGATGTACTCCTGCAGGTTGTGAACCGGAACCGAAGGATTGACGACCAGCACGTGCGGATTACCGGCAACGAGCGCGACCGGAGCCAGATCCTTCAGCGTGTCGAACTGGATCTTGCCCTTGTAAAGCGTCGGATTCGCGGCCAGGTTGTTGGTCTGCATGAGCAGGGTGTAGCCGTCGGGCGCGGAGCGGATGAGCTCCTGCGTCGCGACCAGCGTGTTGCCGCCCGGTTTGTTGTCGACGATGACCTGCTGGCCCATGGTCTCCGAAATCCTCTGCGCCACGATGCGGGAAAGGATGTCGGTACCACCGCCCGGAGTGAACGGCACCAAGAGCCTGATGGGTTTGTTGGGATAACTTGCCTGCGCAGCCGCGTGGCCGGCCGGCATGGCCAGCGTGGCGGCCAATAGCATCGACACGAGCTTCATGTCGTCCTCCTTCCTCTAGATGATTTCTTGTTCAGGCCGCTACCGGCTGCAGCGGCGCGCCCTTCAGCATGATCCGATAGAGAAACCGGTATTCGCTGGGATCATAGTCGGCATTCGCCTGGTGCATCACGCTGCGGTTGTCCCAGATCACCATGTCGCCGGCGCGCCACTGGTGGCGGTATTCGTACTTGCTATTGGTCGCGTGCTGATAGAGATCATCGATGAGCTTGAACGCATCCTCTGCGGGCATTCCTTCGATACCTTCCATCCGCGCAGTATTGATGTACAGCGCGGAGCGGCCGTTCTCGGGATGACGAATCACCAGCGGCTGCACGGTCTGCGGGATCTGTGCCCGCTCCTCCGGGGTCAGCGCCGCCATTTTGCGCGGGCTCTGGCTGCTTTCGTAGACGTGCGGCGAGCGTAGCTTCACGAGCCCCCGTTGCTTGGCCTCCGGCAGATCGTCGAACGCCTGGCGCACATCGACGAACTGCGTGTCGCCCCCGGACTTGGGCAGCGAGACCGCGTGCAGCATCGTCGCTTTCGGCGGCGCCGCGAAATTCGAATGATCGGTGTGAAACTGCTCGCCCCGCACGTGCAGCTTGCCGTCGACGATCGGAAGGTCCTTACTCGAGATCGTCCCGACTTCCGGGTAATCCGGCAGCGAAAATTTCTTCACTTGCTGGTCCATGAGGTCTCCGAAGAGCCGCGCAGCAGCAGCGAATTGGGGAGGCGAGAGGTTCTGGTCTCGAATCACGAGCACCGCGTGCTTGATCCACGCGTCGTACAACTTCTTCCTGGCGGCTTCGTCGACCGGCATCGTCAGATCGACGCCGGTGACTTCGGCGCCAATGTGTGCCGTGAGTGGCTTGATCGAGAGCGGCATGCTGAGAAGTGAGTTGAAATGGCGATGCCGCATCATGAGCAAATAGGGCGGAAACGGCCAATCACCATTCGGTGGCCGTCCATAACTTTCAGTGATACGTAAGGCCCTTAGTTCGCCGTCAGGTGATATAGCATTATGCGCGGCGCGTGCTTGCGCGAAGCAGATCAGCCAACAGCAGGGCGGCACGCGAGCGGGGCCTGTCGCGCGTGAAGATGAGATTGACTGCGAGTGCAATCCTTGGCACGAACGGCCGAAAAGCGAGGTCGTCGAATTTTCCCGACAGCGACATCGCGCGATCGACCAGGCCGATGCCGACGCCTTCGCTGACCATGAGGCACGCAGCCAACGACGAGCTGGCTTCGATGCCGACATCCGGTACCGGCACTCGGGCGGTCCTGCACTGTTCCTCGATCAGGAGCCCAATGCGCGTGTTCGGCCCGAGCGAGACCACGGACTCACCCTGCAGGTCTTCTGCGTTGACGACGCGCTTGCGCGCCAGCGGGTGGCGCTTGCGCACGACGCAGGCGAGTTCCGTCACGATGAGATCTTCCGCAATGACACCGCCGTCGGTTACTGGCGCGTACACGATTCCCATGTCGACCTCGCGGCGGGCGACACGCTCGATGACGAGTGACGTCGGCAGCGATTGAATCGCGATGCGAACGCCCGGACTTCGTTTGCGGAGCAGCGCGATCGCGCGCGGCAGGAAAGCGTTGACGAGTGTGGGCGAAGTCGCCACGACGAGCCGGCCGGACCGACCGTCGCCCATCTCCTGAACGACACGTGTCAGCGTGCCAATGCGGCCGAAGATTTCGCTGACATCAGGCAGCAGGTCGATCGCCTCAGGCGTCGGATGCAGCCGCCCGCCGATGCGCTCGAATAGCTGGAACCGAAGCTGCTGTTCCAGATGCTTCAGCACGTTGCTCACCGCAGGCTGGCTGACTTTCAAAAGCAGCGCCGCGCCGGTCACGGAACCAGCCTGCATTACCGCGTGAAAGACCTCCAACTGACGTAGATTCACGCCTATTCACCTATTCTCCGTCTGCTTACGGTTGTTTGCGATAGTGCCCCCCTACCGCTGTCTGCCTGTAAGCATAACGTAAGCAAATACCATCGTTGCGGCGGCCGTTCGACCGCGCGTGCGTGCTACTCGGGAACGATTCCGGCCTGCTTTGCGAGCTTCGACCACTTCACGACCTCCGCTTTGATGAACTGCGTTGCTTCGGCAG
>JBKJKJ010000080.1:0-9722 GCA_046597455.1 Burkholderiales bacterium
GGTGACGCTGCTGGCATGATCGTCATGTGCAACCGCGGAGAATGCGAAAACCGACAGGAAAGCACCGGAACAAAAGGCAACCATTCGTTTCATGGGGAACGCTCCGCAAACAGGTTGAGGCGGTCAGGTTCACCGATGCCAGGCAATTCGTCCAATGCATTTAATGGCCCCCCCTCGCATGCATTTTATGCATAATGCTGTATGAATTTGCGACAGCTCCAAACGTTTGTAATAGTGGCCGACACGGGCAGCTTTGCGCAGGCGCTATCACGGCTGCACCTGAGCCAGCCCGCGGCGTCCCGGCAGATACATTCCCTCGAAAGCGAACTCGGTGTGGTGCTATTCGATCGGGTCGCGCGTGGCATGCAGCTCACGCCCGCAGGCGAGGATCTGCTCCGGCACAGCCGCGTTGTCCTGAGCGGCGCGGAAGGAATACATCTGCGCGCGCGGGCATTGAAAGGGGGTGGTACGGGCCTGCTCAAACTGGGCGCGACCCCGCAGGTCATCGAGAACTTGCTCGCGGCTTTTCTTCCGGAGTACGCACGAGCCTTTCCGCTCGTCGAAGTCGAACTCGTGGAGGACGGCGGCGCGCGTCTGCCGATGCGGCTCGAGCGCGGTGACGTTCACTTCGCTGTCATGCCGACAGGCGATGATCGATTTGACGGCCGGCTGCTCTATCCGATGCACGTCTTCGTGGCAATGTCGAAGACACACGGTTTGAGCCGACGCGCCGTCATCGATGTCAAGGAGCTCGCGCAAGAACGTCTGATGGTGGGGAGCGGCTTTGCCTCGCGTATCTGGTTCGAGGCGGCGTGTCAGCTCGCTCACGTTGCGCCCCGCATCGTGCTGGAGAGCGCCGCGCCGCATACGCTGATCGCACTGGCGAAGTCTGGATACGGCGTCGCAATCCTACCCTCGCCGGCGTTGATTCCGGGCGACGATATATGCACCGCGCCGCTCGTTCATCGCGGCGCATCGATCGGACGCTGGGCTCGAGTTGCGTGGAACCCCGAGCGCGTGCTGGCACCATTCGCGCAGCGCTTTGTGAGCGCACTCGCCGCTTACTGCGCGAAGAATGTCCCGGGACAAAAGCTGCTGCGGCGGGCGCCGGCGCTTCCGCGGCCCAAGGACAGTGCGCGGACGGATCGAGAAGCTGGCTTGCCGGATTGACTGAAGTATTCGAGGCCGGGGGACCGGGATTCCGGAGCCGCCGGCACTGGGGAGGAGCGTAGAGGGTGCCGCTACACCAGAGCCTTGCTAGCGGCGGCGCCCGAGGTAGTAGCGAGATCGCGCGCAACTGGCACCCGATGACCGAAGAACGCGCGCACCCACCATCACCAGCCTCAACGCAAATGCGATACTCCACCGCTGCAGGGAGCGGAGACTCATGATGACGAAAACATCCAAGATCTACTGCACGGTATTCAACTGAGCGTGGCAACCGAAGCCTCAGCGTGAGCGCGAGAGTCGTTCGTACCACCCGCGGCGGCCCGCGTCAACCAGTGGAGATGGCTGTCGCCGGGGTTTCAATATAATCGCTGCCGGCCACACCCCGCACCCGTGAGCCTGTGGCACCATCGTACTGCGCACTTCGCTGTTTCACCGGGCTATTCGTCGCGTCTCGACGTTGATGCCCGGCAAGAGAATAACGGACAACCCTGCATGCAACCGCTCGCCGCCGCTCATCCCGTCCCGCAGACCGACACGCCGTATGCGGCCGCGCGGCTCGTCGTCACGCTCGCGCTGATGACCGTCGGCGCATGCGGCATGTACATCGTTCCCGTCGTGCTGCCGGCGGTACAGGCGGAATTCGGCGTCGCACGCGCGGACGCGGCCCTGCCTTATTCGCTGCTGATGATCGGGTTCGGGCTGGGCGGATTGCTCATGGGCCGCCTCGCAGACCGTTACGGCGTGACGGTCCCGCTCCTGATCGGCGCGGCTGGTCTCGGCGCAGGGTTCGCGCTGGCGGCAACGACGCACAGCCTGTCGGCCTTCATGCTCACGCACGGCGTGCTGATCGGTTTTCTGGGAAGCGCCGCGATGTTCGCGCCGCTCATCGCCGACACGTCGCTGTGGTGGGTGCGCCGGCGCGGAATCGCCGTCGCGATCTGCGCCAGCGGCAACTATCTCGGCGGCGCGCTGTGGCCGCCGATCATCCAGCATTACGTCGAGCAGGTCGGATGGCGCCAGACCTATTTCGGGCTGGGTTTGTTCTGCTTCGTCGCCGTCACCGCGCTCGCCTTCTTCATGCGCCGCCGTCCGCCGATCGAATTGCCTGCCGCGCGAGGCCCCGCAGACTCGCGTGCAGCCGCATCACCTTTTGGTCTGAGGACTTCGCAGGCGCAGACGCTGCTGTGCATCGCGGCTGTTGCGTGCTGCGTGGCGATGTCGATGCCGCAGGTCCACATCGTCGCGTACTGCTCGGACCTGGGCTACGGCGCCGCGCGCGGCGCGCAGATGCTTTCGGTCATGCTCGGCTTCGGCATCGTGAGCCGGCTCATCTCCGGGGTGATCTGCGATCGCATCGGCGGATTACGCACGCTGCTCCTCGGCTCGGCGCTTCAGGGCGTGGCGCTGCTTCTCTTCCTGCCTTTCGATTCGCTCGGCTCGCTCTACGTGATCGCGGCGCTGTTCGGTCTTTTCCAGGGCGGCATCGTGCCCTCTTACGCGATCATCATTCGCGAGCATTTCCCGGCGTCGGAAGCGGGCGCGCGCGTGGGCCTCGTCATCATGTGCACGCTCTTCGGCATGGCGCTCGGCGGCTGGATGTCCGGCAAGGTGTTCGACCTGACCGGCTCGTACACCGCGGCTTTCCTGAACGGCATCGCGTGGAACGCGCTCAACCTGACGATCGCGTTCTTTCTGCTGTATCGAAAGCGCCTCACCCTGCGCCGAGGGGCGCCGGGGGCGATGGCATAGATCTCTTCGGCGGCGATCAACCGCTGCGGCAGTCCGCGATATTCGTCGTCGGCCACGGCCGGGACCGGCAGGCTGTGGCAACATCGCGCAGCATCGCCACGTCGATGCTCAACAAAAAATAACGGATACCCGACCTCGGTATGACTCCACGATTCCTCGTCCGCATGGGACAGATGCACCAGTTAGCGGCGCTTCGCCATCCCGGGTTTCGTTTGCTTTGGATAGATACGCTTCTTTCCGCCACGGCGCGGTGGGCCGATATGGTGGTCATCGGCTGGCTCACGCTGGAGCTGACGGATTCAGCACTGATGGTCGGCGTCGTGGCCGGGAGCAAGATGGCGGGATACGTGGCGGCGCCGTTCATGGGTGTCATCGCGGACCGGATGGACAAACGCGGGCTCCTCATCGTCGCATCGGGCGTGAACCTGGCGGTGACGGCGCTCATGCTGATTCTGTTTGTTTCGGGCGCCCTCGCCCTCGGGCACATCATCGCGCTTGCTTTCGTGAGCAGCCTGACGTGGGCCCTGGACAACCCGGTGCGCCAGGCCTTCGTGGCAGACCTCGTGCGAGGGGAGCACCTGACCAACGCGATCGCATTGAACGCGGTGGCGACCGAGATCACGGTGGTCGTCGGTCCGGCATTGGGCGGACTCATGATCCCGGCATTCGGCATCGGCGGCGCATACGGCGTGATCGCGGCTTTCTACGTCCTGGACCTCGTCGTGCTGCTGCGGCTGCAAAGCGTAAAGCACGTCGTCTCCGACGTTCGCGAGTCGCCCGTGAGAAGCCTGATCGCAGGCTTCAGGTATGTCCGGAGCAACCACACGGTGCTCATGCTACTGGTGATCGCGTTCGCCCTGAACCTCCTTGCCGCGCCTTACCGCTATGCTTTCCTCCCCGTGTTTTCCCGCTACATTCTGGACGCGGGTCCGACGGGCTACGGCATGCTCACCGCCATGGCGGGTCTCGGGGCACTCGTGGCCGGTTTGTGGGTGGTCTCGCTGGGCGACTTCAGGCGCAAGGGCAGACTGCTGGTGTGGACCAGTCTCGCCTGGCCGGCATCGCTGCTGCTGTTCGCGGTGTCCACGTCGTATGCCCTCTCACTCGCGCTCGTGTTCGCGGCCGGGCTCACCCAGGCCATCGTCTGGACCGTAATCGCCACGCTGATACTGAGCAAGACGAGCCAGGAGATGCGAGGCCGCGTGATGGGGCTGCGCACCGGCGTGATCATCAGCCTGCCGATCGGCAATCTGCTCGCAGGGGCGGCAGCCGAGCGCTTCGGCGCGCCATGGGCGCTGGGTGCTTACGGCGTCATTGCCATCCTCGTCATGCTGATCATCGTCCGGCTGGTGCCGAGCCTGTACAGATCAGAGTGACGCGCGGTCGAGACTAAGGCACCTCTGAATAAGCCCTGGTGCACCATTCAGCGTCATTCTGGCGAAGGCCAGAATCCATTTCGATCAGAACGTTCACCATGGATGCCGGCGTACGCCGGCATGACGATGAGGTTGATCAGAGCATCCCTAACGGGTTGCCCACACTTTCGTGTCTTGCAGGCACGAGGACTCACCGGGTGGACAGATGTGCGCGTCCCTTCTCAACTGAGCGCGGTCACCGGCACCGCGGCGCCGTGCACCGCGCGTGCGGCATCCGACGCGAGAAACACGATCACGTTCGCCAGGTCAGCAGGCGCGACCCACTTCTTCGGATCGGCCTTCGGCATCGCCGCGCGGTTATCGGGCGTGTCGATGATGGTCGGCAGCACGCAATTGACGTTGATGTTCTTCTCGCGCAGCTCCGCGGCCATCGCCTCCGTCATGCGGATCACGGTGCCTTTCGAAGCGGTGTAAGCGCCCATCTGCGCAACACCCTTCTGCGCGGCGAAGGCGCCGACGTTGACGATTTTTCCGCCGCCTGCCGTCACCATGTGCGGCACCACCGCACGCACCGCGTGCAGCAACGTGCGGGTATTGATGTCGAACAGGAAGTTCCAGTTCGCGTCCGAAGTCTCGTGCACCGTCTCGCCCATGCGGAATCCGCCGGCGATGTTGCACAGCACCTCGATGCGTCCGAAACGAGCGAGTGCGCCCTGTGCAACGCCTGTCGCATCGGCCATCTCGAGAAGATTCGCGGGCGCGAACGATCGATGGTCGTTCTCCGATCCGAACGCCTGCTCCAGGCCCTCGCGTTTGAGATCCACCAGCACCAGGTTTGCGCCCAGATCGGCAAACGCCGTGGCCACGGCTTTGCCCAGATTGCCGGCCGCGCCGGTGACGATGACGGTTCGATTCTCGAGGCTCATCTTCCTTCTCCCGAATGACGGTGCACGGCGGCGGTGCACAGCGTGTCCCGTTGCATTTTGCCACGCGCACAGCCGGTGGCGGAAAACCGCTAGGCGGAGGTGGACCGGACGCCTCCGTGCTCTGCTAATCTGTGCTTCGTAAAATCTCGAAGGAGTCATCATGTCTATCGGTGTCCTGTCTCTCGTCGGACTCACGCCTGAACGCATGGCCGGCCTGACCGCTGCCGGCTACGCAGTTCGCGAGGGGAAGAAGCAACCAAACCGGATAGACGCCGTTCGCGAGGCCGGCGAAAGCGTCAGGGCCGTTCTGACCAATGGGCGTGGGGGTTTGAGCGGCGACGAGATGGCATTGCTTCCGAAGCTCGAGCTCGTCTGTACGGTCGGCGCAGGCCATGAAGCGGTCGATCTGGACACCGCCCGCAGCAGAGGCATCGCGGTGGCCAATTGCCCCGACACCAATGCATCCGCTGTCGCCGACTCCGCCATGATGCTGTTGATGGCGGCCACGCGCCACCTGCGTCAGACCGATCGTCATGTACATGAGGGCGGATGGCAGGACCAATGGCGTGTCGACAGCCCGACCATTTCCGGCAAACGTCTGGGCATACTGGGTCTTGGCACGATCGGCGGCAAGATTGCGCACCGCGCCGCGCGCGGTTTCGACATGGAGGTCGGCTATCACAACCGCAGCGCCGTCGGCGGATCGTCCTATCGATACTTCGACAGTCTCGTCGCGCTCGCGACGTGGGCCGATTTCCTGGTCTGTGCCGCGCCAGGCGGCGCGGCGACGCGGCATCTCGTCAACGCGGACGTTCTTGCGGCACTCGGACCGCAAGGGTATCTCGTCAATATCGGACGCGGCACGGTCGTGGACACCGCGGCACTCCTCGACGCGCTGAAATCGAAACGCATCGGGGGCGCGGGCCTGGATGTCCTCGAGGGCGAACCCAGCGTGCCGCCGCTGCTTCCGGCGCTTCTGCAATTCGAGAACGTCGTGGTGACGCCGCACATCGCGGGCCGCGCCCCGGAGGCGCAGATCGCAGCGACCGCGCTGATACTCGAAAACCTGAACGCGCATTTCGCGGGAAAGCCGCTGGCCTCTCCGGTCTCGCTCAACGGCTGAGTGCGCATCGGATATTCACCGCATGACTCACCACTTCGGCGGCGAGCGTATTCCCGGACTCGGCCGCCTGCTCGAGCAGATGCCCAACGGCTGAAAGCCGTTTCCAAAGCACTGGAGGCCCGGCGTCATCCGCCACC
This sequence comes from Burkholderiales bacterium, assembly GCA_046597455.1. Lineage (GTDB taxonomy): Bacteria > Pseudomonadota > Gammaproteobacteria > Burkholderiales > SG8-41 > JAQGMV01. The sequence goes on from JBKJKJ010000080.1 coordinate 6,482, forward strand.
GGCGCGGTGCAGCCCTCCGGCGTCGCGCACGCGGCCCTTTCCATGCAGGCCGTGACGAACCCGGGACTGAGGTCCACGGTTCCATGATGTGAACGCACTCTCCCTTTCCGGTGTCTTCGCTCTTACGCATCTGTGTTGCCTCGCGGTTCACTCCATAAACCTTTCGCAACCGCGAGATCTGCATCATTCAGCCGGCGCGCGATGACGGCGCGGCGCAATGAACAGAGATGCGCGAGGTCGTTTCCGATAATCCAAAGGAGGAGGGCCGAACATGACGAATCTTCGCGTTGTCATTGCATTGGCATTACTGGCGATTCCGATCGGCGGGACACAGGCGCAGGCCGCAGACCGGGAATTTCCGAACCGCCCGGTGCGCTACATCGTACCTTTCCCGCCGGGCGGCTCGACCGACATCGTCGCGCGCATCATGGCCGACGCACTCACCCATCGGCTCGGTGAGCAGGTCGTCATCGACAATCGGGGTGGCGCTTCGGGGACCATCGGCGCCGAGATCGCGTCTCGCGCGACACCGGACGGTTACACGATTTTCGCCTGCAATATCGCATCGATGGCGGTCAGCCCGGCGCTCTACCAAAAGCTCGGCTATGACCCCATCACCGCTTTCGCGCCAATCGGCCTGATCGGCAGCAACCCCAATGCGCTCGCCGTCCATCCCTCGGTTCCTGCGAAGACAGTCGCGGAATTCATCGCTGTGGCCAAGTCCCGCTCGACGAGAATGAATTACTCCTCGGCCGGCGTCGGCACCTCACCGCAGCTTTCGATGGAGATGTTCAAGATGAAAGCGGGAATCGACCTCGTGCACATCGCATACCGGGGCGGCGGTCCGGCGCTGGTAGACCTGATGGGCGGTCACGTCCAGGCGATGTTCGCCACAGTGCCGTCGATCATCGGCGCGGTCCGTGCCGAAAAAGTGCGTGCGCTCGCCGTCACGTCGTTGACGCGATTCCCGGATCTGCCCGAAGTGCCGACACTCGCCGAGTCGGGCATGCCGGATTTCGAGGTCATCTCGTGGCAGGGCCTGTGCACCCCTTCCGGCGTGCCGGAAGAGAACCTCGGCAGGCTACGCACCGCCTTTTCCTCGGCACTCGACTCACCGGAAATGCGCAAGCATCTCGCGGATCAGAGCATCCTGGCCACGCCGCTCACCCCCGAGAAGTATGCGCAGTTCATTCGGGCCGAGCAGACCAAATGGGCCAAGGTGGTGAAGGACATCGGCATCAAGCCGCGTTGAGGATTGCCAGGGGCGGATCACATCCGCGACTGCGGTAACTGCGGTGCGTCCCTGCGCCTTATACTGTCCGCAACCCAACGCGAGTCCTACGGGAGTGCCGGTTCATGAATTCCCAGCATCTCGACGTCAAGCCGCTCACCGGCGCCATGGGTGCGGAAATCCACGGCGTCCACCTGTCGCAGGAGCTCGATCGCGAAACCTTCGCGGCGATACACCAGGCGCTGCTCGATTACGGCGCGATCTTTTTTCGCGATCAGAAGATAACCCCGGCGCAGCAGATGGCGTTCGCGAAACGCTGGGGCGAGGTCCACCTGCATCCCCACATGCCGTCGCTGCCGGATCATCCGGGCATCATCGAGATCGTGAAGAAGGAGGATGACACGACGGTCTTCGGCGCGCAGTGGCATACCGACCAGATGTTCACGCCCACGCCTGCGCGCGCCACGATGCTCTACGCAAAGCAGGTCCCGCCCGTAGGCGGTGACACGATGTTCGCCAATCTCGCGCTCGCCTACGACACGCTATCGGACGGCATGAAGTCGATGATCGCCGACCTGCACACGATCAGCGTCTACGACAAGAAGAAAGCACGGCCTGCTGCCATGAAGCCCACGGCCCCTGACGATGACCCCGAACCTGCCGAGCACCCGCTGGTGCGCGTGCACCCCGAAACCGGGCGCAAGGCGCTGTACCTGTGCCACGCCGGGATCACGCGCCAGATCGCCGGCATGACCGTGGACGAAAGCCGGCCGCTCCTGTCGTATCTCATTGCTCACGCGACGCGCCCTGAACTGACGTGCCGCTTTCGCTGGGAAGCGGGTTCGATGGCGGTGTGGGACAACCGTCGCGCGCTGCACTATCCGGTCAATGACTATTACGGACACCGGCGAGTCATGCACCGGATTACGATCGAGGGCGAGCGCACGCTCTGAAGTCCGCTGCGACGCGGCAGCAAGCGTCTTGCGCGAATGCCGCGCATGGCCGGAGTAACCATCCGGCATCCAAGTACCTTCGAGCACGTCGGCGGGCGGGCAGCGCGACGATGAAGCAGGGGCGCAATCCGCCCAGGTGTCATGGCGAGCCGCGCCCCGCGGCGTGGCGATCCCGTGGCGCACGGCAAGTCGGGTGTGGGGTTTTCGAGCGCCTCGGGATGGCTTCGTCATCGCGCTCTCGGAAGGACAATTCACAGTCGGCAGAGGCGCCCCATGCTGCGGGATGCAATCCGGGCGTAGCGCCTTATTCGGCCCCTTGCTGGCTTCAGCTCAACGCGCCGCGGCTTTCCATGACCGAGTACCGACCATTCGCGTCGCAAGCGATGCGCGCCGCCGCAATTTCCGGATCATGCGTGAAGAACGCCCAGCCGTTCTCGGCGACGATGCGTTCGAGCAGCGCCTGCTTCTCGTCAATGAGCAGCTCGGGGTAGCGGTCGTAGCCCATCGTGATGGGCAGGTGCACCCAGGGCGCACCTGGAACGAGGTCGCCGAGAAAGGTCACCGGCCCTTCGCTCGATCCCTCGACTCGCGTGAGCATGAGACCGGGGGTGTGACCCTCGGAGTACGTGAATGAGTAAGCGTCGCCGAGCAGCGCGCTGCGCTCGCCGTGCACGATCTCCACGCGGCCCGTTGCTTCGAGCAGACCCTGCAGCCCCGGGATGAACGAAGCGCGGTCGCGCGAATGCGGGTTCTGCGCCCGGCTCCACGCGCCCTCGCTCACCACGTATGAGGCATTCGGGAACACGAGGCGCGGCGCAGCGCCTTCACGCCATGGCGCCAGCAGGCCCCCTGCATGATCGAAATGGAGGTGGGAGAGGACGATGACATCCACGTCCTCCGGGGCGACGCCGAGCTTGGCGAGGGATTCGACGAGGACGTGAGTGTCCTCCTGCACGCCGAAACGCGCTTTCAGCTTGGGCTCGAAGAAAGCGCCGATCCCGGCCTCGAACAGCACCGTCTTGCCATTGAGCGGGCGGGCGAGCAGCGCGCGGCAGGC
>JBKJKJ010000208.1:0-3578 GCA_046597455.1 Burkholderiales bacterium
GACACGCCGGCAGCGCGTCATCGAATGGGCACTCGATACGCCCGCGACTCCACTCGAGCTGCGTGACGGATACGGCAATATCCTTCATGTCCTCACGATAGGCGAGCCGACCCAGGAGATCATCATCAGGGCGCACGGCATCGTCGAGACATCCCCGTCGATCGACGACGAAGCGGATGACTCTAGACTGTCGCCGCTCATCTTCCTGCGGCAGACGGCACTGACTCGAGGCGACGGGCCCCTGGGCGAGTTCGCCGAGCGGTATCGTCGGCGGGCAGGGACGCTGTCCGGACTGCGCGAGCTCGCGCAGGGTCTGCTCGCGAAGCTGCCTTTTCTGCCGGGTATTACCGAAGTGCACTCCACTGCCGCAGAGGCTTTCAGCGCGGGTAACGGCGTGTGCCAGGATCACGCTCATGTGTTCATCGCGTGCTGCCGCCATCTGGGCATACCGGCGCGTTACGTGAGCGGGTACCTCCATTCGGACGGTCACGCCGAATCGGTCGCCGCGAGTCACGCGTGGGCCGAAGCCTGGGTCGTCGATCGCTGGCGCAGTTTCGATATCACCAATGCCCGACCGGCAGGCGAGCACCACATCCGTCTCGCGATCGGGGCCGACTATCTCGATGCGTCGCCCGTACGCGGAATTCGTCGCGGCGGCGGGGAAGAGCGCATGGTCGCCACCGCGCTGGTGGGTTCCGGCCAGTAGAGAGGCCCTAGGGGCCTCCTAAGATTCCTCTACCCAGGGGACGTCGGGGACTTCAGCGAAGGCGCGGCGCAGCCCTGCCGACCAGATTCCGCTGATTTTGGAGAAGTATGCGTCACCCTGGTTGAAGCGGCGCCTGAAAGTGACCTTGCACGTGTCCCGTTCGTAAGCGATGAGATCGATGGGCAGGCCGACCGACAGATTGGAGCGCATCGTCGAATCGAACGACACCAGAAATGCTTTTGCAACTTCCTTCAGTGGCGTCTCGTGCCGCACGACCCGGTCGATGATCGGCTTGCCGTATTTGGTTTCGCCGATCTGGAAAAAACTGGTGTCCTGGCTCGCCTCGATGAAATTGCCTTCCGCATACAGGCGGAACAGGCGCGGGGTGTGACGGCCGATCTGGCCGCCGACGATGAAGCTGCAGTCGATGTCGACACCCTGCTCGCGTACCATCTTTTCCCGTTCGACGACTTCGCGCAGCGTGCTCCCGATGAGCTCGGCAACCTCATACATCTTGTTCACACCCAGCACGCCGCCCGGCAGCGGCTTTCCGTTTTCATCCTTCGAGCGCATCTTGAGCAGTGAGATCACGCTTTGAGTCGTCGCAAGATTCCCGGACGACAGCACGACGATCACCCGCTCGCCGACGATCTCCCAGACCATCATCTTGCTGAACACGGCGACGTTGTCCGGGCCGGCGCTGGTGCGCGAGTCAGACGCGAAAACGATCCCCTTCTCTACAAGGGCGGCGACGCAGTAAGTCATTATGTAATTGGGCGCACAGGAATGGTGCGGGGATGTTACTCCAACCCACACCGCGGTTCCATGCGCGTTATCGATTGACGGTCCGCGTCAGCCCGGCCCGGTGTCGACGACCATCACCGGAACGAGGCCAAGGAATCGTCCATCCTTCACTGAAAGACCGCAGCCGGTGGTTCCGGGAAGTCTTTATTGCTCGAGGAGACTTCTGAGCATCCAGGCGGTCTTTTAGCGCCGGCACGGGCCTGCCGGCATTGCCGACCCGCCCTTAACATTTGCACTGCAAATGTTAGCCTTCACTGAAAAACGCCGTGGCGCTGTCTACGCTTCTAACAAGCTCCGCAGCATCCACGCCGTTTTTTCATGGACCTGCATGCGTTGGGTCAGCACGTCGGCAGTGGGCTCGTCATTGACCTTCTCGACCACCGGAAAGATGGAACGCGCGGTGCGCACCACCGCCTCCTGGCCTTCGACGAGCAGGCGGATCATTTCGGTCGCTTTCGGGACGCCCGCGGTCTCCTTGATCGACGAGAGCTTCGCGTAGTCGGCATACGTTCCGGGCGCCGGGTAGCCGAGCGCGCGTATCCGCTCGGCGATCTGATCGACGGCGAGCGCGAGCTCGTTGTATTGCGTCTCGAACATCAGATGCAGCGTCTGGAACATGGGGCCGGTAACGTTCCAGTGAAAATTGTGGGTCTTCAGATACAGGGTGTAGGTGTCCGCAAGCAGGCGCGAGAGCCCGTCCGCGATGGCTTTACGATCCTTGTTCTTGATTCCGATATCGATGCTTGCCATGGTGTACTCCTTTGTGATGGTTGGGCCGCGCTCGGGCACGCCGACATTCACCCATGCTAATAAGATCCACCCGATCGATCCAATTGAATTCTCGGACTATTCCGATAGCGGCAGACTATGAAGTCGCGACAGCGCGATCCTTCGTTTTCGCCGTAATCAAACTCCGGGTACGGCGTTCGAGTCGGGCAGCATCGTCACACCCGGCAGCTTGCACGACAGCATGGCCTGCCGAATGGCTTCCACCGCGCGCGGCCGGGGAAAGCTGCGCCGCCACGCGAGCGCCACTCGTCGGTTCGGAACCGGATTGGCAAATGGACGCACTGCGGTAAGGCGATTGTCGACGGTGCGCCCTTCAGCTGCAGCCGATGGCAGCACGGTAATCCCGACCCCGGAGGCGACCATGTGGCGTATGGTTTCCAGTGAGCTGCCTTCGAGACTCTGCTGCATGCCTTCGTTGGTCCCCCGTTCATAGCCCGAGCACGTGTGCAATACCTGATCCCGGAAGCAGTTGCCGGTCGAGAGCAGCAGCAGGTTTTCACGACACAGGTCGGTAGCCGGTATTTTCGTTTTTTTCGCCCACGGATGGTCTGCCGGCATGAGGATGCGGAAAGGCTCGTCGTAGACGGCCTGCGTCACCAGTCCGGGCTCGGCGAAAGGCAGCGACAGCGCGACAACGTCGAGCTCGCCATTCTTGAGCAGCTCCGCGAGCCGCACGGTGTAGTTCTCCTGGATCAGAAGCGACATGCGAGGCGCCCGCTTGCGCAGAAGCGGGATCAGTTGCGGCATCAGGTACGGGCCGATCGTATAGATCGCGCCGAAGCGCAGCGGCGTGCCGAGCTCGTCCTTGCCCTGCTCGGCGATATGCTTGATCGTCGTGGCTTCCTCGAGCACGCGCTGCGCCTGCTCGACGATGCGGTTGCCCACCGGTGTTACCGTCACTTCACTTCCCCCGCGCTCGAACAGGGTCACGCCGAGCTCTTCTTCGAGCTTCTTGACGGCCACCGAAAGCGTCGGCTGACTCACGAACGACTTTTCCGCGGCGCGTCCGAAGTGGCGCTCTCGCGCGAGTGCGACGATGTAACGCAGCTCTGTGAGTGTCATATGCGGAAAACCGTAAGGGATAATGAGGCAGCAACGGGCGGTGCGATTCGCATGTGGCGGGCAGAGCGCGCGCTGAAGCACGAGGCGTACGCGGGCGTCGGCAGCGCCGGGCGCGCGTCATGCCCGAGGCGGATCGCCGGCGCCTTAAGACTCACGATCGATTCCCGCCTGCTTGATGACCTTGCCCAGCCGCGCGCGTTCGGCCGCGATGAAGGCG
>JBKJKJ010000251.1:0-4422 GCA_046597455.1 Burkholderiales bacterium
CCGCTGCTGGTCGTCGTCCATCCATCGCTGCCAGCCGGATCGGTGAAGGACCTCGTCGCCATCGCGAAAAAACGCCCGGGTCAGATCAACTACGCCTCCAACGGCGCCGGCGGCTCATCCCATCTGGCGGTGGCGCTGTTCGACATGATGGCCGGGGTGAAGATGGCGCACATTCCGTACAAAGGCCTTACACCTGCGCTCACCGATTTGTTGTCCGGTGAAGTTCAGGTGATGTTTTCGAGCGCGGTCGCGATGCTGCCGCAGGTCAAGGCGGGGCGCCTGCGCGCGCTCGCGGTGACCAGCGCGAAACGTTCCGCGGCGCTCCCGGACATCCCGACAGTCGCGGAGTCGGGCGTGAACGGCTACGAGACCGGTTCGTGGTACGGCGTCGTCGTGCCTGCCGGAACGCCGAAGCCGGTTGTCGATCGCCTGTCGCGCGAGACCCAGAGCATCGTCAAATCTCCCGAGGTCACCTCCAGGTTCAGCGACGAAGCCGTTATCCCGGTCGGCAGCACCCCGGACGCGTTCGACCAGCACATACGCAGCGAGCTCGCGCGCTGGGCGAAAGTGATCAAGGCAGCGAAGATCGAGCGGGAGTAGAGCGCGCCTCAGAGCGTAGATCAGCACGGACGAAAAACGGTGCGAACCGACAAAGAAACGTCGGCGGGATGTCTGCGCGGGTCATGGGGTGCTAGGGAGCGGCGCGGCGCCGGTTTTTCAGTCACGCGCGCTCAATCCGAGTGGTCACCGAGAATGGGGCGGGACTGGGAAGTGGTGCCGCTTGTCTGACTCGAACAGACGACCTACCGCTTACGAAGCGGTTGCTCTACCAACTGAGCCACAGCGGCGGGGAGTCGCGATTTTAGCACCGATTCTGCACGATGCGGCGGGCCACGCAGCCGCTCGGAAGCTCGCGCCGGGGGTCGGTCTGCGTTAGGCTTGGCCTATCGTTCTCCTCAAAAGCGAAATGATCATGTCCGCGAAACCCCCAACTCCCGAGAGCACGCAAGGTGTCGACCTCGACGCGGTACAAAAACTCGTCGACACCCTGGAAGCCGATCTCTCCCGGCTGCGCGAGGGTTCGGGCGACGTGCAACGGCTCAGAGACGAGGTGGACGCATTGAAGAGCCTGCTCAACTCACCGGAACCGCCACACCCGCCGGTCAGAGACGCCCTCCACGGCGTGCGCAGCGCGCTCGACCGTGAATGGGACAGCGCCAAGACCGAGGCTTTCGTCGCGAGCCGTTACGTCGCCGAGATCGGCCGCATTCTCGGCCTTTGACGTCGCACTGCGCTCGCAGCGCTTTGCGGATGCATTCGATCTTTCGGTATTGGTTGCGAGCGTGCCGAGCTCCGGACCCTCAGCGTCCCGATGAGCGGCGCTAAGAGGCATCCGCTCGCGCCGTTCGTCACCCATTCATACCGTTGCGCCCCGAAACACGGCCACCTGTCCGACCGGCCTGACCGCTCATCCGGGCGCGGGTGCTTTCATGACGCAGTTCACGGTGACCGATCCTCCGATGGCATATCGTTGCAACCGTCATGAAGGAGGAAACGAATGATTTCCGACCGATCTTCGAACGATGACGTGTGGTGCCCGCTCGGCGAAAGCGCGAACGCGACGGCAGAACGCGAAGCCGCATCGAGCATGACGCCCGCCGAATGGGCCGCGTTGTCGCGGCTTGCCCTCGGTGAATGGCTCTCCGACGCCCACATCGCGAGGCTGCAGGAGCTGGGCCTGGTGGAACGGGTATTCGGACACGCGCTGCTGACCCGGCTGGGCCGCACAGCGCTCGGCGTCACAGCGCGTGCGCCAGTGTGATATTTGCCCTGTTTTTCAGGACGCTTGTGAATGAAAACCGCCTTTCATGGCCTCTGGTTCTGCGATTCGCGCCGCCCGTCGGAAGGCGCTGGTCAGCCCGGACGCAATTGACCAGAATGAAGCGCGTATGAAACCGCAACTCTCCTCGCCGCCCTTCGCGCAAGACACTTACCTGCGTACTTATCTGCGCGCTTATCCGCGATCGCCGGCAGCAGGCGGATTCACGCTGATCGAGCTCATCGTCACGATCGCGATCGTCGCCATATTGATCATGATAGCCGCCCCCTCACTGCGCGATGCAATGCTCAACGTCCAGCTTTCGGCGCAGGCCAACGATATTCAGACCGACCTGTCGATGGCACGCAGCGAGGCGGTGAGGCGCCGCGTTCAGACCGGGGTGTGCACCAGCGACGCCGCCGGGACCGCCTGCGCGGGCACGAACACCTGGCAGAACGGGTGGCTCGTCTTCATCGATGCCGACTCGAACGGCAATGTCGATCCCGCGGCCGGCTCCGTGATCAAGCGGCAGCAGGCGTTCGACGGGAAGAACACGCTGGCGCTCACCAACACCGGCACGACGAAGGCTGCCTATGTCGCCTTCGGCGCGGGCGGAACAGTGGTCGGCGGCGCACAACCCATGTTTTTCACACTCTGCGATGCGCGTAAGCAGGGCAAGACCATCAGTATCTCGCTTGCCGGCCGCGCTGCGGTCGAAAAAGCCCCCCCCAAAACCTGCCCTTGATCCCCATGCCCCATTTAAGTCTTCATCGCCGCGCTGCGTCTGGTTTCACGATGCTCGAAGTGCTGATTTCGATCGTCGTGATCGCTTTCGGCCTGCTCGGCGTCGCCGGGCTGCAGGCGTTTGCACTCAAGAACAATCAGAGTGCGGCTTACCGCAGCGTCGCGACCTCCCTGGCAAGCGACATGGTCGATCGCATGAAAGCCAATCCGCTTGCCGCTTTTGCGGGCGCCTATAACGGCGCCAATTCGGGGGCTTACGGCTCGCCGGTTCCGACCTGCCTCACGGGACCGGGGTGCAGCAGCACCGAGCTTGCCTCGAACGATTTATATGAATGGAGGCTACTTGTCAGAGACGCACTTCCGAACGGCAGCGCTGTGGTGTGCCTCGACGCCACCCCCAGAGACGGCACCAGCATCGCATCTGCCGCGTGCGACGGTGCAGGTCGACAGTACGTAATCAAAGTCTGGTGGGTGGACGATCGTAATACGACGACGCCCGCGACCGGATTTTTCTTCACCCAGTTCGAGCCATGATCATGCACCTCACCAAGCGCCGCGCCGCCCGGGGTTTCAACCTGGTGGAGTTGATGATCGCCATGACGATCGGACTCCTCCTGATGCTGATGGTCGTGCAGCTTTTCGTCGGCAGCCGGCGCGCGTATGCCGTGACCGACGACATCTCCCGCATGCAGGAAAACATGCGCTTTGCGAGCGACGTCCTGAACCGGACACTTCGCCTGGCCGGCTATATGAGCGCCCCCAACGAGTACGCAGTCGACACCGACGGCATCACGGGTGTGTTCGGCGCCGGCAATCTCGCCATTGCAGGTGTACAAGGCGCGACGGCAACCGCTTCCGACACGGTCACCGTGAATTTCGAAGGCACCGGGACCGCGCCGGGTAATGCGGACGGCACCATCGTCGATTGCCTCGGGAACCCGGTAGCCGCGAAAGTCATCGCCACGAACATTTTCACTATCCAGCTCGATGCCGCAACGGGCGCCAACGGATTGCACTGCCAGAGCTCCCTCGATCCCACGAAGCCGGCGGTGCCGAGACTGATCGTGCCGTTCGTGGACAACATGCAGATTCTTTACGGCGAAGACACCAACGCCGATGCAAACGTCGATCACTATGTGGATGCGGCTTCGGTGCTCGACGTGAATCGTGTGATGAGTGTGCGCATCGGAATGTTGTTCAGGACTGCAAATGCAGGATTGAGGCCTTCCAACGACACGACGCCCTACAACGTGAACGGCGTCGTCCTCCCCGCGTTCAACGACACCTACATCAGGCGCGTGGCAACGATGACCATCTCGCTGCGCAACCGTACCCCGTGAGGCTCGATCCATGACGACCTTCCACTCCACCCAACGCCAGAGCGGCGCGATCCTGATCGTGTCATTGCTTTTCCTCGTGATCCTCACCATGCTCGGCGTGACGGCGATGACCGGCACGACTTTCGAAGAGCGCATGGCCGGAAATGCCCGCGATACGGCAGTCGCATTCCAGGCAGCCGAAGCGGCGTTGCGCGACGCGCGCAGTGAGGTGATTCCGCTGCCTAACGCGACGCGAGGCGCGACGATTGCACTATCGGACTTCCCCCCGCCGGACGATGCCTTGGGGCTTTGCACGCTCGGGCTCTGCAAGCCGCGCATGTTCTCGCCTGATCCGAACCGCATCGGCGACCCGCTACCCGACATTCCTAAGAACGTGAGCTGGACCGGTGACCCCAGCGTCGCATATGGAACGTATACCGGCGCGCCGAAGCTGAAAGACCTTCCGGACGCGAACCAGCCTCGCTACATCATCGAGCTTTTCTGCCCGAAACTGATCGAGGCAGTATCGATCGGCCAGCA
>JBKJKJ010000276.1:0-16763 GCA_046597455.1 Burkholderiales bacterium
GCGGCAGAGCTCAATGCGCTCGTGAGATGGGTGCTGGCGCGTTGAATTCTGGGAGAGACATCGTCGTCAGCCGGGAGGCGGGCCCGCGCAGTCCGCGTCTGCAATGCGCGGATAGAACACCCTTTTCAAATACCGGTTGAAGATCTTCGCTGGTTTACTCCACATAACTAAAGCGCCTGCCGGTAGCGTGGCGCTCCCACCTTCAACCGTGGAGAGCGCAATGGCTACCGACTTGCTACCGAACACCCGCGCGCTGATCGCGCATTACCGTTTCCGGACTGCGCTCTCGGAATTTGCGAACCGATTTGAGGATGTAATTCCTCGATTTGTCAGCTACAGTATGAAGGCGCATCTGCGCAATCCAGGTCTGGATTCTCAGCGCGCGGAATGCGACGTCCTTTTTCCACATCCAAAAGGAGCATTGCAATGTCATGGGCCACATGCATGAAGTACAGACGCACTGCTGAAAACGTACGGTTGGTTGGATGGGCGAACCTTGCACTTACCGTGGTTGTTTCGATGATCAACATGTCGGATGGACTTGGGGTATACGCGCTGGGCAGCGTTTGGGCCGCCACAGTCATGGTGGTCACACACGCATTGGCGTGGGCAATCGATCGCCACGCAGAGAGAGTGGTCGGGCGCTGACGGAAAGGTCTTTTCCGAGGCGCCACGCTCCTGGATCTTGCTGAGAGACCCGGGAGCGGCATTACCATCTCAGCACCACCCGCGAGCTGGCGTTAGCGCTCCGTCAGCGCGCGTTCGCGCGCCTTGTTGATAGGCTTGGTGAGGTAATACAGAATCGAGCGCTTCCCGGTGATCACGTCGACCGATGCGATCATGCCGGGGCTGATGGACAGCTTCTTGCCGTAATAGTCGATCGCATTCGAATTCGTGAGCACGTGGGCAATGTAATAAGGCTCGCCCTGCTGCGGCACGACCGAGTCGGCGCCGACATACTCGATCTTGCCTTCCAGACCACCGAAAATGCTGAAATCGTAAGCCGTCACCTTGACGAGTGCGCGCTGCCCGACGTGCACGAACGCGATGTCTGCCGGCCGCAGCCGGGTCTCGACAAGCAGCCGATCCTCCACCGGCACCATTTCCACCATCGGGCTCCCCGGCTGCACCACGCCGCCGACGGTCTTGTTGGGAATCGTCTTTACGATGCCGTCCATCGGCGCTCGCACGAGCGTGCGGCTCGCGCGATCCTCGAGCGCCGGCATCTGCTCCGCCACTTTCGAATATTCACCCTGTGCCTGCGCAAGCTCGGCCCCGGCCTGGGCACGGAACGATGCGTCGACGTCGACCAGCCGGCCGCGCGCCTCTTCAATCGCCGCTGCAACCCTCGGTATCGACAGGCGCGTCTGCTCGAGGTCGGTACGCGTGCGCACCTGTTCGCGTTCCAGCCGTAAAAGCTCCACTTCCGAAACGATTCCCCGCTTCACCAGCGGCGCCGTAATGGCGACTTCGCGTTCGACGAGCGCAAGCTGCTCGGCGACGCGCTCGGCGCGGGATTTCAGCTCGCGCAGCTCGCTCTCGCGCTGGGTGAGCTGCTGCTTGAGCACCTCTGTTTTCGCCGCCTGTTCGGCCTGGCGCGCGCGATACAGCAAATTTTCCTGCCGTGCGACGACGGGATTCGCTTTTTGCACGTCGGCAGGCATCTCCAGGGCCGTGCGGCTGATCTCTGCGGTGAGACGCGCGATCTTTGCCCGGAGCGCCGTAGCGCCCTGCTCGCCTTCGCGATACGCCGAAGCAAAGCGCGTGGGATCGATGCGTATGAGGGGTTGGTCCTTCTTCACGAGGTCGCCTTCACGCACCAGGACTTCGGCGATGATGCCGCCTTCGAGATTGGTGATGACCTGCACCTGGCTGCGCGTGATGACCCGTCCTTCACCGCGCGCCACCTCCTCGATCTTGAAGAACGCAGCCCAGGTGAGCGCGAGCACGACGAAAATCACGACCGAAGCGAGCAGCACGTGCGGCAGCCGGCGCTCCCCGCTGCGCTCGACACCCATCTGGCTGACGCTCCAGCCCTTCGTGCCTTCACGCGGGCCGGCCTGTTCTGGCGCGTTCGCGGCGACGGTCAGCTTCGGTACCGCTTCCTCACTCGAACCGTGCGTGCTGTTCCTCATCATACTGCCTTGCGCACGCGCCCTTTTGCCAGCGCCTGTAACACTTCAGCTTTCGGGCCTCCGGCGACGACCCGGCCATTGTCCATGACCAGCAGCTTGTCCACGAGCGTCAACATCGATTCGCGATGCGTGACGACGACCAGCGTGCGTCCCGCGAGCACCGGCGCAAGCCGCGCCTTGAATTGCTCCTCGGAGCCAATGTCCATCGATGCGGTCGGTTCGTCAAGCAGAAGAATGGGCGGGTCTTCGAGCAGCGCCCGCGCCAGCGCGACCGACTGTTTCTGGCCGCCGGACAACCCTTCGCCGCGCTCGCCGACCGGCATGTCGAACCCTTGCGGGTGCCGGTTCAGATGCTCGTCGAGCCCGACCAGCTGGACCGCACGCAGCATCGCCGCATCATCCACGTGAGGCGCGCCCATCGTGAGGTTCTGGCGCACGCTGCCGGAGAACAGGACCACGTCCTGGGGCATGTATCCGATATTGCGTCGCAAGTCCGACGGGTCGATCTGACGCGTGTCGATCGAATCCACCAGGACGTTGCCGGCCTGGGGGTGGTGCAGGCCCACGAGCAGCCTGGAGTGCGTGCTCTTGCCCGAACCCATGCGCCCGATGACGCCGACCCGATCGCCCGGCGCGATGGAGAAGGAAAGATCCCGCAGTGCATCGATCTGCTGTCCGGGATAGCGAAATGTGACGCCGCGAAAGTCGATCCGCCCCTGCAGTCGGGGCCGACTGACGAAGGTGCGGCCCGGCGCGCGCTCGACCGGTGCTTCCATGATTTTGTTGAGCGCGATGAGCGCGCTGGTGGCCGTGTGATAGCGCATGAGCAATCCGGCGATCTGCGTGAGCGGCGCCAGCGCCCGGCTCGTGATGATCGTGCAGGCGATGAGACCGCCCAGAGAAAGACGACCGTCGGCGGCGAGGTAAGCGCCGATGATGAGCACCACGATCGAAATCGTGCCCTGCACCCATCCGGTGAAATTGATTGCGAAGGACGACAGCAGGCGCGAGGCCAGGCTCTCTTTCGCAACGTATTCCACGAGGCTTTCCCACTTGCGCTGCAGTTGAGCCGCCGCGTTCAGATGCTTGACGTGCTCGATCGCTGCCAGCGTCTCGATCACGGTCGCATATTTCGCTTCGGTCGCCGCGAAGCTGCGGCGTATGTGGTTGCGCAGCGCGGGCTGGAGCGCGAGCCCCACGCCGATGACGATGGGTATGGCGACCACCACCGGCACCACCATGGCAAAACCCCCGATCCAGAAGATTGCCCCGAGGAACACGAAGATGAAGGGCAGATCGATCACTGAAGCAAGCGTGGCCGAAGTGAAAAACTCACGCAGCGACTCGAACTCCCGCAGATTGTTCGCCAGCGAGCCGACCGATTGCCGCGGCTGGTCGAGCTTCAGATCCATCACGCGCGCGAAAAGCGCTGCAGACAGCGCGAGATCGGCCCGCTTGCCCGCGACGTCGATGAAATAGCCTCGCAACAGTTTCAGCAGCAGATCGAACGCAAGCACCAGCCCGAGGCCGAGGCCGAGTATCCACAAGGTCTCCATCGCGCGATTGGGAACCACGCGGTCGTAGACGTTCATGAAGAAAAGCGGAGAAGCCAGCGCGAACACATTGATGAACACCGTGGCGACCGCCACTTCGGTGTAGGTGGGCAACTCGCGCCTGAGCGTTCCCCAGAACCAGCTGTGAGTCTGCGCCAGGCGCTCGCTCTCGGTGCCGGCGCTGAACCGCTGCAGTCGCTCGAGCGTGATCGCGTGCCCGCTGTACTGCGTCTCGAGTTCCGCCACGGGAACTGTTCGCACCGCGTCCGGAAGTTCCGGAACGATGATCTGCGCTTCGTCATCGCTGCCGCCGACCAGCACGCATGCCCCGCCGGCTTGCATCAGCAGAATGACCGGAAGCGCGGTGGCCTCGATATCGCGCAGGCCTGTTTTGATCACGTGCGCCGCCAGCCCGGCACGTTCGGCGGCGCGCGCGGCAAGCGCGGGTGTGAGGCGGCCGTTTTCGAGCGGCAGTCCCGCGGTCAAAGCTTCGGGGGTCGCAGCCTGGCTATGCAGCCGCGCGGCCGCCGCCAGACAGCTCGCGATCGGGTCGACGGGCTGCGAAGGAGCGGCACTCATCGCGCGCGCTCCTCTACGCTCGAGTCTGGTGCACCGGCGTCCGGCAGGCGGGCGTCCAGGCGCAGGCTGAGACCCTCGACGCCGATCCTACGCGGCGCGAGCGCGCCATACGCAGCGCGGCTGGTTCCTTCTGGTGACGGCGGCGCGCTGAGCGGCCGCACGCGTACCGCTGACTGCGGGAACGTCGGCGCTTCGCGCGGCTCCAGGGCCTCGCCACGGGGACTGTCGACGGACGTTGCGCTGGCGGCGGTGTCCGCGGCGCCAGGCGTCTCGATGCCGAGAGACGCAAGCAAGCCACCGATGCTGGCCAGCAGTCTGATTTCGCCCACCGCCACTGCCGAGCGTCCGGCGATGAGACCCGAAATAGCGTTGAAACGCTCGTTTTCGGCATTCAGCACGTCGAGCAGGCTGCGCTGTGCAAGCTGGAATTGCAGCCTGTACGCCTCGGCGACATCCGTGCTCGAACGCGCGTAGAGCTCGAGCTGCGGCAGGCGCGCCCGCTCTGACGCGAGGGTGTGCCACGCCGCGCGCACGTCGCGCTCCACTTCGTTGCGGGCGCGGTTCAGACCGGCCATCGACTCATCGATTCGCGCCTGTGACTCGCGCACGCGCTCCACATCGCCGAAACCACGAAAGAGGTTGTAGCGCAGCCTCAGCATCGCGTAGGCGTCGCGATTAGGTCCCGCAACGCCATCGATGTCGCGGTTGCGCGAGCCGCCCGCCTCGATCGTCACGCGCGGCAATGCGGCACGCGCGCGTATGCTGTCACGGTCATACTGCGCGGCTTCGAATTCTTTCTCTGCGCTGCGGATCGCCGAATGCGTCTCCGAAGCCTGCCGCAGCGCCTCGCTCAGCGTAGCGGGTAGCTTCGGCACGAGACTCGGCGGGGGATCCAGGTCCACAGGCAACCGGCCGGTGAAGTACTTGTAGCCGGATTCGGTCTGCTCGAGCTGTCCGATGAGCTGCTCAACGGCAGAGCCCGCCAATGCGCGCCGCGCATCGGCCTGCGTGACGTCAGAGCCCCGCCCGCGCCCGGCTTCCGCAAGCGCACTCACATCGGAAAGCGTCTTCTCGTGCGTGGCCACGTTTTGTCGCGCGACCCCGAGTTGTTCTCTGAGCCGAATCACATCGATAAAAATCTGGCCGGCACGCGAGCCCGCGCTCTCCGCGGTATCCGTCACGGCAAAGCCGGCGCCTTGCTCCCGCGCACGGAATCGTCTCAATTGCCCACTTGCGGCTCCGCCATCGAAAAGCAACTGAGTGGCGGAGAGGTCCGCTTCATGACGAGTCAGCGTCACGTCATTGGTTCGCGTCGAGACGTTGCGGCTGGTCTCCCGCCCTTCGCCGAGGGCGAGGTTCACTGACGGAAGAAACTCCGCGCGCGCCTGCCCCGCAAGGGCCCGTGCGGCCGCCTGCCGCGAAGAAGCAGCCTGAATCTCAGGGAAATGGTTCACTGCGCGAGAGATCGCCTGCGTGAGCGTCTCCGCCTGCACCGGGGCGAAGCTCAAAAGGAGCAGATAAGAGGGAAGAACGCGTAGCAGCAAGGATGGCGAACGGACGAGCGTAGTTATTATCATGGAACGGCGTACGGCACTGTAGCCGAAAGCGCGCGCCTTTGCCATGCAGAGATGCCTCAACACCCGAGAGTTATTCCACTCGGCATAGGCGCCCAGTGCCGCAGGCGCCTCTATTTGCCTTGCGCCGCGCCGTCGCGCGTCCCTGCCCCCGGCTTGCCGCTGGTGTGCGCAGCCGTGCCTTTTGCGCTCGCAGCCTCGCGCTTTGCGCGCGCTTCGACCACCCGCTGCCGCGCTTGCTCGAGACAGTCGAGCTGCGCTTTATCGGCGAGCTCATCGCATCGCTGCAGCGGCTTTCTTCTGTTCTCCTCAGCTTGTGCAGGGGCCGCTTTTACCGTGTCGCCACTCGCGGCATACGCTGCGCCCCAACCAACCACCCCTATCACCAGCCCCACTGCTGCGGCCATCAATTTCGACAATTAAGGCTCCTGAGTTCCCGGCGGGAAACGATCTGCGAACCCGCAACACGCAATAGCTGTACCGCATCCGCTGCCCGCAACGAGAGCCGGAAGGAAACGCTGAGACCAGCCCACGGTCCGTCGCAAACTGATGGCTACGCAGGGCAAACGCATCCGTGACAACGGTGCAGACTTAGGGCACCTCTGAACAAGCCCGGGTGGACCAGTCAGCGTCATTCTGGCGGAAGGCCAGAATCCATTTCGATCAGAACGTTAACCATGGATGCCGGCGTACGCCAGCATGACGATGAGGTTGATCAGCGCGCCCTTAAGTTGCGGCCCGCTCCCGTACGGCGAGCGCGCTGCGTATGCTCGTGATCAGCTTGCCGGGATCGATCGGCTTGCTGACATGATCGCTGAAACCTTGCTCGATTACATGCGCGCGGCTCACTTCGGTGAAGGCCGTGACGGCGATGGCGGGAATCGACGCGCCTCGAGGCACGAGCTTCCGGCCTTCCAGCGTGCGGACCCGGGCGAGCACCGTGAACCCGTCTTCGTCCGGCATGGCGAGATCCAGCAGCAGGACGTCGGGGCGCGATGCGGGCAACTGCGCGTCGAGGGCCGCGACGAGCTCCGCGCCCGTTGCGAATGTTCGCACGTCGGCACCCGCCTGCCGCAGCGTGAGGCTGATGACATCACGCGCATCGGGATCGTCATCCAGCGAATAGATCTCGAGGCCGGCCAGCCCGACGACGATGGCATCGCCCTGATCCGTCGGCGCGCCCGCGGGCGCCTCGTCAGACTGAGGCAGCGGCAATTCCACGGTGAAAGTCGAGCCCCGGCCTTCCCCTTCACTGAACGCTGTCACCTTACCGCCGTGCAACTCGGTGAGGTGGCGCACCAGAGCGAGGCCGATTCCCAGGCCGCCGTGCCGCCGCGTGGTCGAGGTATCCGCCTGCGAGAAGCGGTCGAAGACCCGCGGTAGGAATTCCGGGTCGATTCCCGCGCCGGTATCCGTCACCGCGATCCGCGCGAGCGTGCCGGAAGTTTGCAGGCCGATTTTGACCTCGCCGCCTTCGGGTGTGAACTTCACGGCATTGGAGAGCAGATTGACGGCGATCTGGTGCAGCCGCGCCGCGTCGCCTTCGGTGGTGACGACAGGCCGCGCAAGACTGAAATCCATCGTGATGCGCTTGGCGGCCGCGGTAGGCCTCACCACTTCCATCGCGCCCTGCACCACCTCGACCAGATTGACAGGACGACGCTCGATGTTCAGCTTCCCGCTCATGATCCGCGAAGTGTCGAGAAGATCGTCGATGAGGCGCGCCTGGTGGTCGACGTTACGCTTGATCGCCTGCGTTGCGCGATCGATCAGCGATGCGTCCGGCGTTTTCGCACTGCCCAGCAGAAAACCCCAGCCGCGCAATGCGTTGAGCGGCGAGCGCAGCTCGTGCGAGACGATCGCGAGGAACTCGTCTTTTGCACGATTCGCGCGCTCAGCTTCGACCCGCAGCCGCTTTTCGCCCGCCATCAACTGTTCGCGCTCGAGTTCGGCGATCTTGCGCTCGGTGATGTCGACCGTCACGCCGAGCAGGAGCCGGGGCTGCGCGCCGGGCTCGAAAGGGCGCTCGCGACCGTGCATCCACCGCCATTCCCCGGCGTGCGTGCGGCACCGGAATTCCGCTTCCCGCATGGCGCCCTCTTCATAGGGTTCGCCTCGCAGACTGGACAGCAGTCCCGGGAGGTCTTCAGGGTGAACGAGGTTGTAGAGCCCTTCGCAATCATGAGCCATGAGGTCCGCAGAGGTGTAGCCGAGCGCTTGCAGCCCCATGCCGGCGGCGTAGACGATGCGCTGCTGAGCGTGATCGAAGAGATAGAGGACGATGGGCGCAGTCTCAACCAGTCCTTGCGAAAAGCGCTGCGCTTCGCGCAACTCGTTCTCCATGCGCTTTCTCTCGGAAATGTCGGTGGCCACGCCGATGACGCCGATCACGCTGCCCCGGACATCGCGCAGAGGCGATTTGGTGGAAAGATAGGTGCGCGGTCCGTCGGGCGTGGGCATCGCTTCCTCGACGCGCTCGATGCGACCCGACGTCATCACGCGTCTGTCGTTATCCATGATGCGCGTCGCGAGCTCACCCGCCCCAAGAAAATCGGAATCCGTTTGCCCCACGATTTCGGCTTCGGGTTTGCCGATCGCTTTCACCTGGGCCGGATTCGCCATGACGACGCGCCCCGTCCCGTCCTTCACGATGATCAGATCCGGTGTGCTTTCGGCGACACCGCGCAGCAGCGCGAAGCTTTCGTGCAAGGCCGCGTTAGCACGCTCGAGCTCCGCCGTGCGCTCGGCAACGCGCCGGTCGAGCTCGGCGTAGGCGTGACGCAGCGCTTGCTCGTTCTGCCGGCGCAGGCTCACGTCGCGCACGATCATGACACCGCCCAGCAGCGCCCCTTCGGCGCTGTTGATCGGCGCCACATTCACTTCCACGTAATGCTCGATGCCTGAGCGCAGCAGCCTGAATTCTCTCGTCGAATCCGGGTACGGCGCTCCGCGCAAAACCGTCGTCAACGGATGCTCGATCGGGTTATCCCCGAAGCTGAGCGCAAAGGCTTCGGTGACCGGCTGCCCCACCAGATCCACCGAGGCGCGGCCGATGAGCGCTTCCGCGGCGGGATTCACGAGCCGCACCACACCCGCCGGATCGGTCGCCACGACCGCCTCGCCGACGCTCGAAATCGTCACGTGCAGCCACTCACGCTGCCCGTGTGCCTGTCGCTCGGCTTCGCTGCGGCGCGCATCGACCCGGTCGAGCCTGCGCGCACCCCACAGGACGAGGGCCCCGAGCGTGAACATCGTCACCACCGTCTGCAACACCGAACCGAATACGCTGTCCAGAATCCCTGCGCCCTCGGCAGCGATCTCCGCCCACCCGATGAGCAGCGGCAGCAGCAGCACCGCGGGCAGCAATCGGCGCGTGATGAGGGCACCCGCGCGCTGGCTGGTCAACTTCCCGGTCAGCCACGCGTCGGGACGCACCACGGCTACTGCGTAGGTCAGCAAGAGCAAAGCGAGGAGGGACGGCAGAGAAATGTGCACCAGCGGCGGCAGTGCCCGCAGGAGGCGAAAGCTGATCCCTATGAGTGCGACGAAAAGCAGGGTCGCACTGGCTGCGGCGAGCAGCCGTGCTGCGGCAAGCTGCCTGCCTCCGGATACGCTGAGCATCGCGATGCCGGCGATGATGAGCAGCAACACGCTCCCGGCGTAAACCGACAGCGCCGCGTCCCGGGCGCGTGATACTTCCGGAAGCACCATTGCGCCCAGCACCGTCACCGCGAGTACCGCGAGCAGGAGTCGGGCGGCATCGCGCCTGCCGAGCAGAACCAGGGCAAACGCGCCTGCCGTAGCCAGTGTTGCCAGGGCTGCCGGCATTGCGATCATGGGCCAGGTCGGAACGAAGGTGGCCAGCGGCGCGACGCCGGTGAGTCGGCCGAGCAGTGCCACGGACACGACTATGGCCGCGAGCGCGATACTCCAGCGGCCGCTGCGAGCCAGAATCGCGGCGAGTTTTCCATGGACGTCGATGGAAGCCGAAGCGAGGTCGGTGCTCAAGGAAAATTCTTACCGCAAGGAAGATGGGAACTGCAGGACCAAAACTTTAACACGCTATAACGCGCGCCTCCAGCGCCGCCAAACCGGGTGGCGGCATGCGGGTTGCTGAATCAGCCCGATCTGCCGTGACATTCTGTCCCGAGTAAACACCAGCGCATTGCGCCATGCAAATACGAAAACCGCTTCCCATCGTACTCGGTCTCGCTGCGTTGCTCATCGCGCTGCATTTCGCTGCTCTGTTGTGGGTGGAATCTGAATCGGGTCAGCGCGTCATCGAACGACGCGCGTCCGCTGCGATGGGGCGAGAGGTCACGATCGGCGATCTCGATGTCAAGGTGGGCTGGCGACCAGGCGTGCGCGTGAGCGGTCTGCGTATCGCGAATCCCGAATGGGCCAGAAGCCGGTATTTGATCGATGCGGAGCTGGTCGATGCGCGTTTGCGTCTGCTGCCCCTGCTCACCGGCCGGGCGCTGGTGGAGGAATTGACTCTGGTCCAGGCCACGGTGGGCCTCGAGCGCGAGAACGATCGCAACACCTGGACGCTCAAGCAAACACCCAAGGACGAGGATCAGCCTGCACGGGTCTTCGTGAAAAGAATCGACATCGATCGAGGCCGGATGATGTTTCGCGATACCACGATAGACACCGATCTGGAGATCGACGTGACGGGCAACGCAGGTTCGGGCGGTGAGATCGGCCTCATTGCGCGCGGCACCGTGCGCGGGCAGAAGGCGCACGCTGTCGCGAGCATACCCGGGATGCTGCCGACGCCTGATACCGCTGTGAACATGTCCGCTGCGGTGGCCATCGGCCACATCACGGCTGCGGCTGCGAGCACGGTGCGCGCGGCCGATGTCGACGGTATCGACCTGGATCTCGACGTGTCAGGTGCCAGTCTCGGCGAGCTGAAAAAGCTCGCCCCGATCAATCTTCCCGATACGCCGCCTTACCGCCTCCAGGGCCGGTTACGCAATCCGGCGGGCGCCTACATTTTCGATCCTTTCGAAGGGCGCGTGGGTGACAGCGACCTGAGTGGAAGCGCGCACTATGCGCGCGGCGGCAAACGTCCGATGCTCAAAGCGACGCTCGTCTCGCAACTCCTCGATTTCGATGATCTCGGCCCAGTAGTGGGGGCTCCGTCGAAGACCGGGCCAGGCGAAACGGCGGCGCCCCGACAAAAGCAGCAGGTGCAGCACATCGAAGCGACCGGCAAAGTGCTGCCGCAAAAACGCTTCGAAGTCGAAGACTTTCCATTGATGGACGCCGACGTGCGATTCGAAGGCAAGCGCGTCCTCGACGCGGGACCGGTTCCCATCACCGACCTGTCGGCCCGCTGGGTACTCGACAACAACGTGCTGCGTCTGGATCCGCTGCGTTTCCGCATGGCACACGGGCAGGTCGATGCAACCCTGAGCCTCGATTCGAATCAGAAACCGGTGCTGGGCAAAGCCAACATCGCGCTCTCCGCGCTGGAGTTGCGAGAGCTATTCCCGCCGAGCGCCAAGATGAATCAGCCGCTCGGCGCGTTGTCCGGACGCATCGACATCGCGGGCCACGGCACATCAATCGCGGATCTGTTCGGCACGGCCGATGGCCGACTGGCCATGCTCATCAACGGCGGGCACGTCAGCAACCTGCTCGTGGAAGCCGCAGGCCTGGACGTCGCCGAAGCCCTGCGAATTCTCGCGACGAAGGACGTCGACGTTAAGCTGCGCTGCAGCGTCGTCGACCTCGCGATCAGGCAGGGCGTCGGCACGCCCCAGGTTTTCGTCATCGATACTGAGGACACCGTGATCACGGCAACGGGTGTGATCGATTTCCGGTCAGAGACCGTGGACCTCGTTACCCGCCCTGTGCCCAAGGACCCCAGTCCCTTCGTCCTGCGCTCACCGATTGTGGTGCACGGGGCGTTCAGGAAGCCGGGGGTGAAACCGCAGATCGGCCCCCTGCTGGCACGCGGCGCCGCGGCAATCGCGCTCGGCGCGTTGAATCCGCTGCTGGCTTTCGTGCCGTTCATCGAGACCGGCCCCGGTAAGGACAGCGACTGCGGTCAACTCCTGAAGAGGGTGAAAACCGAAAGCGCGACGCCGCAGAAGGCCGCGCCCAAGTGAGCTGCGCCGCCCGCCCATAGATACTCCGGACAACTCGGAGACAACTCCGCACGAGGTGCTAAAGGTTGCTGCGCGGCCGTTCAGCAGGGACTGTTATACGCGTGCTCGCCCCGGGGCGTACGGGCTTTGCGGCTTTGGGCTTCTTATCGCGACCGAAATACTTGGAGGCCGCCCAGCGGGCGATCCCCGCCACCCCAAATCGCGGCTGCATCAGCCCGAACGCCGTGCCGGCCACACCGGTGAGCATGCCGAGCAAACCCACTTTTTTCGCGACCGGCGTAGACGCGGCAGACGGCCGGCCGAACATGAGCTTGCCCACGGCGAACCCGACACCCGTTAGCGCGAGCAGTGTCTTCGGCGACGCCACAGCGTTGCGCAGGCTGGCGGTGCAATCGTTGATCGCAATTTCGAGCGCGATACGCTCAGCCGCGATGCGCGCTTCGATCTCCACGAGTTCGGCATCGAGCTCGTGCATCGACAAATTCATGTTTTCCTCCTAGAGCTCGGTGCGACTCGCCGGAGCCTGGGCCTGGAGCTGCCGTAAGGTCGCCGAGAAAGGCTTTTGATCGAACAACTGTTTGACACGCCAGACTACCACGGCGGCGCCTACCAGATTCAGCAGCGCCGCTAGGCCCAACACCGCAGGCCATGACAGGCCCTGCCCGAACATCCATACCGCCAGCGCCACGACGCCGGCCAGCCATGCCGTCACCACCAGAACCGTAACGAAGATGCCCGCGCCAATGAGCCACGCAAATTGTATCGCCGCGCGACGCAGGTCGAGGACGCCCAGCAACGCATAATCCGCCGCCATGCGTCGCAGCGTCGCGAATACCCTTTCGAGCGGCTCGAGAAACGAGGACTCGCTCGGTTCGACCCGAGGAGTCGATCGCGCGGGGCCGCGATCGGCAGCCGTATCCATGCCTAGCGCCGGGAGGTCAGACGCGAAATCAGCAGGCCGATAGCGATCGCAATCCCGATCGCCGCGATCGGATGTTCGCGCACATAAGAACGCGCCGTCTCCACGGCCTCTCCCTGCATGTCCAAGAACTCCTGGCCGCGTTCACTGAGACGGCTTGCAGCCTGGGCCGCGACTTCAGATACCCGGCCCAGCGTCTGGTGCGCGGTCTCGCTCATACGGTCGAGTCCAGCGCTGGCTTGCTCGGCAAGCTTCTCGGCCGCTGCGCCCTTTACAGATCCCTGCATATCGGTGTTTTGCATGGTGGTACTCCTGGTTGATGGTTCACGATGGATATTCATGGGTCGATAGTCGGTGCGGATCAAGTGAGATGAAAACTGATTTGCGCGCCCGACCCTATTTTGCAGTGCCGCGGATATCGTTCGGAACACCGCGCCTGTCGGTATCGCGCTGGCCTGACTCTGCGTCCGCGCGCGCTTGCGAAATGCGGCCCTCGGATGGCGGTGCCGTCTCATCGAGCCGATTTCCGGTTGAGCGCGCCGACTCATCCCGCTCGTGCGGCAGCTTTTCTTGAGGTCGCTCGGGCGCGGACCCACTATCCTGCGTGTCACGCCTCTGCGAGTAGCTGGTCGTATCGGCGTCGCGCACGCTGCGGTCAGCATGAGCGTTGTCGGGTTGATTGTGGGATTTATTGTGCATGTAGGCTCCGCGGGGATACTAAGCACGTAACGTGCCGTCGAAGTTCTGCGGCCGCCTGAACACCAGGTGTGTCCGGGGCCCGGTGGATACCGTTGGCTATCAGGCGGCTACCAGTGGGCACGCACATAACTGGTACACACATTGCACGAAGGTCACGCACCATCGATCATACGACGCAGGCGCTTGCATCTGCGGCTGCTCCAAGGCCAAATCGGCTAACCACAGGGGCGCCGATGCGGATTTCACCGAACCCCAAAAGGACTGCATCATCATGGCCAAGACCCTCAACCGCACCGAGACGCGCGACGCGCTCCACTTCCTGATGGACGATCACAAGCGTGTCCAGAAAATTTTCAAGGATTTCGAGAGCGTCGAGCGGGACGATGCGGCGATGGTTCAGGAGCTCGTCGAGACGGCATGCATAGAGCTGCAGATTCACTCGATGCTCGAAGAGGAGATTTTTTATCCGGCCGTTCGGTCGCGGCTCGAGGACGACGACCGGAAAACCCAGGACCTGCTCAATGCAGCCGAAGTGGAGCACGAAACGGTCGATGAGCTCATCGCCAAGCTCCAGGAGCTCGAGCCTGATGATGCCAGGTATGCGGCGTATTTCATGGTGCTCGCCGCGTACGTAAAACACCACATCAAGGAAGAGGAGAAAGAGCTCTTCCCGGAAGTGAAGAAAATGGCCCTCAACCTGAGCCAGCTCGGAGAGGACATGCTGTTGCGCCGTGAGGAGCTCTTCGCCGAGATGGAAGCGGAGGATGACGAGAGCGAGGAAGGCGACGACAAGCGGGCCCTCGCTGCTGCCGAGTCGGACCCCGTCTCAGACACGAGCGAGAGCGGCGACGCGCCGGAAGAAGAGGAGATCAGCCGCACGCGGCATTAACGGCCGTGCGGTTGAGATGATGTGAAGTCCATATACACCATCCGCATCACCTCATCCGGTCATGATTTCTCCCGCGCGAGCTACAGCGGCGCGCTTTCGTATTCCTCGTCGTCCTTCAGAGCGGTCCCGGACGCGCCGTCTTTTTCGCCCTTGTATTGCGCAAGACGGTTGTAAAGCGTCTTGAGACTGATGCCGAGCATCTCAGCCGCTTTTCGCCTCACGTTGCCGCATTCGGCGAGTGTCGCTTCAATCAGACGGCGATTGACTTCCTCGAGCGTGCTGCCGACACGTATGGTGATGAGCGGCGTATGAGCGGGCTCGGAGAACGCGCGGGGTGCAAGATCCACGTCGACGACACCATCCGAGAGGATATACACACGCTGCACGTAATTCTTGAGCTCGCGCACGTTGCCGGGCCAGCTGTGTGAATACAATGCCGCGATCGCTGCCGGCGAAAACGTTTTCTTGGTGTTCTCTTCCTGGTTGAATTTCTCCAGGAAGTGGCGGGCGAGGATTTCGATATCGGTGCCGCGTTCGCGCAACGGCGGCAGCTCGATGGGGAAGACGTTGAGCCGGTGATACAAATCCTCGCGCAGCCTGCCGTCGGCAACAGCCTTGGACGGGCTGCGGTTCGTCGCCGCGATGAC
Source organism: Burkholderiales bacterium (assembly GCA_046597455.1). Classification (GTDB taxonomy): domain Bacteria; phylum Pseudomonadota; class Gammaproteobacteria; order Burkholderiales; family SG8-41; genus JAQGMV01. The sequence continues at coordinate 15,115 of JBKJKJ010000276.1, forward strand.
GCGCACGTCCGTTGCGATCGGGGTATTGGTACCCACCCGCATGAACGTTCCGGTCTCGAGCACGCGCAGCAGCTTCACCTGCAACTCGGCCGGCATTTCCGTGATTTCGTCGAGGAACAGGGTGCCGCCGTGAGCGCGCTCGAAAAACCCCTTGTGCTGGCGGTCGGCCCCGGTGAAGCTGCCCTTCTCGTGACCGAAGAGCTCGCTCTCGATCAGGTTGGGCGACACCGCACCGCAGTTCAGCGGCAGGAACGGACGCTTCTTGCGACGGGACAAGTCGTGGACGGTCTGGGCGGCAAGCTCCTTCCCCGTGCCGCTCTCTCCGATGAGGAGCACCGTCGCTGAGGTGGGCGAGACGCGATTCAACTGATCGTAGAGCTTTTGCATGATCGGCGAGCTGCCGATCATGTGTCCGAAACGCCCGAGGCCTCGCAGCTCCTGACGCAGATCTCCAATTTCGGCGCGCAGCTCGTGGGTTCCCGGCACGCGCTGGAGGATGGAGCGCAGACGCTCGATTTCGACCGGCTTCACCAGATAGTCGGTCGCGCCCGCGCGCAGCGCGTTCACAGCGCTCTCGACCGTCGCGTGCCCGGTAATCATCACCACTTCGGTGGCTTCGCGCTGCTCCAGATCATCGACAAGCTCTACCCCGTTACCGTCGGGCAGTTGCAGATCCGTCAGCAGGACATCCGGGCGCATCTGCGTGAGCTGGATGCGGGCGGTTCGCAATGACGTCGCCTTGGCGACGGTGAAGCCTTCGCCTTTAACGAACTCGGTCAGCCATTCAAGCTGTTCGGGGTCGTCGTCTACGAGCAGGACGTGTGGCATCAAGCCTCCTTATGTACGGTTCTTCTGCAGCCGGCAGAACATCGACCGAAAATCTGACCGACGCGTTACAAGCGAGTGACCGGTCGATAAGAGTTACTGGAACAGGTAAATTATACGCGCTTCTGGGACATTCTGCCCCGCAACGCCGCATTTTACGGGCGCTTTAGGCAAAATCCGCGCCAATTTTGCACGTTTGGCGCGGAATGCGGGTTCGGAAACGCTCAGGCGCGCTTACGCGGGGCCGATACTTTCCTGGGAAGCCGCGACGCCGGCTTGCGAGCCGCGGCACGCTTGGGCTGCGTTTTCGCGGCGTCGGTGGTTCCGGCGGTGTCACCCTTGCCTTTCTTATCCAGGCTTTTACGCAACAGGGACACGAGGTCGATCACTTCAGCGCCCCGCCGCGGCTCATCGGTTTCCTTCGCGCCAGGGGTCAAAGCATGCGTATCGCCGGATTTGATCTTCTTGTCGATCAGGGCCATCAGATCGTCGGCGTAAGTGTCCTTGTATTGCTCCGGCTTCCACTTCTCGGTCATATCCTCGACCAGGCGTTCGGCCATCGCCAGCTCCTTGTCGCTGATCTCGTCCTGTCCGGCTTGCGGCAGGTTCAGGTCGTCCAGTGACCGGATCTCATTCGAGAATCGCAGCGTATTCATCAGCAGCATGCGCTCGAGCGGAATCAGCGCGGCAAGGTGCTGTCTGGAGCGTATGACGACGTTGGCGATTCCGATACGGCCGGTTTTGCGCAGCACTTCGCGCAGCAGCGCGTAGCCTTTCTCCCCACGCTTGCCTGGCTCCAGATAATACGGGGTGTCGAAGTAATA
>JBKJKJ010000351.1:0-2746 GCA_046597455.1 Burkholderiales bacterium
ACACAGCGAAACTCCCATGTTGAGGGTTCAGGGCGCCCTGAATACGCCCTGGTAAAACACGCAGCGTCATTATGGCCGCGACTTCTCTGCCGCGCACCCGGACTTCACCATTCGACATTCAATGCCCGGGACCAGACACCGGTAGCCCGCGCCCGGTCGCTTGCCCTAACTGCTGCGCTCGGCGAGAAACTCCGCGAGGATGCGCGCGGTGTGAGAGCCCTTCGGCGCACGCGCGATCTGCTGCGGGGAGCCTTGCGCGACGACGCGTCCGCCGCCGTCGCCGCCCTCGGGGCCGAGGTCGATGATGCAGTCGGCTTCGGCGATAACATCCAGGTTGTGCTCGATGACGATGACGCTGTTGCCTGCGTTCACCAGCCGGTGCAGCACGTGGATCAGCTTTTCGACGTCGGCCATGTGCAGCCCGACGGTCGGCTCGTCCAGCACATACAGCGTGTGCTTCACCGCACCTGCGCGTCCCGGCCGCTCGCCCGCGTCGTTGACGTCTGCACGAACCTTCGAGAGCTCGGCGACGAGCTTGATGCGCTGCGCTTCGCCACCGGAAAGGGTCGGACTCTGCTGGCCCAGTGTGAGATACCCCAAGCCCACGTCCTGCAGCAGCCTGAGGCAGTGGTGCACCGAGCGATGCGCTGAAAAGAACTCGACCGCTTCGTCGACGTTCATCGCGAGCACTTCGCCGATCGATTTGCCTTTGAAACGCACCGCGAGCGTCTCGGCATTGAAGCGCGCGCCGTTACACACTTCGCACGGCACGCGGACATCGGGCAGGAAGCTCATCTCGATGCGCTTCACACCCTGGCCTTCGCACGCGTCGCACCGTCCGCCGCTCGTGTTGAACGAGAAACGGCTCGCGGTGTAGCCGCGCATGCGCGCCTCGGGCACTTCGGCGAATAGTCGGCGCACGGCGTCCCAGAATCCCACGTATGTCGCCGGACACGAGCGCGGCGTTTTGCCGATCGGCGTCTGGTCGACTTCCAGCACACGCCCGACCGCTTCCCAGCCTTCGATCGCGCGGCAGCCGGTGAGCGGTGCGTTGCTCTTGCGGGTGCGGGTCTCGGTCACGAGCCGCGTGAGGTTGTCGTGCAGCACGTCGCGGGCAAAAGTCGATTTGCCCGAACCTGAAACGCCGGTCACGACGACCAGACGGGCGAGCGGCACGCGCACGTCGATTTTCCTGAGGTTATGGAGCGTCGCGCCGAGTACTTCGATGACCGGCGTATCGCGGCCCACGGCGCGCGGTGGATGCAGCGGATGGCGCAGCGGATTGGCGAGGAAGCGTCCGGTGATCGATTGCGGCTGGTTCACCAGATCGTCGGCGTGGCCCTGCGCGATGACTTCACCGCCGCGCTTGCCTGCGCCCGGACCGAGATCGATCACGTGCGCTGCGCGGCGTATGGTCTCCTCGTCGTGCTCGACGACGATGAGCGTGTTGCCTTTGGCTTCGAGCTGCTGGAGGGTGTCGAGCAGGATGCGATTGTCCCGTGGATGCAGCCCGATCGTGGGCTCGTCGAGGATGTAGCACACGCCGCGAAGATTGGAGCCGAGCTGCGCCGCGAGCCTGATGCGCTGGGCCTCACCGCCCGAAAGCGTGGGCGCTGCGCGATCGAGCGCAAGGTAGCCCAGGCCGACATGCTCGAGAAAACCGAGGCGGCTGCCGAGCTCGGGCACGATGTCGCGCGCGATTTCTGCTTCGCGTCCCGCCATGGAGACCTCACGGAAAAACTTGCCGAGCTTGGCGACCGGCAACGCGGTGAGCGTGGCGATCGACTGGTCGCGGTAGCGTACGGCGAGCGCTTCCTTGTTCAGGCGCGCGCCTTCGCACTGCGGACAGACCTGGTCGATTTCGAGCCATTCGAGCCACGAATCGAGAACGTGGTCTTCGGTGCCGGTTTTCTGCCGCGCTTCGTCGAACTGAACTTCGTCGATCTGCAGTCCGGTGCCGTAGCACGCCGCGCACCACCCGTGCTTCGAGTTGAACGAGAAGAGCCGCGGATCGAGCTCGGGGAAACTCCGCTGGCACGACGGGCACGCGCGATTGACCGAATAGACCGACTCGCTCATCTGCGCGAGCGCGGCGTCCTGCGCAACCACCGCGCGCTCGAGCGAATCGAGGCCGTCGATGATGTGCACGACGCCTTTTCCGAGCTCGAGCGCCGCCGCCAGTCCTTCACGCAAGCGCTGCTCGTTTTCCGGTTTGACCTGAACTTCGGCCACCGGAAGCTCGATCGAGTGCTCGATGAAACGACCGAGCTTGGGGAAGGGCCGGGTCGGCACGAACGCGCCGTCGACGCGAAGGTGCGTATAGCCCTTACCGGCCGCCCATTTCGCAAGATCGGTGTAGAGCCCTTTGCGGTTCACGACGAGTGGCGCGAGGAAACCAACGCGCTCGTTGCGGTAATCGCGCATGACGCCGGCGACGATGCTGTCGACCGTCTGCGGCTGGATCGGCACGTCGCAGTCGGGGCAGTACTGCGTCCCGAGCTTCACGTAGAGCAGGCGCAGAAAGTGGTAGATCTCGGTGAGCGTTGCGACCGTGCTCTTGCGTCCGCCGCGGCTGGTGCGCTGCTCGATCGCGACCGTCGGCGGGATACCGTAGATCGCATCGACGTCGGGACGCGCCGCCGACTGCACGAACTGGCGCGCATAGGCGTTCAGCGACTCCAGATAGCGCCGCTGGCCTTCGTTGAAAATGATGTCGAAAGCGAGCGTGGACTTGCCCGAGCCCGAC
>JBKJKJ010000526.1:0-4354 GCA_046597455.1 Burkholderiales bacterium
CTGGGCTCACTGCCCTGCGCCATGCTCAGCCTGGACGCGATGCGCGATGAGCTGCGCGCGGTCAAGGCCGGAACCGACAAGCCTTACAACGTGAACTTCTTCTGCCACGCGCCGCCCACGCCGAGTGAAGCGCGCGAAACAGCCTGGCGCACTGCGCTCACCCCTTATTTCAATGAATACGGAATCGATGCGGGCACGATTCCCGCGGGGCCGGGGCGCATGCCCTTCAGCGCCGAAGCAGCCGACGTGCTGGAGCCATTCAGGCCGGCGGTCGTGAGCTTTCATTTCGGCCTGCCCGAGGCCGACCTGCTCTCGCGGGTGAAAAGCTGGGGTTCGAAGATGATCGCGTCGGCAACGACAGTCGAAGAGGCGCGTTGGCTCGAAGCGCACGGGATCGATGCGATCATCGCGCAAGGCGTCGAGGCCGGCGGGCATCGCGGCATTTTTCTCTCGGATGACCTCACCTCACAGGTCGGCACGATTGCGCTGGTGCCGCAAATCGTTCGCGCTGTAAAGCTTCCGGTGATTGCTGCAGGCGGCATCGCAGATGCGCGAGGCGTGGCAGCCGTCATGGCGCTCGGCGCCGCTGGCGTGCAGATCGGAACAGCGTACCTGCTGTGTCCGGAGACGCTCATTACACCCCTGCATCGCGCCGCACTTAAAAGCGGGGCCGCCTGCCATACCGCGCTCACGAACCTGTTCACAGGCCGCCCTGCCCGCGGGATCGTCAACCGGATCATCCGGGAGCTCGGACCGATCAGCACTGCGGCGCCCGCCTTTCCTTTAGCCACCGCTGCAATGGCGCCGCTGCGCGCAGCAGCCGAGCGGCGCGGCTCGGGCGATTTCTCGCCGCTGTGGTCAGGCCAGAATGCCAGCGGCTGCAAGGAGATCCCGGCCGCCGAGTTGACCCGCGAGCTGATGGCCGGTTTCGAGCTCTACTGAAGGCGTCGGCCCAGACCGGTTTTCAGCGATCCGGCATACGCATGGACACATACACCCGTATTCGCAGTCGGCTCGTGGATCCGGAGTGTTAACCTCCCGGCGATCTCGCACCGAATAGCCGTCGCCACCATCGCGCTGCGATATCGCCCAAAGCAGAAGGAGAAGTAGTCCGATGCGCGACCGTATTCGTTTTGTGTGGAACCGCATCAGCGAGCGGTTATGGGTTCGTCCGCTTGTCGTGGCCGTGTTGTCGATCGCCGGCACGTTTCTCGCCAAGACGGCCGACGACACCGGCGTGGGCCGCTTTGTCCCCGACATCAGCCCCGACTCCATCGAGGGGCTGCTCAAAATCATTTCTGCGAGCATGCTGGTCATCGCAACGTTTGCGGTCGCGTCGATGGTGTCCGCTTACGCCTCGGCCAGCAGCACGGCAACGCCGCGCTCTTTTACGCTGATCATTGCCGACGACGGCTCGCAGAATGCACTGTCCACTTTCATCGGCGCTTTCATCTACAGCATCGTCTCGCTCATCGCGATGCAGAACGGTTACTTCGATAAGGCCGGCCGCTTCGCCCTGTTCGCGCTGACCCTGCTGGTTTTCGCCGTGGTCATCATGACGTTCGTGCGATGGGTGGACAGCATCGCGCGCCTGGGGCGGCTCGGCGCCACCATCGACAAGGTCGAGCGCGCGGCAGCCGCCGCGCTGGAACGGCGGCGCCTCGCACCGACGCTTCGAGGGGTTCAGGCCCGACCGCGCCTGCCGCACGCTCAGGTCATCTATGGGTCATGCATCGGTTACGTACAACGCATCGACATCCCCGCATTGCAGGCATATGCGGAGAAGGCGGACCTCCGAATCGACCTCGCCTCCCTGCCGGGCATCTTCGCCGCGCCGGGAAGGGCCCTGGCGTACGTCAGCGCGAGACCAGGCGTTGCCGACGCGATCGATGAAAGCCAGATCGCCAAAGCCTTCACAATCGGCGATGACCGCATTTTCGACGAGGACCCGCGGTTCGGGCTCATCGTTCTCTCTGAAATTGCCGGCCGCGCCCTGTCTCCCGCAGTGAACGATCCGGGGACCGCGATCGACATCATCGGCACGCTGGTGCGACTGTTCGCGCGCTGGAGCAAACCCCTGAATGAAAAGGAGACCGTCGCCCCGCAATTCGATCGCGTCGGCGTGCCCACGCTGTCACTGCAGGACATGTTCGACGACGCCTTCACCGCGATTGCGCGTGATGGCGCGGGCAGCGTCGAAGTGGCCGCGCGGTTGCAGAAAGCGCTCGCTTCACTCGCCTTCGTGGGCAACAGCGAGATGCGCCATCTCGCGATGCGTCACTCGCGTCTCGCGCTCGCGCGCTCGGAGCACGCGATGAGCCTGCCCGAAGATGTGGAAGTCGTGCGATCCCTCGCCGCATTCGCGCGATCGACATGACAGCAGTGAAAATCGAAGATTGGAGCAAGGTGCGCCGTCGATCTCCGAATATCGAATGCCGTGGTGGATGGGCGGCTGAGAAAAAGGCCGGGCGTTCCAGGCCTTTTTTTTCGCGCCCAATGCGCCGTCAACGGCGGGCTCCGGCCGGGTGGACGCCTTATGCACCCCGCTTCAGAGACGGGAAACTCACGTTCACTGGACGAGCGGCATGTCCGGCGACATCATTCTCTTTGCATCCAGGCCCGAGAGCCAATCCTGGTAATCTCAAGGAGGACGCCATGCGAAAACTTCATTGGATGTTGATCGCAAGTCTTGCGCTGTTCCTGCCGGTCGACGGCGTGCAGGCCCAGCAAAAATACCCGGCCAAGCCGATCCGCGTGATCGTTCCGTTCACGCCCGGCGGGGGCATCGATGTGCTCGCGCGCATCCTGGCACAGAAGCTTTCCGAATCGTTCGCGACGCCCGTGGTGGTCGACAACCGCCCCGGCGCTGCAGGCACCATCGGCACCGAAACCGTGGTGAGGGCTAACCCCGACGGCTACACCATGATGGTCACATCCGCGAGCTACGCCACTAATGCCGCACTTTATAAGCTGCCCTATGACCCGGCAAACGACGTGGCGCCCATCGCCCTGCTCGGTGAGACCGCTTTCGTCGTGACGCTGCATCCATCGGTTCCAGTCAAAACCGTGAAGGAACTGGTCGCGTACGACAAGGCGTATCCCGGCAAGCTGCATTACGGCTCCAGCGGTACCGGCGGCATCCTCCATCTCGCCGGCGAGCTTTTCAATCAGATGGCCGCCACACGGCTCACACACGTGCCGCACAAAGGTGCAAGCGCGGCGTTGAACGATCTGCTCGGCGGGCACGTGCAGGCGGTATTCGGCGGCGTCCCGCTGGTGGTCTCGCACCTGAAAGCGAACCGCCTGCGCGGGGTGGGCATCACGAGCGCTGCTCGATCCGGCGCCGTGCCTGATATCCCGCCGGTGAGTGAAAGCGTTCCGGGTTATGAAGTCGTGCAGTGGTATGCCGTGCTCGGTCCGAAAGCATTGCCCAAAGACATCGTTGCGCGCTGGAACGGCGAGATCGACCGCATATCGAAACTGCCGGACGTCAAACAACGCATGGCAAACGAAGGCGTCGAGCCCGCCGCCGGATCACCTGAGCGCTTCCGCGTCGCGCTGGGTCGCGATATCGAAAAGTGGCGCAACGTGGTCAGGACTGCGAACATCAAGCCAGAAGGCTGATCGCCCACGCGTCTCGCCACTTCGCATCGCGCACCAAAATAGTAGAGACATGACGCGGCATTTTGCGCATGGCGCGCCGGGCTTCCACATCATGCCAAATGCGCTCGAATTACGTTGACAACGCGCACCGATGGGTTCAGTTTGAACACACGCAACCATCAAGTTGCTCTCCCACGCCGCAGTGTTTGCCGCTCGCCCGTCGTCACACGCACGCCAGGCGCAGCACGAGCCGGCACCGCTGCGTGAGGCCTTCAGACGAGCCGCGGGACTGCCCGAGGACGCCGCGGTACGATGCGGCGTTCTTCCGCAGTCTTCGCGCCTCATCTGCGTTGCGCAGTCGCCTCCTCCGCGTTCCAGCGCACAGTGCATGACGTATTTGCTATGATGTGCGCTCCCATGCACGCTCGAACCCCGACGACATCGAACGACGCACTTCGCCGGGAATCCGCTTTCAGCGATGCGCACCAACGAGGCGGAAGGCAGACAACACTCTTGCATCATTCGACACGGGCGCACGCCCGACCTCACGGACGGCTCGCGCCGGACAATCAATGATCCCGGCTCTGGAAGGGCTCGAGCGCCTGCGGGAAGGCAATCTGCGTTTCGTATCCGAGATTCGCAATCGCGAAGCGCCCAACAGCCAGACGCGCCGCCGCGAAGTCGTGGAAAGTCAGGAACCGTTCGCGATCATCCTCGGCTGCTCCGATTCGCGGGTGCCGGCGGAGATCGT
>JBKJKJ010000574.1:0-11376 GCA_046597455.1 Burkholderiales bacterium
GCGATCTCCGAGCGCATGGACTGGAAAGCGGACCTGTATCGCAAGGTCGCTCCGCACATCGGCGAGCACACCATATTCGCCAGCAACACGTCAGGCCTTTCGATCAATCGCCTGGCCGAGTCCTTCCCCGCCGAATTGCGCCGGCGTTTCTGCGGCGTGCATTTCTTCAACCCGCCGCGCTACATGCATCTGGTCGAACTGATCCCCGCGGCGGGCACCGACCCGGCCCTGCTGGACGATCTCGAGGCCTTCCTCGTGACGACGTTGGGCAAAGGGGTGGTGCGCGCGAAGGACACGCCGAACTTCATCGCAAACCGGGTCGGCGTGTTCTCCATGCTCGCGACGATTCATCATGCGCAACGCCTGGGCATCGGCTTCGAGACCGTCGACGCCCTTACGGGTGCCCTGATCGGGCGCCCCAAGAGTGCGACATTCCGGACGGCGGACGTGGTGGGGCTCGACACCTTCGCGCACGTCGTGAACACGATGAAGGAAAGCCTTCCGGCCGATCCCTGGCATCGGTATTACGACATTCCCGGCTGGCTCGGCAAGCTCATCGAGCAGGGTGCGCTGGGACAGAAAACGCGGCGTGGCGTGTATCAGAAAGTGGGCAAGGACATCCACGTGCTCGATACGGTAAGCGGCAGCTATCGCCCATCGGAAGGCGTGGCCGACGACACGGTCGTCGAGATTCTCAGGAACAAGAACGTCGCCGAGCGCTTCGAGCAACTGCACGCGAGCGCTCATCCCCAGGCGCAGTTTCTCTGGTCTATCTATCGCGACGCTTTCCACTATTGCGCTGTACTCCTGGCTGACATCGCCCATAACGCCCGTGACCTCGATCTGGCGATACGCTGGGGTTTCGGCTGGGACCGCGGACCGTTCGAAATCTGGCAAAGCGCAGGCTGGCAACGCGTGGCGGGATGGATCGCGGACGATGTCGCCGCGGGCAAGACCATGGCGACGGTGCCGCTACCCGCATGGGCGACGGAGGCCAACCGCACGGGCGTGCACCTGTCGGCCGGTTCGTACTCGCCGGCGACGAACACCTATCAACCCCGGTCACGACTCCCGGTCTACCGCAGGCAGCCTTTTCCGGCCACGCTCGTCGGCGAAGAGGTGCGCTACGGAGAAACGATATTCGAGACCGACGCGGTGCGCTGCTGGCACACCGGGGACGGCATCGCAATCGTCAGCTTCAAGTCGAAAATGCACGCGATCGGGGGTGACGTGCTCGAAGGGGTGCTGCGCGCGATCGACGAAGCGGAGCGCAACTACCTCGGACTCGTGATCTGGCAGACCGAGCCGCCGTTCTCGGTCGGCGCGAATCTGAAGAAAACGCAGACCAGCGGAAAGCCGCGGGCGCAGCCTTCCACACTCGGCAAGTTCTTCAGGACGGTGCGGCGTGAGGCCGAGTCGCTCGCGTTGAAAGCGGCGCGGCAGATCGGCGTGGCGGATCAGTTGATGGCGGGCCGTCTCGCGGAAGTCGAAGAGCTCGTGGAGCAATTCCAGGTCACGACGCAGGCACTCAAATTCTCGATGATACCGACGGTCGCCGCGGTGGACGGTCTCGCACTGGGCGGTGGCTGCGAGTTCGTCATGCACTGCGACCACGCGGTCGTTGCTCTGGAATGCTACCTGGGTCTGGTGGAGGTGGGCGTGGGCCTGCTGCCGGCCGGGGGCGGGTGCAAGGAATTTGCCATGCGTGCCGCGGCGGAAGCCAAAGGGGGCGACATCGGGCAGCCCATACAGCGCTATTTCAAGGCGGTCGCCATGGCGGAAGTCGCCCGTAGCGCCGAGCACGCGAAGCAAATCGGTTATCTGCGCGCCAGCGACACGATCGTGACGAACCGCTACGAGCTGCTGCACGTGGCCAAGGCGCAAGTCAGGGCGCTGGCGGAATCGGGCTATCGGCCCCCGCTGCGGCAGACAGCCATTCCGGTTGCCGGGCGCAGCGTTATCGCGACGATCAAGGCTTACATGGTCAACATGCGCGAAGGCGGCCACATCTCGGAACACGACTATCTGATCGGATCGAAGGTCGCCGAAGTGATGTGCGGAGGTAATGTCGAGAACGGCAGTGTGGTCGACGAACAGTGGCTGCTCGATCTCGAGCGGCGTCACTTCATGACGCTGCTTGCCACCGAAAAGACCCAGGCCCGTATCGAGCACATGCTCAGTTCGGGTAAGCCGCTCAGGAATTGACCGCGGGGCCCGCGCACCGTCATCCCGGTGCGAAGCCGGTATCCATCGAGAAACCACATGACCCGACAAATCCAGGAAGCCTACATCGTCGCCGCCACGCGCACACCGGTCGGTAAAGCGCCGCGCGGCATGTTCAGAAACGTGCGGCCCGACGACCTGCTCGCGCACGTGCTCAAAGCCGCCATCGGCCGCTGCCCCGGCCTCGAAGCGGGCGCGGTCGAAGACGTCATTGTCGGCTGTGCGATGCCCGAAGGCGAGCAGGGCATGAACGTCGCGCGGATCGGGCTGCTGCTCGCGGACTTTCCTGACAGCATTCCGGGATTGACCATCAATCGCTTCTGTTCGTCGGGTGTGCAGGCGGTCGCGCTCGCGGCCGATCGTATCCGGCTGGGGGAGGCCGACGTGATGATCGCGGCGGGGACCGAAAGCATGAGCATGGTCCCCATGGGCGGCAACAAGCCGAGCTTCAATCCGGCCATTTTCGACAAGGACGAAAATGTCGCGATCGCCTACGGCATGGGGATCACGGCCGAGAAGGTCGCCGCCCAGTGGAAAATCAGCCGTGAAGCGCAGGATCTCTATGCTGCTGACAGCCATCGCCGCGCGGTGCGCGCAATCGGGGCCGGCGAGTTTGTGGACGAAATTACGCCGTACGAGATCGTCGAGCGCTTCCCAGACCTGCAAAAAGGCGATGTCAGGACCGCCACGCGCACAGCGCTCGTCGATGAAGGGCCGCGTCGTGACACCTCGCCCGAGGCGCTCGCGAAATTAAGGCCGGCTTTCGCGGTGCGAGGTTCGGTGACTGCCGGCAACAGCTCGCAAATGTCGGATGGCGCAGGTGCGCTCGTGCTGATGAGCGAAGCGGCGTTGAAACGCTACGGCGCGACGCCGCTGGGCCGCTTCGTCGCCTATGCCGTGGCCGGTGTGGCGCCGGACATCATGGGCATCGGTCCGTTGAAAGCGATCCCGAAGGCGCTCGCACTGGCCGGACTGCAGCGCGATGACATCGACTGGATCGAGCTCAATGAAGCTTTCGCCGCGCAGACCCTGGCCGTGATTCAGGAACTCGGCCTGGACCGGGAAAAGGTGAATCCCCTCGGCGGCGCAATCGCCCTCGGACACCCCCTCGGCGCGACGGGGGCGGTGCGCACGGCGACGTTGATGCACGCGCTGCGCCGGCGCAAGAAAAAATACGGCATGGTCACGATGTGTATCGGCACCGGGATGGGTGCGGCAGGGATCTTCGAAGCGTTCTGAGCCCGCTCGTCGTTCTGCCCCCCCGCGTTGCGGGCCTGATCCAGGATCCATTGTTCAAAAATGGATCCTGGCGCTTCGTCAGGATGACGAGCCGTCACATGTTCGGATAGTTCGGGCCGCCGCCGCCTTCGGGGGTCACCCACACGATGTTCTGCGTCGGGTCCTTGATGTCGCACGTCTTGCAATGCACGCAGTTCTGCGCGTTGATCTGCAGGCGCGGATTGCTGCCGTCTTCTTCCCTCACGATTTCGTATACGCCGGCCGGGCAGTAACGCTGCTCCGGCGCGTCGTAGAGCGCGAGGTTGACGTTCACCGGCACCGTCGGATCCTTCAGCGTGAGGTGCACCGGCTGGTCTTCGTTGTGGTTGGTGTTCGAGATGAAGACCGAAGACAGGCGGTCGAACGTCAGCACGCCGTCGGGTTTGGGATACGCGATGGGCTGCACGTCTTTTTTCGGCGTGAGCGTTTCGTTATCTGAATGGTGATGATGCAGCGTCCACGGCGCCTTGCCGCGGAACAGTACCTGATCGATGCCGACCATGAGCGTGCCGCTGTACAGCCCTTTGCTCATGAACGGTTTGAAGTTGCGCGCTTTGTGTAGCTCTTCGTGCAGCCAGCTCGAGCGGAATGCCTCGGGGTAGGCGGTGATCTCGTCGCTTTCCCGTCCCGCCTGCAGCGCGTCGCAGATTGCCTGCGCAGCGAGCATGCCGGACTTCATCGCCGCGTGGCTGCCTTTGATGCGCGACGCGTTGAGAAAGCCTGCGTCGTCGCCGATCAACGCGCCGCCCGGGAAAACGAGCTTCGGTAACGACTGAAGACCGCCCGCGGTGATGGCGCGCGCGCCGTAGGCGATGCGTTTACCCCCTTCGAGGAAGCTGGCTATCGCGGGGTGCGTCTTGTAGCGCTGAAATTCCTCGTACGGGCTCAGATAAGGATTCGTGTAACCGAGACCGACCACGAAGCCGGCGGCAACGAGGTTGTCTTCCATGTGGTAGAAGAACGAGCCCCCGTACGTGTCGCTGTCGAGCGGCCAGCCCGCCGTGTGCATCACCAGCCCTTTCTGGTGACGCTCGGGCTTGATCTCCCACAGCTCCTTCAGGCCGATGCCGTAGACTTGCGGGTCGGCGCCTTCGCGCAGTTTGTAGCGATCCTGCAGGCGGCGGCCAAGGTGCCCGCGGCAGCCTTCGGCGAACAGCGTGTATTTGCCGTGCAGCTCCATGCCGGGCTGATACGCGTCGGTGGGCTTGCCTTCGCGATCCACACCCATGTCACCCGTGACCACCCCTTTGACTGCACCGTTGTCGTCGTAGAGGATGTCGGCCGCAGGGAAACCCGGGAAGATTTCGACGCCGAGCGCTTCGGCCTGCTGACCGAGCCAGCGGCACACATTGCCCAGGCTGATGACATAGTTGCCGTGGTTCTTGAAGCACGCCGGCAGCATGAACTCGGGCACCTGGTACGACTTGTCTTTCGTCAGGAAGAGGAATCGGTCTTCGGTGACGGGCGCATTGAGCGGCGCACCGAGCTCCCGCCAGTCCGGGATGAGCTCGTTCATCGTGCGCGGGTCCATCACCGCCCCCGAGAGGATGTGCGCGCCGACTTCCGAACCTTTTTCGAGCACGCACACACCGAGCTCCATGCTGCGCTCGGCAGCCAGCTGCTTTAGGCGGATGGCTGCGGCGAGGCCGGCCGGTCCGGCACCGACTATCACCACGTCATATTGCATCGATTCGCGTTCGGGCACAGCAGTCTCCTTCGAATAAGCTGCGATTATAACGACTCACGCAGATGTGAAAGACCAGTCGCGCGGGCGCGAACGCTGCGCATCCGAAACCTGCGCAGCCGCAGCGATGCCGCTGCGCACCGCGGCTTCGAGCGTCGCTGGATAGTCGCTTTCAGTGTAATCGCCTGCGAGATGAAGGTGGGGCAGCGGCGTGCGCGTGGAAGGGCGTTCCAGGCCCACGCTGCATTCGAACGTCGCACGTTTCTCGGCGATCACGCGGTGCCACGAGAGCGGTGGGAGCGGCCCGAACGTTGCCGCGATCTGCTGCCGTACGGCTTGCGCGAGCGCATCCTGGGTCATGCGCTGATGAGGCCCCTGCGCGCTGATCACGGCGCCGAGCAACCCGGTCTGGCCGCAGGCCGCCTCGCGGTCGAATACCCACTGGGCGATGCCATCGAGTCCCAGCATCGGAAAGGGCAGGCGCACCGCTTGGGCAAACTGAAGATACACGGAGTAGATGGGCTGATATCGGAACCGTCCCAGCTTCGCGATCGTATCGTTCATCGCCGGTATCCCGGACAACAACCCTGCAGCGCGGTGCGGCGATACCGCACAGATGGCATGCGTGTGCCGCCGTTCCACGCCGCGCGAGGTCACTGCGATGCCCTGGCTCTGGGTGCGCAATGCGTCCACCGTGTGCGAGGTCAATACTTCGCCGCCAAGGCGCAGCACGCGTTCGGCCGCGCGTTGAGGCAGGAGCGCGGACAAGTCGCAGCGCGCGAGCAGCATCTCGCCTGCGGCAGGACCGGCATCGAGGCCGTCGCGCAGAACGTTCAGGAAAATCTGTGCCGAAGCGAGGTCGGGCGGCGTGTTGAGCGCGGCCAGACAGAGCGGTTTCCACAGATATCGCACGAACGAATCGCCTTGCCGGTGAGCGCGGAGCAGCGCCGCCACGCTCATGTCGTGTTCCAGCCGGTAGCCTCGCGCGCGCATCGCCTGCATGAATCGCGCTGCAGCGAACCGATCGCGCCAGGGCGCGCCGCGGGCGGTGATCAGTCCTGCAGCCAGGTGCAGCGGTGCCGGCAGACGCGCCGCTTTGAGTCGAAAACGCCGATGGACGTGCCAGTCCAGCGGCAACCGCGTCAGGACCTCGGCGGGACGCGGATGCAGCGTGTGCACGAGACGCAGGGTCTCGCGATAGGCGCCGATGAGGATATGCAGCCCATTGTCGAGCGCGACGCCGTTGACGACGACCCGCCGCGCGCGTCCCCCGAGCTCGTGCCCGGCTTCGTATACCGTGACCGCGACGCCAGCCTCGGCCAAAGTGACAGCCGCAGCCATGCCGGCGTATCCGGCGCCGATGATGGCGACGCTCATGGCAGCGGTCGTGAAGGGGGGGCGGTGAACGCCTGGTCAGCCATGGGCGGTTACCGGCGTCAGCCTTTGACCCACGTTTTCCAGGCAATCCACAGCTTGCGGATCGGCGTCAGCGCAATTCGCCGAGCGAGGACGTGACAGCCGTCGTTCTCGATTTCGTCCAGCAAGGTTCGATAGATCGCGGCCATGACCAGGCCCGGGCGTTGTGGCTTGCGATCCGCCCGCGGGAGCTTGGCGAACGCCGCATCGTAATAACCCTTGGCGCGCTCGATCTGAAAACCCATGAGCCTGCGAAAATTCTCGGTCTCGCGCCCGCCGGTGATGTCCTCGGCGGTGACCCCGAACTGCGCCATTTCGTGCAGCGGGAGGTAAATGCGATTGCGCCGCGCGTCTTCACCGACGTCGCGGATGATGTTGGTCAGTTGCAAGGCGAGCCCGAGGTTTTCGGCGTAATCGAGCGTTCGCGGATCTGCGTAGCCGAAAATCTTGGCCGAGAGTATGCCGACCACGCCTGCAACGCGGTGGCAGTAAACCCTGAGCGCGTCGAAGTCCGGATAGGCGTTGTACTCGAGGTCCATCGCCATGCCTTCGATGATTTCCTGCAGCTCCGATTCGGCCAGCTTATGCGGCCCCACGACTTCGGCCAGTGCCCGGCCGACCGGGTGCTGAGGCCGGCCTGCGTAGACGTTTGCGATTTCCTCGCGCCACCACGCGAGCTTGGTGCGCGCGATATTCGCGTCGGTGCACTCATCCACGGCATCGTCCACTTCGCGGCAGAATGCATAAAGCGCGGTGATCGCCCGGCGCCTGTCCGGCGGCAGGAATAGAAAGCTGTAATAGAAACTTGAACCGCTCTGCGCGGCTTTTTGCTGACAGTAGTCGTGGGGGCTCATGGGGGGAAGTTCATCGTGCAGATAGCCGCGTTGCTGAGTTCACTGGGGCCGTGGGGATGATCGAGGCGCGTGTTCATCGAATCGATCGGGCCAGCATCAACGGCCAGTCGAGCGGCCCCAGGACGGGCCGATGACGGAATACATCCCCGCGCACGCGATCGATCTTTTCCAGAATCCGCAATCCGCCCGCGATGATCATTCGCATTTCAAGACCGATGCGGCCTTTGAGCGCGCGCCCGAGCGGAGCACCCGAGTCCATCAGTGTACGCGCTCGGCTCACCTGGAAGGCCATGAACTCTTTCCAGTTCCCGCTTGTCTGACCTCGGGCGATTTGCTCTTCACTCACCCGGAAGCGCCGCATCTCGTCCTGAGGCAGATAAACGCGGTCCTTCCGCCAGTCGATTTCCACATCCTGAAGAAAATTGATGAGCTGCAGGCTGGTGCAGATGGCATCGGACCAGACGAGATGTTTGGGTTCGGTCGAACCGTACAGGACGAGCAACAGGCGGCCGACGGGGTTTGCCGATCGGCGGCAATAATCCAGGACGTCATCGTAGGTCGCGTAACGCGCCTGAACCACATCCTGCGAGAAGGCGGACAAAAGGTCCTCGAAAGCGCGAAGCGGGAGACCAAACTCGCGGATGACGCCGCCAAGCGCGGAAAACCAGGGGATTACGGGCGCTGTTCCGGCCTCGATGTGGCGCAATTCCCGGCGAAACTGGTCGAGTTGTTCGAGCCTGACGGGCGCGGGGGCGTCGCCTTCGTCGGCGAAATCGTCCGCTTCGCGGGCGAAGCGGTAGATCAGCGCAACCGGCCGGCGCAGGCGCGCGGGCAGCAGGACCGAGGCAACGGGAAAATTCTCGTAGTGGTCAACCGCCATGTTGCCCGAGGAAAAGACCAGCGCGTCATAGGCTTGCATGCCGAAGTTCAGGTGCGTGGCAAGCTCGGGCCGCTGTGATTAAAGGCGCGATTATATTACAATCAACAGGTTGCGCATTCGGATGCTGCAGCGCTCAAGCACGGCGAAAGTGGCGGAATTGGTAGACGCACCAGATTTAGGTTCTGGCGCCGAAAGGCGTGTGGGTTCGAGTCCCTCCTTTCGCACCAGATTCATAACGTTCAAGGCCCCTTACTTCTAATGCAAGCAAATTTGGAAAACCTGAGCACCCTAGAGCGGCGCTTGAGTGTCGCAGTCCCCATGGCGGAAATCGAGCATGAGGTCGACACGCGTCTCAAGCGCCTCACCCGCACGGTGAAG
Source organism: Burkholderiales bacterium (assembly GCA_046597455.1). Lineage (GTDB taxonomy): Bacteria > Pseudomonadota > Gammaproteobacteria > Burkholderiales > SG8-41 > JAQGMV01. Next base: position 8,714 of record JBKJKJ010000574.1, read on the forward strand.
ATGCACGGCTTTCGCCCCGGCAAAGTGCCGCTGAAAGTCGTCGTGCAACAGTACGGTCCTCAGGTCAGAAACGAAGTGTTGACTGAGACCGTGCAGAGCAGCTTCGGCGAAGCGGTGAGGCAGCAGAACCTCAAGGTGGCGGGCTACCCTCAGTTCGAGCCCAAGCCGTTCGCCGAGGGGTCGAGTGATTTCGAATATAGCGCGACCTTCGAGGTCTATCCGGAAGTGGTGCTCGGCGACATCGCAGGTTCGAAAATCAGCCGACCCCAGCTCGAGGTCGGAGACGCAGAAATCGACCGCACGGTCGAGATCATGCGCAAGCAGCGGGTCACCTACGACGAGGCAGAGCGCGCAGCCGAGAACGGCGATCGCGTCACGATGTCGTATAAAGGCACGATTGACGGCGTGGAGTTCGAAGGCGGTAAGGCCGAAGACCAGGCGGTCGTGCTCGGTGAAGGCCGGCTGCTCCCCGATTTTGAATCCCAGTTGCAGGGGATGAAAGCGGGAGACTCCAGGACGTTCGAGCTTCGTTTCCCCGACGATTATCATGGCAAGGATGTCGCGGGAAAAACGGCGACGTTCGAAATCAGCGTGTCCGAAGTCGCCGCGCCCAAACTGCCGGAAATCGATGCGGATTTTGCGAAAAGCCTCGGCGTAGCGGATGGCGACGTCGCCAAGATGCGCAACGAGATCAAAGGCAATCTCGAGCGCGAGGTCAAAGGCCGACTGAAGGCGCGGGTCAAGGACCAGGTCATGCAGGCGCTGCTCGATGCCACCAAGGTTGATGTGCCCAAGTCGCTCATCGTGAGTGAAATCGAGCGGCTGCGGGAGCTGACGCGGCAGGATTTCGCGGCGCGCGGTATTCCGGTCAAGGACGACATGCCGCTGCCTGCGGAAGTATTCGAGAAACAGGCGGAGCGGCGCGTAAACCTGGGCCTTATTCTGGCTGAACTGGTGAAAGCGCATCAGCTGCAGGCAAAGCCGGAACAAGTCCGGGCAATTGTCGAAGAGCAGGCGCAGTCATATGAGAACCCGCAGGAAGTCGTGCGCTGGTATCACCAGTCGCCCGATCGCCTGCGGGAAATCGAGTCGATGGTCCTCGAGGACAACGTGGTCGAATGGGCGCTCAAAACGGCCCAGGTCGATGACCAGTCGATCGCGTTTGACGAATTGATGGGAAATAAACCATGAGTCGCTATCTAGAACCTCAGTATGCGATGGGCGCGCACGGCGTGATCGAACCGCAGGGCCTCGGCCTCGTTCCAATGGTGATCGAGCAGAGCGGTCGCGGCGAACGCGCGTACGACATTTATTCGCGGCTCCTCAAGGAGCGCGTCGTGTTCCTGGTCGGCGTGGTCAACGAGGTGACGGCGAATCTGATCGTTGCGCAGCTGCTGTTTCTGGAGTCCGAGAATCCCGACAAGGACATCTCCTTCTATATCAACTCGCCCGGCGGGTCGGTCTCGGCGGGCCTGGCGATTTACGACACGATGCAGTTCATCAAGCCCGACGTGTCCACATTGTGCGTAGGGCAGGCCGCCAGCATGGGTTCGCTTCTCCTTGCCGCAGGGGCCCATGGCAAGCGTTTCGCCCTCCCCAATTCGCGCGTGATGATCCATCAGCCGATGGGCGGTTTCCAGGGTCAGGCTTCCGACATCGAGATTCACGCGAAGGAAATCCTGTTTCTCAAGGCCCGGCTGAACGAAATCATGGCAAAACACACCGGCCAGAAGATGGAAACGATTGAAAAAGACACGGATCGTGATAACTTCCTGTCTGCGACCCAGTCCGTGAGTTACGGTATCGTCGACAAGGTGTTGACGAGCCGCGCGGAAGCCGCGGCCTAGTGGCTGACGTAATGGCCTTGAATTTGCAGTCCTGAACGGGATTTCGACGTGGGGAAAGCGGGTATGTCAGACAAAGTGGGCGGCGAGAAACTCCTGTATTGCTCTTTCTGCGGGAAGAGCCAGCACGAGGTGCGCAAGCTTATCGCGGGCCCGTCAGTGTTCATCTGCGATGAATGCATCGAGCTGTGCAACGACATCATCCGCGAGGAGACACAGGGGGATCATGGCGCGAAAGGTGCCAAGTCCGATCTCCCGGTGCCCCACGAGATCCGCGGGATACTGGATCAGTACGTGATCGGGCAGGACGTCGCGAAACGAATTCTTTCGGTTGCGGTGTATAACCATTACAAGCGCCTTAAGAACATTAGCAAGAACGACGAAGTCGAGCTCGCGAAGTCGAACATCCTGCTGGTCGGCCCGACGGGGTCAGGCAAAACACTGTTGGCCCAGACACTTGCACGGCTCTTGAACGTGCCTTTCGTCATGGCGGACGCGACCACCCTCACCGAAGCCGGTTACGTCGGCGAGGACGTCGAGAACATCATTCAGAAGCTGTTGCAGAAATGCGACTACGACGTCGAAAAAGCGCAGCGCGGCATCGTTTACATCGACGAGATCGACAAGATTTCGCGCAAATCGGATAACCCTTCGATCACCCGGGACGTTTCGGGCGAAGGCGTGCAGCAGGCGCTGCTCAATCTGATCGAAGGCACCATCGCTTCGGTTCCGCCACAGGGCGGCCGCAAGCACCCGAATCAGGAGTTCGTGCAGGTCGACACGACGAATATCCTTTTCATCGTCGGCGGGGCTTTCGAC
>JBKJKJ010000029.1:0-3110 GCA_046597455.1 Burkholderiales bacterium
GACCCACGCCGCGAGGTTCTCCTCGACGCCGAGGCCGCGGACCATCAGCGGAAGAAACGGCCACGAGAGACCGAATCCGAGGCTCGAGAGCAGGTTGGATGCAGGCACGAAGCGCAAATTGCGGCGCCAGTACGGAAACCGAAGATCGTCGCTGTGGGGGATTGAATCGCGTGACATGAAGCCGGTTGCTTTGCAGTGCCAACGCGATGGTAACAGGGAAGCGTCAGCGGGCCGGCTGCCTGGACACTGTGGTTCGGCGGGTCAGATTCGCATATCGGCCCGCACGGCGAATTGCCGCCACACGATCCACGCCGCCCAGGCGAGGGACGCGACGAGCATCGCGACGCCGAAGCGATGAACACCGTAACCCACCGATTGCGCGTGCGCGAGCAGCCCGAGATCGCCGAGCACATCGATGAAATCGTGCGCGCCACTATCTCCGGTGCGCCCCGTCAGCAGGACGTGAACGGGCTGCTGTGCGTCGTATACGTACGGCGCGATGTCCATCACCGCGACGGCCGACCACCACAGCGTCACCGCAGCGGCAAACGGGTCACGCTTCCTGACGAGGAAAATCCCGGCGAAGACGAGCGGCAGCCCGGCCTGAAACAGCGACCCGCCAAGCAACATCATGAACTCGCCGAAAGGACTGAAGAGGAAGTGGCCGAACTCGTGGATAGGCACCATCGGCAGGTGCATGAGCGAGGCGGCCATCGCCCACGACGGGATGTCCATCGCTGCGAGCGTCAGCCCGTAGACGACGAGCACGGCCAGCAGCACGGCGCGGGCGTAAACGTGCGAGGCCTCGACGCGGTCGGGGACGTGGAACAGGATGTCCTTAGCGCGCGCCGGAAGTGAGTCGTGGTCTTCGTCGCCATCGACCGGAGCGGGACGCTGCTGCCGGAGCGCAGAGCGGCTCAGCCTGGACTGCAGATACTTTTCGAAAATCAGGCCGCACGCGGGGCAGGCGGCCTCGCCCGCAGTCTCCGAGGAGGTACGTTCATGCGCGCACTTCGGACACGTCTTGTAAGTCAGTGCCAATGCGGTCTCAGTCGTGTGTAGGGCTCACGCGAGCGGATGTGCGGCGTCGGGCGTGCCCCGAGGGCCCAAGTCAAAACGCGAGCGCCTCGGGATTGCTTCGTTACGGCGCTTCTCGCAATGACGCGTGGAGTCATCGGCCTTTCTCGCGATGGCGGGTGGGGTCAACGCGAGGAGGCGCAGGGCCGACGTGGCGATTGCCGCGCTGTGCTCGCAACGGGGCCCATGGTGGCGCGCTGTAAAGGCTCGAAGGTTCCGCGACTGCTGTATCGCAGCGCTTCGCGTAATCACGGGTGGGCCTCATTGCGAGGCGCCGTGCGAGCGCGTCTACAGGTATCGCGTCGGCCAGTTGATGGTCCGCCACATGTGCGCCGAAGGGCTCTGGTCGAAACCCAGGCCTTCCTCCGGCTGGCGGAAATGGCGGCCGACGATGTCCGTGAACTCTTCCAGCTCGACATGCACGTCGGGGTCGAATGCGTAGAGGTCGTTCACGGTGAGGAGGCGCGCCGCCATGTAGTACTTGTGCTGGCGGGCGTAGTGGTATGCGGTGTCGACGTAAGGCTCGGGCTTGAAATCCGCGCCGAAAAGCCGGATATACGACTGCGGATACGCGTAGCCGACCGACTCGTCCGCATAGAAACGAAGCACCTGATGGTAGCGGATCGCGAAGCTTACTTCCTCGTCCACATAAGGCTCGACGAGCTGAGCGGCCCAGTAGCCATGATCGGCGCGGATGAAACCGCTGGTGGCGATATCGTGGATGAGACACGCCAGCACGATCTTCTCGCTCATGCCGTTTTTCTGCGCGAGCCGTGCGCTCTGCAGCATGTGGATGGCGGGGCCGAAGCGGTGCCTGAAGAAATCGAACAGCGTGGGCCGCTCGGGCATGCGAGTGAGGCGCGGATCATGCCCCATGAGATGGATTTTGCCGCGGGCATCCGGGGTCTCCGGCGGCAGGCCGGGGTCACGCTCCCCCGATGTGTAAATCGTGGATTTGACGATCACGAGCCGATCCATCTCGTCGCTCAGGGCGTGGTCGGCAGCTTCCGCTTTCATCAGCATCGACATGTCGGGATCATCTGTTCATGGGGCGCGCATGTCAAGGTGAGTTCGACTTCGACCCACTCTTCCCCGTGCGGCGCCTCCCAGCACGCCCTCGAGCGTCTCGCACACGAACGCTGCCGGCGCTTTCACAGCGACCGGGGCGGCCCGGCGCACGCCGATTCGACTAAACCCAGATTGCGGAGGCCAGCTCCCGCCTCGAATACAAAGGCATATTCTCAGGCTCCTCCAGACCGATCATCACCGGGTGACACAAGCTGTCCCCCATCGGCACGACACTCCCGCGAAAGCCGTTGCATCGCGCATCGGCCGCACATTCGTCGAGCGTCGGGAACAACTGCGCCGATGTGACCAGCGTCGGCGGTTCATGGGCATTGGCGCGCCAGTACCACTTGCCCGCCGATTCGGCGCCCGTCTCGTCCGTCACTGTATTGAATGACCACCTCAGCATGGCAACACCTCCTGGTCCTGCATATCTGTTATGACGGAGGTATTTTTGCCTCAAACGCGTTCAGGCGGCCCGGCGAACACGACCGGTTTTAGCCCCTATTTCTGCCGGCGAGCGCGCTCGTCCCGATTCGGAACGTCATGTTCAATGACGCTCCCGCCTCGCGCCTGCGATTCAGTCCGGGCGCGCCCCTGACGCCCTCACGACCTGCGTCCACTTCACGACCTCGTCGGCGAGGAAGCGCCCCAGCTCCGCGGGCGTCGAGGGTGTCGGCTCCACCCCTTGCGCGAGCAGCTTTTCGCGCACGTCCGGCGCCTCCACGATGCCGACGATGGCCCGGTTGAGCCTGTCGACGATGGCTGCGGACGTGCCGCGCGGCGCGAGCACGGCAAACCACGCATTCGCCTCGTAGCCCGGCAGCGCCGCTTCGCTGATGGTCGGCATATCGGGGGCAGCCACCGAGCGCTTCCTCCCCGTGACCGCGAGCGCGCGCAGCCTCCCGGCACGCACGTGCGGAAAGCTCGACGCCATGTTCGCGAACATGAGCGACACCTGTCCGCCC
>JBKJKJ010000402.1:0-34017 GCA_046597455.1 Burkholderiales bacterium
ACCGATTCACCCAACCGCAAGCGTAAGATGGTCGCATCACGCCGAAGCCTCAAACACAGAAATCAGGACACTCCTGCCTGGGGTGTAACTGTTTCCGTTGATCGTCGCTACCGCACGCCGTGCCGCTGACAAGCATTGGACTCGATCTCCCGCTTCAGATCGCGATTCTAGCGCTCCAGCTCCTTGAGCCGCTCGCGCTCGGTGCTGGTCACCCGCGCGCGTCGGCCTTGGTCACGCTCTGCCTGGCGTACCCATTTACGCAACGTCTCGGGTGTGCAACCATCTTCGCCGCGATCGAGCCGATGCGGAACTTTCGCCCAGGATCGTTGAAGATGTCAGTGCGGGACTGATGTATGTCGTCCCGGGCAGAGGGTTCTCGTAGTCGTCCATATTGTCCGGGGTGGCGTCTGTGAAGCGTAACGTAGAAGTAACCGGCCTGCGCAGCTCTTCGCGCAGGTCCGGTTGACTGCCGGGTTGGACGGCGCTCTCACTCGACAGAACCTGTGGTAACCATCGCCCAATGGGCGTGGTGGAATTCGTAAATCCAAAGGCTGCAGTCGACGTCTTCCGGCGCGGCTCCATAGCGATACACACATGCGCCGTCGCCAATGGTCTCCCTGTTGAGCATGCGAATCTCTTCCGTCTCCATATCCGGCGTTCCTGCCAGCATGGTGACTGAGACAGGCACAGTCGACGGGAGAACGCGGCCCATGTGGAAGAAGTACAGGCCTCGTGTCGTGCGCTCGAAGACACGTTGATAAGTGCTGACAGGGACACGAAATGCAATTCTTGTAGTGTGTGCACCATCTTCACCCACTACAGCCACCTCTCCTGCTGTTGCAACAAACGCCTCACGAAGCTTGGTCTTCCGCAAGATTGTCTTGTGTGCTCCGTCTTCCCAGAGTTGTTTTGAAGCCGAGTTCTGCTTCCCAAGCTGCGCGCTTATGACGAAGCGTACGTCTTCGTCGTCTGACGAAGCGTCGTTATTGCAATCATGACAAGCCGGGACTGTACGAAGCTGCGCGTTTACGACGCCCCTGAAGAATCCCTTCGGCGGGACGTGATCCACTGTATCGGCAGGCCTCACCCCGCAAATGACGCAGGTCTCGCTCTTCGGAGGCTGCATGGGTTAAGCCTTCTAACGAGTAATGATAATCACCGCCAAACGACTAAACCCATATACCCGCACAGCCAATTCTCCCGATCTGTACATACCCACCTGCGCGGGCATATACAGATGCATATGCGTTGGCCCTGCATCACCGCATCACCCCATCACTTCATCACCGCATCACGTCCCACGCCCCCACAGCCCGCAATAGCGTCGTCCGGCGAGCGCCATTGCTGCCTCGTACCCCGGCCACTTCGCGTATTTCGGCATTTGCAGTTCTTTCTCCGCCGGCTCCCAGCACTTGCCTGCGCGCGCAGCTTCCTTCATTTGCGCTGAGGCTTCCTGCAGGAACGCGAGGACGTCTTTGACGTCGTCCTTGGTGCCGAGCCTGCCGGCCGGGGCACCCGGATGCCCCGGTATCAGGCGGTCCCAATCCATCGCGATCACTTTCTTCAGGGTGTCTTCCCATTCGAGCGGATGGGAATCGATCATCGCGCGCCCGGGTAGCGAGCCGACTGGAATGATGTCGACGGCGAAGATGATTTTCTCCTTCGGCAGACGCATCACGAGCGTGCTGTCGGAATGGTTGAGCCCGAGATAGACGAGCTCCAGAGCCGTTTCGCCCAGCTTTATGGTGGTCGTCTTGCTGATGGTTTCGTCGGGGAGCGGTGTGGACGGGTCCTGCAGCACCGCGAGGCGTTCCTTCGCGCGTTGGTGCGCGATGATCGTCGCGCCGGCGTCCTTGAAAGCCTTGCCCCCGGCGATGTGATCGAAGTGGTGATGGCTGTAAATCAGGTATTTGATCGGCTGGGTGGTGACTTTCCTGATTTCGGCGAGATAGACGGTTGACGCGTCCTTGCGGGCATAGCTGATGGGGTCGGTGGCGATCACGCCTGCGGAGGTGACGACGAACATCGACTGCGCGTTGCCGTAGCGAAAGATATACACGTTGTCGGTGCCGTCGACTTTCGTGGTTTCGTAAGCCGGCTTAGGCGCGGGCGCGGCGGGTTTGTCCGCGGCGGTTTGGGACCACGCGAGCTGGGCGAAAGCGGCCAGGCTTGCCGCGATCATGGCGAATATCGTTCGTTGCATGGCGTTCCCCTTGGTGATGGTTTTTGAATTCTGGTCGAACGGTATTCCCGTCCGGACATTTAAGCAATACGCTTCGCCGTGCGTTCTGCCGACCCGCGGTGTCTTTGGGGGATTGTCGGCGCGTGCGCTTACCGCTTACTCTTCGGCATCCGGCCATCCTGCGTTAGAGCGATCCTATGACGATGACAAGCAGACAGGAAGTGAGCGATTCGACCAACGGCCCGTTGTCCAAGGGTGACCAGCTGACAGTGCGTCCCGCCAGCGCGCAGCCCTCGGGCGGTTCGCAACCCCGCGTGCTCGAGCGCATGCTTTCGCTCGAGGATTTCGAGGCGGAGGCGCGGGGCTTCCTCCCGCGGCCCATCTTCGGCTACATCTCCGGCGGTTCGGAAACGAATGCCTCGCTGCGGGGAAATCGCTCGGCTTTCGGCGAATACGGTTTCGTTCCGCGCGTTCTCGTGAGCACCCGGGGCCGCAGCCAGAAGACGACGCTCCTCGGGCGCGTCTACGACCTGCCGTTCGGATTCGCCCCGATGGGCGGAACGTCGCTCGCCGCGTACGAAGGCGACACCGTGCTTGCGCGCACCGCGGCGGACCTCAACATCCCGATGATCCAGAGCGGGGCTTCGTTTACCCGCCTCGAGGAAGTCAGAGAGGTGGGCCCCACGTCGTGGTTCCAGGCTTATCTGCCGGGTGAGGCTTCGATCATCACGCCGCTGGTGGAGCGCGCGCAGGCTGCGGGTTTCGAGACGCTGGTCCTCACGGTCGATGTTCCGGTCATGGCGAACCGCGAGAACAACGTGCGCAACGGCTACAGCACGCCGCTGCGGCCGACGCCGCGCATGATGTGGGACTGCGCGATCCGCCCCCGCTGGCTCTTCGGCACATTCCTCCGTACGGTCATGAAGCGCGGCATGCCGCATCTGGAAAACATGGGGGACCAGCGCGTGCCCATCATGTCGCGCACCGCGGAGCGGCGCAGGCATTTACGTGACGGCCTCGCCTGGGAACACCTCGAGCTGATGCGGCGGATGTGGAAAGGCAAGCTCGTCGTCAAAGGCGTGCTCGCGAGACAGGATGTGCGCATCGCGCGGGAAAGCGGCGCCGACGGCATCATCGTCTCCAACCATGGCGGTCGCCAGCTCGACGGGGCGATCGCCCCGCTGCGCGCACTGCCCGGCGCGGTTGCCGAAGCAGGCGACATGGCCATCATGATGGACAGCGGGGTGCGGCGTGGCACCGACGTGCTCAAAGCACTCGCGCTCGGCGCGCATTTCGTCTTCGTCGGACGGCCTTTTCTGTACGCCGCCTCGATTGCGGGTGAGGCGGGTCTGCGCCACGCGGCGAGATTGCTCCGCGAGGAAATCGACCGCGACATGGCGATGCTGGGGATCGGCTCGATGGCCGAAATGCGCCGCGAGTTCCTGGTGGCGAGCGAAGGCCCGCTCTAGCCCCCCGTTCGTCTTGAGCGTAGCCCGGCGAAGTCGAAAGACGAACAGCACGTCTGAGCACCCGATCGTCGAGGCGATGCGCTGACAGCGTCGAGCCGCGTTCGTGTTTCGACTTTGCTACCGCGATGCTCGACACGAACGGTCTGGTATAAATCGCATAAAAACGAGGCTGGCTTCGCGCCTCTTAAGCCCCCGTTCGTCTTGAGCGTAGCGAGGCGAAGTCGAAAGACGAACAGCACGTCTGAGCACCCGATCGGCGAGCCGATGCGCTGACAGCGTCGAGCCGCGTTCGTGTTTCGGGTCTGCTACCGCGACGCTCAACGCGAACGGTCTGGAGACATCGCATCAAACAGGCCGGCCTCGCACTAGTCCGCCCCCCGTTCGTCTTGAGCGTAGCCCGGCGAAGTCGAAAGATGAACGGCGCGTGTGAGCACCCTATGCGTGAAGCGATGTGCTGACTGACGGGGTCGAGCCGCGTCCGTGTTTCGACTTTGCTACCGCGACACCCGACACGAACGGTCCGGGACACTGCGCTAATCCGCCTTCACTTTCTTTTTCTCGCGTGCCGGCCACAGCCTCATACGCGGAATGCGGCTTGCGGTGTATGCGCCCAGTGCCGCCACGACCGCTGCGGCAAGAAACGCGCGATGGAAGGCGTGAATCACGACCTCGCTGCCCACGATCTCGACCGACTTCAGCAGCGAGCTTCGGTCGGCATCCGGGATCATTCCGAAAACCAGTGCGCCGAACAGTGCAGCGCCGGCTGCGCCACCGGTCGAGCGCGCGAGTGAAACAGTCGATGTCGCCGCAGCGAGCTTGGTGCGACCCGCGACGGTCTGGACGACGACCTGGTTGACGGGCATCACGGTGCCCAGCCCGAGCCCCACGAGAAAACCCAGCGCGACGATGAGACCGAGGTGAGGCGGGAGCACGCCGAGGAGAAACAGACCGGCGCTGGTGAGGGACATGCCGATGACCGGAATGGGGTGCGGATTGCCGGTGCGCCGCAGGATGCGCGACGCGGTCATCGCTGCAGTGACCTGTCCCGCGGTGACCGGCAGCAGCAGCAGCCCGGAGGCCTGCGCGCTCAGCCGGTGCCCGAGCTGAAGATAGATCGGCAGAAAAAAGATGATGGCGAACATGCACGCGGCGAACAGCACGACGAGCACCGCCGACAGGCGGATCGTCGCGTCTCTGAACAACTCCACCGGAAGAAAGGGGGAAGCGTGTCTGCGCTCGGTCCAGGCGAGCACGGCCAATGAGATGACGCCGGTCGCGGCGAGCGCAAGGCTCGGCGTGGACAGCCACGCGAAGCGATGCCCGCCCGAAGTCAGCCAGAAAAGCGTGCTCAAAGCACCGACGGCGAAAAGCACTTGGCCGGCGACGTCGGGTGGACCTGCCGCTGCGGGATGACGCTCGCCGGGCGGCAGGCGGCGCAGGCGCCACACCGCGAAAGCGGCCAGCGGCAGGTTGGCGAGGAAGAGCCACCGCCAGCTCACGTGAGACACCACGAGCCCACCGATCACGGGCCCGCTGATCGCCGCGGTGCTGAACATGAGCGCGAAGTAGGCCTGGTATTTGATGCGCTCCACGGCCGGCACGAGCTCGCCGATGAGCGCCTGAGACAGCATCATCAGGCCGCCGCCACCCAGGCCCTGCAGCACGCGTCCGGCGATGAGCTGCGGCATCGACTGCGCCGCGGCGCAGGCCAGCGAGCCCGCCGTGAAAACGCCCATGGCGATGAGCAGCATGTCGCGCTTGCCTCGCAGGTCGCCGAGGCGCCCGTATAACGGAACGATCGTCGCCGCCGCGAGCAGATAGGCCACTGCGATCCAGGAGCTGTCGCGCAGGCCGCCGAGGCTCTGGGCAACCGCAGGTGTCGCGGTGGCGAGCAGCGTCTGGTCGATCGCCGCCATGAACATCGGGATGAAGACCGCGACGAAGATATCGAGGAACTGCTTGCGGGTGACGGTGCCGGCGCTCGCCGGCGCAGCGGGCGCCTCGGCGTGGGGCGGGACGGGTGTAGGCATAAGGGGTGCCATGATACAAGCCGCGTGCCGGCGGCGGATCGGCGTGATAGATCGATGCGCCGGAAGCGCGGAAATTCGCTTGCGCGCGCGAGGCTACCCGCAGCAGGCTCGACTCGGCTCAGGCTTGTTTTGTCTTTGCCGCGAGAAACCCGTCGACGAGGGCGAGAAAGTCCTCGGGTTTTTCGTCACTGGGATAGTGGCCGAGTCCCGGCATCGTGAGAATCTCCACCTGGGGTAGTTCCGCCCTGAGTTGCATTTGCGTGTCAGGGGGAACGATCGTGCTTGCGCCGCCCAGTATGTAGACGATCGGCGCCTCGATCCGGCGCACGGTGTCCCACAGCGCCGTCGGCACGAAACCTTTGAGTATCGCCGGATCGCGTTTCCATACGATGTGTCCATCCTCACGCGTCCTCGAGCCATGACTCACCAGCGCGCGCGCTATGGCGTCCGGCGTGCGCGGGTTGGCGTTCTTCACGTGTTCGAGCAACGCGTCGGCCGACGCCCATCCGTTTTCTTCGCGGCCCATGCGTTCCGCGCGGCGATTCGAAACGGCGCTGGGCCGCTCCGGACCGACGTCTTCGACGATCACGGCGGTAACCAGTTCAGGGGCAGCGCCGGCGATCACCTGTGCGACCCGTCCCCCGGTCGAGTTCCCCCAGAACACGATATCGCGCAGGCCGAGGTGTCCGACGAGGGCGGCGACATCCTTCGCGTAGTCCTCGACCATGTAGGCGCCCTGCGGATCCCACGCCGAATCGCCGTGACCTCGCATATCCACCGCGATCACGTGGTATCGGTCGCGCAAGCGCGGTGCGAGGTGATCGAAAGCGTGCGCAGTGCGCGCGATGCCGTGCAGGGCCAGGAGCGGCGGGCGGCCCGGCGTTCCCCAATCCAGATAGTGGATACGCAGACCTTCTATTTCGAGTTCGCGATCGACGGCCTGCGAACGAGCCATGGAACCTCCTGGCGGGGAATCAATAGGATTGATCGAAGCTTCGGGCTCGTGACGCGGCGAGTCAAGGACGCTGCTCGAGCGGGGCACATAATTTGCTGCACATGGAGTGTCCACAAACACTCTGGAGAACGCCATGACGAGCAAGAATCCGAAAGATGACGCCAACCGTGATCCCATCACCGGAGCACCCGGTGCGCATCCGGTCGGGACGGGCGTGGGTGCCGCTCTCGGCGGCATGGCCGCAGGCGCCGCAGCGGGCACGTTAGCGGCGGGGCCCGTCGGCACGATGGTCGGTGCGGCTGCGGGTGCCATCGCGGGCGGTCTCGCAGGCAAGGCCGTCGCGGAGCACTACGATCCCACGGTGGAAGACGCTTACTGGCGAGAGAATTTCCAGCGCGAGCCCTATTACCAGAAAGACATGAGCTACGACGACTACGGCCCGGCTTATCGGCTGGGTTGGGAGTCACGCGGCCGCTATACCGGTGCGAAGTTCGATGACGTCGATGCCGATCTCGCGCGCGACTACGACAACAGCCGGGGCAAGTCGCGCCTGGGGTGGGACCACGCGAAGCACGCCACGCGCGCGGCGTGGCATCGCGTCGAGCGGGCGATGCCCGGCGACTTCGACAAGGACGGTCGCTGATCCGCGTCTTTCCTGCGAAAAAAAACCCCGCTTCGGCGGGGTTTTTTTTCGGCTCGTTCTGCCCGAGTCAGACTCGGGTATCACGAACCCGGACACGTCTGAATGTGCCATGGCGCACCCACCCGCAAGCTTTCTAGCTCGCGCTGGCCGAGGCTTCCTGTTTGGCTTTGGGCTTTGTCCCGCTGGCGGTCTTCTCGCCGTCGTTCCGCAGCTTTTTCAACTGCGTGGCCTCGCTGGCCATGCGCTTCTTGCGAGCCTGCGCTTTACGCTTTTTCTGCAGCATTCGAGAGTTGCTCATTGGTGTCTCCTAAAGGGGTTGGTTCGATTTGGCGGGAAGCGGGCGTCGGTTCGGGCCCACGTCGGTAATGAAACTGAACGGGATGTCGCAGCGGCTGACCCGTTACGTCAGCGCGGCGGGCTCCGCATCCGACCCCGATGGCGGGGCGGCGCTGAGAACCCTTCGGTAAGTCTTCGCCGCACTCGACGGTGTGGCACTGCACGACCCTGTAAGTTGGGCGAACTGTTACCGGGCGTATGGTACACCATCCCTCGCTGCGCCCGCGCCTGAATTGAGCGATTTCCGGGCCCATGATGGCTTTCCGGAAAGGCCGGATCCCGGGGCTAGCAGCGTGTCGGACTTGATCTCATGAAGCAGCCGCGTAGGGTTTTCGACTCGCTGCGATCGAGGCCGGGGGACACGCTGCTTATAAGAAACCCCCACTTGACCTCATTCGGGCCTGGAGAGCGTCCTTTCTGCGGGAAAGGCGGATCACACTGCTGCTTTTTTGCGATTTCGTTCGTCATGTTTTCCGGTTAAGGAGTTTGTCGCGCACAAGTCCGACAAACTCCTAGGGGTCGATTGTCGGCTGCGACGGGATGCCGAGCTCTGCGCAGATTCGGCTCACCAACGCTTTCAGTTCGCTCACTTCTGCCTCGAGGCGCGAGACGTTCACCTTGAGCGCCGCGACTTCACCCAAAGAAGTGTCCGCGCCGGCTCGCTTTTCCACAATCGGGGCGTCGGGCTCCGGCGCGCCGCTCAGCAGATGGGCCCAGCGATTTTCCCGCGCGCCGGGCAGGCGCGGCAGCTCGATCACGAGCGCGCCGGCGGGCCGCTCCGCGAGCTCATGCAGAAAGCCTTCGACCGAAGAAATGTCGGTGAAGCGATGCAGGCGTTCGCAGCTGATGCGAAGCTCACCTGCGGTCTGCGGGCCGCGAAGCATGAGGCTGGTCAGGATCGCGACGGACTGCGAAGGCACCTGGAGCACGCGATCGGCGTTGTGCGCGTAGCGCGCGACGCGTCCGCCGCTGGTCTCGATCGCGAGGTTGTAGCTCTTGAGGCTGTCGAGCGTCGCCTGCACCTCGGCGTCCGTCACCTCCAGCACCGGATTGCGGCTCGTTTTCTGGCTGCAGCCGGAAACCAGCGCGTTGATCGTCATCGGATAGGCGTCCGGAACGGTGTGCTGTTTTTCGACCAGGACCCCGAGGACGCGCGTTTCGAGGAGCGAGAGGGCGGGCAGGGGATTGGGCATGGCTGGACTCGGTGTGAAATATGGATTTGGGCCGTGGAGCCTCACCTGCTGGACCGGGCGGGCCTCGGCCGCTTACGATCCGATTGTACTTTGTGTTTCAATGCGGGCTCTTCCGAAGGAGCTACACCATGGACATGACCACTCCCAGCCCCGCGGGCGGCGTTTCTCCCACCGCATCCATCCTCGATACGGCGTTGCCTCGAATCGTGAACGGCGTTCTCGAGCTGCCGGTGTATTACATGCGCGGCGGCACATCCACGGGCATCGTGCTGTGGGACGGGCATCTGCCGGCTGATCTGGCGCTGCGTGAAGAAGCCATCCGCTGGATGATGGGTGTTCCGCCTTCGGGCGAAGTGAAAGGCAACAAGCAGACCACGGGCCTCGGCCGGGGCGTCACGACCAGCAACAAGGTTTTCATCGTCAATCGCTCGCCGAATGATGAAGCCGATATCACCAGCACCCTCGCGCAGCTCGCGGCGGACAAAGCGGCTATCGACTGGAGCGTGAACTGCGGCAACATGTCAGCTGCGCTGCCGATGTATGCGCTCGACACCGGTCTCTTTCCCGCAGCCAGAGGCAGGACGGTGCTGCGCATTTACAACACCAATACGAAAGTCACGACCGACGCGACGGTCAACACGCCCGAAGGCACTCCGTTCATTCCTGCGGACGCGGAGATTCCCGGCGTCATGGGCCGTTTCCCCGGGGTCGAGCTGAGCCTGCGCAATCCGGTCGGCGCCAAGACCGGCAAGCTCCTGCCGACCGGGAACCTGACCGATCGATTCGCCGGCGTGGAAGCCTCGTGCGTCGACGTCGCCGTCCCCATGGTGATCATACGTGCCGCGGACCTGGGCAAAACGGGGCAGGAGAGCGTCGAGGAACTGTCGCGCGACTCGGCCTTGAAACAGCGGTTGCGCGAGATCTGGGTCGAAGCGGGGCTGAAGATGGCGCTGAAGAAAAAGGACGGCGCGCCCATGACGGCGGACGAGCTCGCGAACAGTGAGACCGTTCCGAAGGTATGCCTCGTCGCGGCCGGCATCGACGGTGCGAACATCACCGCGCGGTATTTTACGCCGCAGACCGCGCACAATTCTCTGGCCGTCACCGGCGGTTGCTGTCTTGCGGTCGCGTGCCTGCTGCCCGGGACCGTGGCGAACGGTGTCGCCAGCGGCCTCGATCCGCTGGGCAGCGCCGAGCGCGAAACGGTCGTCGCCATGCGCAACCCCGCAGGCGTGCTGCGTGCGCGGGTCACCGGATCGATGAACGGGGATGTGGTGAAAATCCCGAGCGCCGCGTACGAGCGCAGCGCCCAGATCTTTCTGCGTGGCTACTTTCCGATCTACGGCGCATCGGACGCGCTGCTGGCTTTCGGCCGGCGAAGTTAAGGCAGGCTTCACGTTCGTCTCAAGGGGAGAAAAACATGACATACACAAAGGCAGTGGCCGGCGCGTTCGTCACCGCAGGCCTTTTGATGACGGCGCCAGGCTTATCGGCGCAAACGATTATCGAGCAGGCCGCAGAGCACCGCTTCCAGCTCGATTTTCGTGTGAACGATGCGGCACTGGCAAAAATGCTGCCGCAGGGATGGGAGGCGGTGATCGCGACGCAGGGCCCCGCGAAGGATGCCAACCTGCGAATGATCTTCATCGACCGCATGGCGATCATCGGCAGCGACGGCAAGCCCGCGCCGCGCCCCACCGCCCGGCTCGTCTATCTCGCCATTCCGGTGAGGCAGGCCGGAAGCACAGGCGGGGTTGCAGGACAGATGATCATTCACGGACTGACCGAGAGTGCGGCCGATGCACCGGGCGCTTTCGGCGTCTATCAGCACGCGGGCACGGCCCGGATGTCACGCACCGCTTCAGCTTTAGGCGGCGCGATGACGGGGTCCGAAGACTGGGAATTCGCAGCGGCCGGCGGCGAGCGCATGGAAGTGCATGTGGAATACGAGCGCGGGCCTGCGAACAAGGGTGGGGCGGAGGTGAAGTTCTTCTATCCCAACGACCCGTCGAAATATCAGCTCTTCAAGACCGACCAGGCGATCGACATCATGCGCAATCCAACCACGAAACCGCCGGACCACATCCGAAAATTCTCCTACAAGGCAGGCGGCGGGAAAATCGCGGCGCTCTTCGACGGAACGGAGAAAGTCGTGAGCTGGGATTCGTTTCCGTGGTACATCCGCACGGTGAGCGCGCCTTAACTGTGAATCGTCATTGCGGGGAACGCGGTGACGAAGCCATCCCGAGGCGCTCGAAGGCTACAACGATATCCGTGCGCCACGAGATCGCCACCGCGCGCTGTAGCACACGATCACACCTCCCTTTAAGGTCATTGCGAGGACCGCGGTGACGAAGCAATCGCGAGACGCTCGAAAGCCAGCCAAGGGTTGAGATGACCTTGCGCAGAGGTCCCCTGGTGTGTCGTACGCTCACACTGTCGTGAACCCAGGTCCCGTTTCGGAGGGCTTGCGTTTTTATCGAACGACAAAAACGCTGAGTGCCACGCCGACCATCCCACCTACACCGCGCGCTTTTTCTCGTTGGCGGGCATGAAAGCACCGATGGCAACGTGCCGTGCCCTCAGTCGCGCTACAGGCCGATCCGCCCGATGATCTTCTCGCAGTGTGCGGCATCGGTCGCTCGTGTCGTGAGTCATAAATACACTTAACAAAACCGTTCGCCCTGAGCAGGCGCTCTGCGCCGCGGTCGACGGGGAACGACAGTCGTTCATGCTTCGACGCGCTCAGCCTCAACGGTCAACGTTGAGCTTCGAACTTCAGACTCACCACGCGAGGAAAGTGCTGAACTGCCGAAGTGGGTTTGGTGTGTATTCCCCGCCCGGATCTCAACCCCCGGCGTAAACGTCGGTGATGTTCTTCAGCCCTTTGAACTCCACCGCGTTGCCGCAGCCGTCGCGGCACGTCATGAGCTTCTGCTCGCGCACGGTTCCGGCCTGGCGCACCTCGGGCTGAAGAATGAAATCCACGCCTGCGGCTTTGAGCCGTTTCTCGGCCTGCTCGAACTTCTCGAGCGGCATGACGACGCCGAAATGTCGCACCGGCGTGCCGCCGCCCTGGCGCAGCTTTGCGGTGCTCTCGCCGACGATTTCGTTCGGGAACAGGTGCGCGACGATGTGATGCCCGAAGAAGTTGTAATCGATGCGGCCTTCGACCTTGCGGCCTTCCGGACAGCCGAGCAGCTCGCCGTAGAACTTGCGGGCGTGGTCGAGATCGTCGACCGCGAACGAGAAGTGAAAAAGAGTATCGATGCCAGCCATGGTGTCCTCCGTGATCGCAAGAATAAAAAAGGCAGAGGGAAGCCTCTGCCTTGTGTGGATCCGTCCGCTTCAGCGGCTGCGCTTCAAAACTCGACCATATCGAAATCGGCTTTCTTCGCCGAGCAGTCGGGGCAGCCCCAGGTTTCCGGAACGTCTTTCCAGCGCGTTCCGGCGGCTATGCCTTCCTCGGGCAGGCCGGCCGCTTCGTCGTACACGAAAGCGCACAGTACGCAGTGCCAGACTTTGTATTCGCCATCGGCATCGATATCAGCGTCGGCCGGCGAAGGGTTCGTCACCGTGATCGGCAGCTCGGGTTTCGGAAAATGCAGCGCGACCGCTTCGAGCCCTTCGGCGCCCGCAGCGAGTCTGAACGCACCTTCGTCCGGCTTCACCCAGACGATCGTCGTTGCCTTGTGTTCCTTGCCCTGGTAGAGGAGGCTGCCGCCGAGCACGACGATGTACTGGCCGTTGCTGTCCGACGGATCGGGTGCGGACGCTTCGGCATTAGGCTTCACGCTGATCGCGTGCGCGGCGAGGCCGCGGTCGTCCCTGATCGCGTCGATCGGCTGCACGGCAATGGCGCCGATCGCGTTCGGAAACACGACGTTCTCGCTGTGCTGCCACGGCTGGCGCCCGGTTATGCCTTTGAGCTTGTCGAGATTCTCGGGCAGGAATTGCGCGCCGGGATCGCGTTGGGCGCGCAGCGTCAGGAAACCGCAGCCCGCTTCGTTGGCGGTGATCGGGCCGTAAGGCGTGTGCTTTCGCGCGAAATGCACCTGGAAAGGCGCGATCGGGTGTTTTGCATTCGTTCCGCCGCCCGAGACGAAGATCTGGAATTGGTCGTGGTCGTGAAAATGGGTGCGAAGCACGCGTTCCCCGCTGCACTCGGCAAGAAACGCCTGCGGGCTGACGCGGTCGTCGGCTTCCGGTTGCATGAAATTGGTCCGCCATGCGAACTTGTTGCCGTCGACCACACGCTCGGTGCGATTCGCCCTCACATCATCAAAAGCTACGACATTGGCCACGTTTGTCTCCCTTCGGCTGAGCGTCGGAGTTTACAGCCGTGCCTCACCCTTACCAAGCTCCAGGGTTCATCGTTCCACATCATGGATTGCCTGCGGATTGGGCGAGGGTGCGAATGCATGGCACACTCGATTCACCATCCGGCACACACCACGTGAACCGGGCACAAAATGCGAGGAGCGGGAGTTTGCGGCAAAGGCGTGCTTTGATTATCGGCGGTTCGCTCGGCGGACTTTTTGCGGCCAACATGCTGCGCTCGACAGGCTGGGACGTGCAGGTTTTCGAGCGCGTCGGGGACGACCTCGCGAGCCGCGGTGCCGGAATCGGCACGCACGATGAAATGTTTGCCGTGATGCGCCGGATCGGAATCGAGGTCGACGATTCGTTCGGTGTCCATCCGGTCGCGCGGCGCTGCCTCGACCGCCAGGGGCGCATCGTGCGTGAGGACGCAATCCCCCGCGTCTTGAGCTCGTGGTCGCTTTTCTATCGCGCGCTCAAGGACGCGCTGCCCGCCTCGCAGTACCAGTTCGGCAAGGCGCTCGTCGGCGTGGCGCAGGACGGCGAAAGCGTGACCGCGACCTTCGCGGACGGCACCCGGGCGCAAGGCGATCTGCTCGTGGCTGCGGACGGAATCCGTTCCAGCGTGCGTAATCTCCTGATGCCCGGGGTCGAGCCGCGCTACGCCGGCTACGTTGCGTGGCGCGGTGTGCTGCACGAGTCCGAGATGGAGCCCGAGCTGCGCGAGCGGATATTCGAGCATTACCTCTACTGCCTGCCCGAAGGCGAGATGATCATCGCGTATCCGGTTCCCGGCCCGGACGACGACGTGCGTCCGGGGCACCGCTCCTATAACTGGGTGTGGTATCACCCGGTCGAAGCCGGCGACGCGCTTCGTGCGTTGTGCACCGACAGCTCAGGCCGTGTTCACCCGCTCGGCATCGCGCCGCCGCTCATCCGTCCCGAGGTCATCGCGGATATCCGCGGCATCGCCCGCGAGGTGCTCGCGCCGCAGATCGCCGTAGTCATCGAACGCACGCCTCAGCCTTTTTTCCAGGCGATTTACGACCTCGAGTCGCCGCGTCTTGTGCAGGGCCGGGTTGCGCTTCTGGGCGATGCCGCTTTCGTCGCGCGCCCTCACGTCGGCATGGGCGTCACCAAAGCGGCGCTCGATGCCGAGTGTCTCGCTGACGAGCTCGCCGCTGCGCAAGACGACTTCGCCGGTGCGCTCGCGCGCTACGACGCGAGCCGGCGTCTTTTCGGCGCCCGCGTCGTGGCGCGGGCCCGCAAGCTCGGGATCCACCTGGAAGCGCAGACGACCCGGCCGCGCGCGCTCAGGACCCCTGAAGAGCTTCATCAGGACCCGGCGATCGTCATGCGCGAAGTCGGCGCGCGGTTGTGCGAGATCCCCGAGCTCTTCGAGCTGATCAGCGCTTCCCCGCGCTAACCCGTTTGCGCGCGCGCGGCTGCTTGGTCGAAACCCTGGCTTGCTCGGCAGCGCAGGTCGTTTTCGTCGTCTCGAGGATGATTTCGGCCAGCCTGAGCACGCCGGGTCCGGCCGAATCGCGCTCGGCGTAAACGAGGTAAAGCTCGGCATAGCGCTCGCGGCCTTCGCGCAGCGGCAGGGGTTTGAGGATGTTGCCTGCCAGCTCCTCACGGATTTTCTCTTCGGGCAGCCAGGCGAAACCGTATCCCATACGTGCTGCCATGATCGAGCTCGTCATGTGGCTCACCGTCCAGCGCTGAGCGGCTTCGATGCTGGGACGCGTGTTGCGCGTCGAGCCCGACTCGCGCACGACGAGCTGGCGGTGCGCGCGCAGATCGTCGTAAGTCAGTGCCCGGCCGAGCGCGTGCAGCGGATGCTCGGGGTGCGCAACCGGCAGGAAGCGCATGCGCGCGAGCGGCTCACCCAGAAAGCCTGAAGGCACCACCGGCATGATGGCGAGATCCACTTCACCGTTGGTCAGTGCTTCAGCCGTTCCGCCGAGGACCGATTCGATCAGCTCGATTTGCGTGTGAGGGCTTTCGGTGCTGAAGCGGTCGAGACACTGGAACATCACCGAATACGGAAAGATGTGTTCCATCACGACGCTTATCTCGGCTTCCCACCCGGCCGAGATGCGCCGCGCTGCATTCTCGACGCCGCTCGCCTCGTCGAGCAGCACGCGCGCGCGGCGGTAGAGCAGGTGGCCGGTCGGGGTGAGCACGGCTTTGCGCCCGCGGATGTCGAAAGCTTTGATGTCGAGCAGCGATTCGATTTTCTGCACGGCATAGGTCAGGGTGGATTGCGTCTTGTGAAGCTGCTCGGCCGCGCGCGCGTAACTCCCCGCATCCACGACCGTGACCAGCGCCTGCCATTGTTCGAGGGTGATGCGGGGTGCCGATGCCATGGATGGACCTCTTGATCGATCGAATGAATCGATGGTAAAGGCCTAAAGTTTGATATTTTTTATCTAATCCGTAAATGTTTTAATGGGGCATCGAAACTGCTGGGATATCCGAACATGAAAACGCTGCTGCAATTGAATTCCAGTCTTTTCGCCTCCGCGGGCCAGTCGAGCGGCCTGGCTGACCGCTTCGTGTCGCAATGGCGGGCGAGCCATCCGGAGTCGGTGGTGATCGTGCGCGACCTCGCGTCCGATCCGGTCCCGCACCTGACGGCCGAGCGCTTCGGCGCATTTCTTGCGAAGCCGGAAGAGCGCACGGCCGGGCAGCAAGCGGTGGCCGCCGCGTCGGACGTCCTGATCGACGAGTTGAAGCGCGCGGACGTGATCGTCGTCGGACTGCCGATGTACAACTTTGGCGTGCCTTCGACGCTCAAGGCTTATTTCGACCACATCGCACGCGCCGGCGTGACGTTCGATTACACCGCGAAGGGGCCGGTGCGACGGCTGACGGGCAAGAAAGTGTATGTATTCGCAGCGCGCGGCGGACAGTATTCGGGCACGGCGCTCGACACGCAGACCGGCTACGTGCGCGATTTTCTCGGGTTTCTCGGCCTTACCGACATCGAGTTCGTTTACGCCGAAGGCCTCGCGATCAGCGAAGCGGGCAAGGCGACATCGCTGGCGGCTGCGAGGCGGTCCATCGATGCGCTGACGCGCGAGTACTGGCCCGCCGCCGCGTAGCCTGGAAGCCGCGAGTTCAGCCACTCGCTTCGTAAGTTATTTGCGCAGAACTTCAGGACACAAGGAGTCGATCATGACCACACGTAACGTGCAGCAGGTTCTCAAATCAATCGCCACTTCGGACGGGGCGGGCGTGAAGCTGCGCCGCAGTATCGGGCAGGCTCGCGGCGTCTACCACGACCCGTTCCTGATGCTGGACGAGTTTTCTTCGGAGAATCCCGGCGATTACATCGCGGGCTTTCCCGCGCATCCGCATCGCGGCTTCGAGACCGTCACCTATCTCCTCGACGGCCACATGCTGCACGAGGATCACCTCGGCAATCGCGGCGACCTCAAAAGCGGCGGCGTGCAGTGGATGACCGCAGGCCGCGGCATCATCCATTCGGAGATGCCGCAGCAGGAAGAAGGGCGCATGCGCGGCTTTCAGCTCTGGATCAATCTGCCGGCGAGCGAAAAGATGAAGCCTGCGGGTTACCGCGACATCCAGGCCGGCGATATCCCGATCGCCGAGCTGCCCGGCGGTGGCCGCGTCAAAGTCATCGCCGGCACGCTCGAGAGCGATGGCGCAAGCACGCCCGGCGCGGTGGTGGGGACCACGACCGATGCGCTCTATCTCGACGTGACGCTTCCTGCGGGTGGGCGCTTTTCGCAGGCCGTGGCGCCGGGTCACAGCGCTTTCGTCTATCCGTACGAAGGCGAGATCGCGGTCGGCGCATCAGGCTCGGCGCGGACGGTGGAAACACGCAGCGCAGGGCTGCTCTCGGAAGGCGATCGAATCGAGGTCACGGCAGGCGCCGAAGGTTCGCGATTCCTGGTACTCGCCGGGCGTCCGCTGCGCGAGCCCATCGTTCAATACGGCCCGTTCGTGATGAACACGCGCGAAGAGATCGAGCAGGCCGTGAAGGACTACCAGAGCGGGACGCTGGCGGTCGCGCCCGCGAGCGGTCACGGGGTTTCCGCAGGCTGACGGTAACGAACAACGGAAACCGGGGCGCGTGTCGTCCCGGTCTTCAACAGACAGGTTCGCCAGCAGATTGACTGCTCGAACTCGGAGAGCACATGAGCAATGCACTAAAAGTGGCGGTAATCGTCGGGAGCCTGCGCAAAGGCTCGTACAACAGGTCGATGGCGCGGGCCGCAGCCGCGCTTGCGCCTGAGACGCTGAATCTCGATATCGTCGAAATCGGCGATCTTCCACTCTATAACGAGGACGACGACAAAGCCGATCCGCCGGCTGCGTGGGTGACGTTTCGCGAGAAAGTGAAAAGCGCCGATGCGCTGCTTTTCTTCACGCCGGAGTACAACCGCTCGGTGCCGGGGGGGCTCAAGAACGCGATCGACGTCGGATCGCGGCCGTATGGTCAGAGCGCGTGGGCCGGCAAGCCGGGCGCGGTGGTAAGCGTCTCACCGGGCGCGATCGGCGGATTCGGCGCGAATCATCACCTGCGCCAATCGTTCGTCTTCCTCGACGTACCGATGATGCAGCAGCCCGAAGCGTACATCGGCGGCGCTGCGAAACTGTTCGACGAGAGCGGCAAGCTCACGAACGAGGGCACGCGCGATTTCCTCAAAAAGTTCATGGCGGCGTATGCGGAATGGGTGGAACGCTTTGCGGGCAGGTAGCGTGAGGCGTTGACGGTGCGTAAGGGTGGGGTCTTCGCGAACCGCTGAGCGTCGTGGCAACGAGCGTAGGGGGGTGTGGTCATCGAGAGGCGGCGCGCCGTCGCGACCGCGTGGCGCACGTGAGCCGTATCAATTCCGATCGCATCGCGCATGCCGCATCGGACCCGCGCTTCGTTGCGCGATTCTCGAGCTGTGTCAGAGCTGGCTGTCGAAAATCGTAACTGCTCGCTCCCACAACTTCTCGGTCCACGGCCGCGCGTTCCACTCCTCATAAGTGACGCGTCGCGATTTTTTCAGATCGTCTTCGAACACCGCGATCTGGCGTGCAGCGTTGGCCTTGTCGTAGACGTTCAGGTTCGCCTCGTCGTTCAGGCGAAACGAGCGGTTGTCGAAGTTGGTCGAGCCGACCGAAGTCCAGACGCCGTCGACGACCAGCACTTTGCAGTGATACATCGTCGGCTGGTATTGATGGATTTCCGCCCCTGCCTTCAGAAGAACGCCCCATTTCGAACGCGAGGCGTCCTGCACCAGCTGCGCGTCATGAATCGGCCCGGGCAGGATGATCTGCACTTTGACGCCGCGGCGTAACGCATCGACGAGCGCCTGCAGGGCGACGTCATCGGGGGCGAAGTACGCCATCGACAGATGGATCGTTTTGCTCGCCCCCGCGATTGAAAGCAGATACATGAGGTGCATGCTCTCCGCGCCGCCTTCGACCGAGCTCTGGAAAACCTGCGCTGACTGGTTTCCGACTTTCTGCATCGGCGGAAAGTAGTCGCCGGTGTGCAGGACCTTGCCCGTGATCTTCGTCCAGTTGTCCATGAAAGCCGCCTGCATCTGAGCCACCGCCGGGCCTTCGATGCGGTAGTGCGTGTCGCGCCAGTGGTCGGCATCCTGTGCGTGACCATCCCACTTGTCCGCGATACCGACGCCGCCCGTAAAGCCGACCGTGCCGTCGACGACGAGCAGCTTGCGGTGGGTGCGGTTGTTCATGCGGTCGAGAGTGTACCACTTCGGCTTATGATATTGCTCGATTTCCACGCCGGCAGTGCGCATCGCTTCCAGCGCGTTGGCATCCATCTTCTGACTGCCGAGCCAATCGAGGATGACGTGCACCCGAACGCCGTTGCGTGCGCGGTCGGACAACGCTTCGGCGAACGCTTTGCCGATATCGCCCGACCAGTAGATGTAAGTCTCGAACGTGATTGTTTTTTTTGCGGTGCGTAAGGCCTGCAGCATCGCCGGGAAGATCTGTTCGCCATTGAGCAAGGTCTCGACACGGTTCCCTTCCAGCAAGGCAGGTCCGAGCAGCGAACCCATCGCTCGCACGAACTGGGGATCGGCGACGTCGTAGTCGTGCTTGACCTGCTGGCGTATTTTTTTCTCGCTGGCGGGCAAGTTGAGGATGAGGACTGTCACGACAGCGGTGACGAGTACTGTTGCGGCTACGACCGCTATACGCTTGCTTTTCATGAGTACCGACCCTGGTGGAATGAATTGTTAACTTGGGCATACCGGTTGCTACTTTGCGGCCTTCCCTTAGCAAGGCGTATTCCATGGCTTCCCGCAAACAAGACCCCAAAGCACGCAAGCCCAGTTCCCCGTCGTCGGCGAAACCTGCCGCCACTGCGTCAAAGACCTCTTCGCGTTCGACTGCCAGCGGCCCCTCTCAAGGCGCACAGGCATTGCCGAACGAACAGGCCACCGTGAAAATGGCCGGAACCGAGTCGGTGGCCTCGGCATTCCCGTTCAATGCAGCGAAGCCCGGTGAATTCGCCGAAGCCGCCATGGACCCGCCGCAGGGCCAGTCCGTCACGCCGCCCGATCCGTCGGTGACCGGCAGCACATTGACCGAGACAACCGCGTCCGACAAAGTCGGTAAAGGGCAGCCGCCGGACGGCCTCAACCCAACAAATGGCCCGCTCGACCGTGTCCGCGTCGATTCGGGCGGCCGCTTCCTGACGACCAATCAGGGCGTGCCGATCGCCGACAACCAGAATTCGCTCAAAGCGGGCCTGCGCGGGCCGACCCTGCTCGAAGACTTCATTCTTCGCGAGAAAATTACCCATTTCGACCACGAGCGCATACCCGAGCGCATCGTGCACGCGCGTGGCTCCGGCGCCCACGGTTATTTCCAGTGTTACGAGCCAATTCCGCACCTGACTCGCGCTTCGATTTTTGCCCAAGAAGGCAAGCGCACGCCGGTTTTCGTGCGCTTCTCGACGGTGGCCGGCGAGCGCGGCTCGACCGACACCGCGCGCGACGTTCGCGGTTTCGCGGTTAAGTTCTACACGGACGAAGGCAACTGGGATCTTGTCGGCAACAACATGCCGGTCTTCTTCATCCAGGATGCGATGAAGTTTCCCGATCTTGTCCACGCCGTCAAACCCGAGCCGCATCACGGCATGCCGCAGGCGGCGTCAGCTCACGACACCTTCTGGGATTTCGTGTCGCTCATGCCTGAATCGACGCACATGCTGATGTGGGTGATGTCGGACCGCGCGATTCCGCGCAGCCTGCGCATGATGCAGGGCTTCGGCGTGCATACGTTCCGCTTCGTGAACGAGCACGGCGAATCGAAGTTCGTGAAGTTTCACTGGAACCCGGTCGCAGGCACCCACTCGCTGGTGTGGGATGAGGCGGTCAAGATTTCCGGCGCCGATTCGGACTTTCATCGGCGAGATCTGTGGGAGGCGATCGAGGCGGGTGCGTATCCGGAATGGGAGCTCAGCGTCCAGGTCTTCACTGAAGAAGATGCCGAGGACTTCAGTTTCGACGTACTCGATGCGACCAAGATCATTCCCGAAGAGCTCGTGCCGCTGACACCGATCGGCCGCATGGTGCTCAATCGCAACCCGGACAATTTCTTCGCCGAGACCGAGCAGGTGGCTTTCTGTACCGCGCACGTCGTGCCTGGAATCGACTTCAGCAACGACCCGCTGCTCGCCGGACGTATTCATTCGTACGTTGATACGCAGATTTCCCGGCTGGGCGGGGCGAACTTCCACGAGATCCCGATCAACGCGCCTGTCGTCGAGGTTCACAACAACCAGCGCGACGGCATGCATCGTCAGGCGATCCCGCGTGGCCGCGTTGCGTACGAACCCAATTCACTCGGCGGAGGCTGTCCGTTCCAGGCTGGCGCGCGCGGTTTCATGTCGTTCCACGAGCCGGTCGAGGAAAGCAAGGTGCGCGGCAAGCCCGAGCGCTTCGCCGAGCATTACAACCAGGCGACGTTGTTCTGGAAGAGTCAGACCGACGTCGAGAAGACGCACATCATGAAAGCGTTCCGCTTCGAGCTCACCAAGGTGCAGACGCCCGCGGTTCGCAGGCGCGTCGTGGCGCAGTTGCGCAACGTGGCCGAAGAGCTCGCGCAAGGCGTTGCCGACGGCCTGGGAATGAAGAATCTTCCCGATCCGCTGCCGCGGGTGATCGAGCCGACCCCGCGTCCTGAGGTCGAAAAATCCGATTCGCTTTCACTCTTCGCGCGCCCCGGCCAGGTGGGCATCATGACGCGGCACATCGCGATATTCGTGGCCGACGGCGTCAAAGGCGCAGGCTTGACCGCACTGCACGAATCCCTCGTGGCACAGGGCGCGGTGCCGCGATTTGTCGGCATCAAGCTGGGCCAGGTGAAAAGCTCGAACGGCGACCCGATCGACGTGGAAGTGTCGATCGAGACCGCACCGTCCGTGGTATGGGACGCGGTAGTGTTGCCTGAAGGGGATGCTGCGATCAGGGCGCTGTCGGCCAACGGGCAGGCTTTGGAATTCCTCAAGGATCATTATCGCCATTGCAAGACGATCCTCGCGCTGGGCAGCTCGTCCTCCATTCTCGACCAGGTCGGTATCCCGCCGAAGCTGCCTTCGGGGCAGGACGACCCCGGCGTGCTCCGACTGGGGGGCAGGGACATCGCGCGCGTCGCCAAAGTGTTCGCCGGTGCCATCGAGAAGCATCGCCACTACGAGCGCGAGACCGACCCGCCGCGCGTGTAGGGCCGTCTCGACTTTGTCAAAAACGCCTGGCTGCGCGCACCCAGGCGTTCGTTCGTCCAGACCGTAGGGGCAGTGAAGTCGAATATGAGCGGCCGGCACTCATCAAGGTGAGGCCGGCGCGTCATTGCGCTGAGGCGTTCGCATCTGGTACATATCAGCGATGCCATTGTCTTCGCTGCGCCGCCCCTCATTCACACGCTTCTGGCTCGGCGAGACCGCGACCGTGCTCGCCTACCAGATGCTGGTGGTTGCGATCGGCTGGCAGACCTACGACCTGACGAACAGTGCGCTGAGTCTCGGGTTGATCGGTCTGGTGCAGTTTGCGCCGCAGTTCCTCCTGACCCTGCCTGCCGGGCACGTGGCCGATCGATACGATCGCCGCCGCATCGCGCTCGTCTGCCAGACGATCCAGTTCGCGATCGCCGTGATGCTCGCCGTGGCGAGTTTCACCGGTTCGCTGAGCACGTTTCTGATCTACGCCGGCTCGTTCGCCATGGGCATCGCGCAGGCGTTCCAGTCGCCGAGCCTGCGCTCGCTGCTGCCCGCGCTGGTGGAGCGCAGCGAGCTTCCGAGGTGCATCGCGTGGAGCGGGGCCGCCCGGAAAATGGCGGTGATCGCGGGACCCGGTCTCGGTGGCGTGATCTATCTGCTGAGCGGAGGTTACGTCTATGCGATGAGCGCGCTGTTCTTCGTGGTCGCCGGTGCGCTCCTCACAAGCGTGCGCGTGCCTTACACGGTGCGGCCTCACGAGCCGGTAACGCTGGAGACGGTGCTCGGGGGCATCACCTATATCCGTCGCAATCCGGTCGTGCTCGGCGCGATTTCACTCGACCTGTTCGCGACGCTGCTCGGCGGCACCACCGCGCTGCTGCCGATTTTTGCGCGCGACATCCTGGAGACCGGCCCGTGGGGGCTCGGCGTGCTGCGCTCGGCCCCGGCAATCGGCGCGCTCATCGTTTCGGTCGCACTGGTGCGAGCGCCGCTCATGCGTCACGTCGGGCGCACGATGTACGTGTGCATCGGGGTTTTCGGGATCGCGACGATCGTTTTCGGTCTGTCGCGCTCGTTCACCTTGTCTCTTGCGGCGCTGCTCGTCCTCGGCGGCGCGGACATGATCAGCGTGGTGATACGCACGTCGCTCATTCAGCTCGAGACACCCGACCAGATGCGGGGACGGGTGTCGGCGGTCAACTCGCTGTTCACGAGCACGTCGAACCAGCTCGGGCAGTTCGAGTCGGGCGTGACCGCGGCGTTGTTCGGCACGGTGCCCGCGGTGGTAATCGGCGGCATCGGCACGCTGCTCGTCGCGGGCCTCTGGATCCGCTACTTCCCTGCTTTGTATCACCGCGATGTGCTCTCGCGTGAAACCCCGTCGCCCGCGCGGCCCTGAGTTTTCGTTCGTCGAGAGCGTAATGCGAGTGAAGTCGAAGGATGAACGCACCGAGGCCACCCACCGTTCGTCCTGAGCGTAGCACCGTGAAGTCGAAGGATGAACGCACACGCGCTGCGGGCGTCGAAATCCAAGGGTGAATGCGGGCCGGCTGTTCATCCTTCGACTTCGACAGCTGCTGTCTACGCTCAGGACGAACGGATGGGCTGAAGCTCGCGTGTTGGCAACGCGCTCTCAGCTTGCGTGCATCCTCAGCGTAACGCCGTTGAAGAAGAAGAATGAACGGACCGAGGTCCCACCACCCGTTCGTCCTGAGCGTAACGCCGTGAAGTCGAAGGATGAACGCAGACGCGCTGCGAGCAGCAGAGTCGACAGGTGAATGCTGGGCCTGCTGTTCGTCCTTCGACTTCGACCGCTGCTGTCTACGCTCAGGACGAACGGATGGGCTTAAGCGCGCCTGTTGGCGACGCGCGCTTAGCTTCCGTGCACCCTCAGCGTAACGCCAGTGAAGTCGAAGGACGAACGCACCGAGGTCCCACCACCCGTTCGTCCTGAACGCCGATGGAGTTGTGGGATGCACACACCGAGCCCGCACCCCCCCCGTTCGTCCTGAGCGTAACGACGTGAAGTCGAAGGATGGACGCGGACACGCTGCGAGCAGTGAAGTCGAGGGTTAAATGCGGGGCCGGCTGTTCACCTTCGACTTCGACCGCTGCTGTCTACGCTCAGGACGAACGGATGGGCTTAAGCGGGCCTGTTGGCGACGCGCTCTCAGCTTCCGTGCATCCTCAGCGTACGCCAGTGAAGTCGAAGGATGGACGCACGAGACTCCACCACACTCTGCGTCCCCAGCGCCGATGGAGTTGTGGGATGAACACACCGAGCCCGCACCCCCCGTTCGTCCTGAGCGTAACACCGTGAAGTCGAAGGATGAACGCTCGCGGTGCCTCGGCGATGCACCCGTGAGTCGAGCCTCCGGCGGTGCCAAATAACCCAGGCCGATTCCGGCCCCCGCGCTTTACGTCAGTGCGTTGTGCCGCGCGAAGTAGGAGAAGCTGAAAGGCGTGCCGTGCGCGCCGCCCGGATCGCTCACGAGAACGACTTCGACGCAGAAGCGCGTGTCGCGCTTCAAGTCCTGTCCGCCCGCGTCGTTGTATTCCGCTCTCCCATATAGAACGGCCTTGCGCGCGCCGGCCTGGATTTGCAACACATCCTGCTGTGCGACGAACAGCGTGCCGGAGGTGACGGTTCCGTTGGATCCGAGCTCGCCGCCCGCGAAGTCAGCGGTCATGGGCGCTGCGAAATCGAAGTCGCCCGGGATCTCGTGGTCGAACTGGCGCAGTGCCGCCCAATACCGGAAACCGCGCGTGGGTGTGGCCCCCGTGTTTTGCCAGACGACCTGAAACACCCACCCGTGCAGAAAGTTCTTCTCGTCCTTCACCGGCCCCTGCAGAAACTCCTTCACCGTGACGTACGGCCGCAACTGGCGCGCCGCGGTGTCCTGCATGACCGTCGCCGACTTCTCGGCGGCATCGGCGCTGCGCTTCGCCGCTTCCGCGGCCCGCTCGCTCGCTTCGATCGCGCGGCGGTTCGCATCGAGCTGGGTCTGCGTGGTCGCGGCAAGACGTGACGTGGTGGCAGCGATGCGCCACGCAAAAACTGCGATGACCAGCGCCAGCAACGAGATCACGGCGTCCGTCAGACTCGGGTTCAGCAACCGGTTGGACTGTTCGGCCATCACGGCCGGCTTCGCGGCGACCGGCGGCGTCTGAGCCGTGTCCGGCGGCGGGGATGCCGCGGCGACGGGCGGCGTGGGCGCAGCCGGCGCAGGCGCGGTGACCGGCGCAGGTGCAGCGGCTGCCGGCGAAGGCTCTGCTGCGGCCGGCGTGGCCGCCTTGCTCTCGTCTTTCTTCGGTTCGCCCGAGAGCGGAGGGCCGTTCAGAAGCTCGGGCTGGGGCTCCTGCGCCGCGGCAGGCGCTTTGCTGGCCTTGGTCGCAGCGTTTGAATCGATCGAGGGCGTCAGGGACGCACAGAGCAGGACGGCAACGAGTAAGAACTTCAAAGGAGCTCCAGGGCGACCAGTAATGAATGTGAATGACGAAGCGTGTTTGCGCAGCAGCTGATGAAGGGAACCAAAGGTGCCGGCGGGCGGGAGGCTAAAGACTCATGTCGGTGCAGCGCGGTGGTCATCGTCCCGCATTCGCCATTCGAAATCGGGAGGCCGTTGCGAACGCTCTGATCAACCTCATCGTCATGCTGGCGTATGCCGGCATCCATGGTTAACGTTCTGCTCGAAATGGATTCTGGCCTTCGCCAGAATGACGGCGACTGGTGCACCGGGGCTCATTGAGAGGTTCCTTAATTGGCCGGCATGCCTTTGCGCAGCAGATCGCGGGCAATGTACCAGCGATGCACTTCGCTCGGCCCTTCGAAGATACGCCACACGCGGCACGCGCGGGACATATACTCGAGCGGCATGTCCTTGCTCATTCCCATGCCGCCGAAAAGCTGCATCGCGCGGTCGACCACGCGGCCGGCCATTTCGCTGCCCTGAAGCTTGACCATCGCCGCTTCGCGGCGCCAGTCGTGCCCGCCCTGGTCCATCTTCCACGCCAGACGCCACGTGATCCAGCGCACCATTTCCATTTCCTGGTAGCTGTCGGCGATCCACCACTGCACCTGCTGGCGGTCGGCGAGGGGGGCGCCGAAAGTTCGCCGCTCGTTCGCCTGCGGAATCATGAGCTCCAGGCAGCGGCGCGCGTAACCCAGGGCGCGGCACGCGATCTCCATGCGCCGCACGCCGAGGCGGTTCTGCATCGGCGCAAAACCGTTGCCGATTTCACCGAGGACCTGTTCATCGGAGACTTCGACGTTATCGAAAAAAACCGCATAAGGCGCGTGCTCGCCGATCGTGCTGAACACCGAAGGAATCGACATACCCTTGGCATCCTTGTCGACCAGGAACGCCGTGATACCGCCGCGTGAGCCTTTAGTGGGATCGGTCACCGCCATGGTGATGATGAAATCGGCATTACGCGCGCCGCTGATGAATATCTTCTGGCCGTTGAGCACCCACTTGCCGTTCTTGTACTCCGCGCGCATCTGCATGTTGGCGGGGTCCGATCCGGCGGCAGGCTCGGTGATCGCGATCGCGGCTTTCTTGTCGCCATTGGCGTAGGGAATGAAGTATTTCTGGATCTGATCGCCTTTGCATGTCTCGCGCAGCATCCACAGATTGGGGCTGTCAGGCGGAAGGGTGTAAGGCACGATGCTGGTCTTGAGCTCTTCGATGACCACGGCTTTGGCGAGCATGCCCATGTTCTGCCCGCCGTATTCCTCGGGCACGTCGATACCGTAAAGTCCGATTTCCTTCGCCTTGCTTGTGAGCCGCGCTTCGGCTTCGGGCGGGATCAGCGGCGCATCGGTGAGACCGCGCTCGGCTTCCCGGCGTATGACGACCGGCTCAAGCGGAATCAGCTCCTCTTTCACGAAGCGCGCAACGGTGTCGCGCAGCATGCGCAGCTCTTCGGGCAGCTCGAAATCCATGATTGTTTCCTCGACTTACGTTTCGCAGGCAGGGGCTATTGTAGTACGGCGCGCTAATCCTCGGGCCGCGTGATCCGTGTGAGCCGCCTCAGCGAGAGCAGCAGGAATGCGCAAATCAGGATTTCCAGACCGGTAGGTCCCTGATCACCCCCGAACGGGGGCGCGATGCCCACCTGCACGACGGCCCAGTTGAGCCCCCACATCAGGCCGTACGAAGCGCTGCACAGTAAAACGAAGCCGCCGACCAGCACCAGGAACATGCCGATCGTGCCCCCGACGACAATGAATACATTTCTCGTTTGTTCGTTGATCACCCGCTGGTCTCCTCAACTCTGTTGGCGCATTTTCTCATGTGCTGGGGTGCGCCATGCATGCGCAGGGCCGTGAAAACAGCCATGCGCCGCATATGTGAGAGGCATTATGACCCTTGAGTAAGCGTCGGGGCGCCGCTAATATCGTGAAAAAGATCACGAATAGTGTGTTCTGCTGATTGTCCCGGCATGGACGATAAACCGCTGGAGTAGTGCCCTCTCGGGTAGTCCCGGGTTCCTCCCCGCCGCGTATCGCCAGATAGTGGTCGCAGATACACCGGAGCCGCGCCGCGGTTCCGACATGCAGGTTGGTGCATTTCCCTTAAAGGGGGCGAACACACCATGAAGCAAGCTTCCGGCGCCCGGGGCGGGCGCATTGGCCGCAGCGCGTCTGTATCCAACGTTTCCCGCCACCCGGCGACACCCAAGCCGCTGACCGGCGCAGTCGCCGCGGCCCTGATCGCGCTTCAGGGGCAGACACTCGGGGGGGCCCAGGCCGCACCCACCGGCGGACAGGTGACCGCAGGCAGCGCGGCGATCCAGCAGTCGGGTTCCCAGACCCTCATCACCCAGACCACGGCGCGTGCGGCGATCGACTGGAACGGCTTTTCGATCAACGTGGGCGAAGCGGTGATCTTCCGCCAGCCCAGCATCACTTCCGTGGCGCTCAATCGCGTGATCGGTCCCGATCCGTCGGCGATCTACGGCACGCTGCAGGCCAACGGACAGGTGTTTCTCGTCAACCCCAGCGGCATCCTGTTCGGACGCGGGGCGAGTGTCGACGTGGGCGGCCTCGTTGCGTCCACGATGGGCATTTCGAATACCGATTTCATGGCGGGGCGCTACGTCTTCGGCGGCAGTCCGGGCACCGGCCGCGTCGTCAACCAGGGAGACCTGCGTGCAGTGAACGGCGGCTACGTCGCGCTGATCGGCAACCAGGTCACCAATAGCGGCACCATCGTCGCGAGCAACGGCACGGTCGCGCTGGCGGCGGCCGAAGGCGTCACGCTCGACTTCAACGGCGACGGGCTGCTGAGCGTGAAGGTGAACGCCGCTGCCGCGGGCGCGAAAATCGACCACACCGGTCTCATCGTCGCTGACGGCGGTCAGGTGGTCATGAGCGCTGCGGCGAAGAACGCCCTGCTCGACACGGTGCTCAACGTGGACGGCATCGTGCAGGCGCGGGGTGCGGTCGAGCGCAACGGTTCGATTTACCTCGATGGTGGCACGAGCGGCGTCACGCGCGTGACCGGAACGCTCGACGCGAGCTCCGCGCAAGGCAAGGGCGGCGAGATTCGCGTGCTCGGTGAGAACGTCGGCCTCTTCGGCAACGCGTTGCTCGATGCGTCGGGTACGACAGGCGGCGGCACGGTGCTCGTCGGTGGGGACTTCCAGGGCAAGAACGCCGACATCGCGAACGCGTATCGGACCTACGTCGGTCCCGACGCGTCGATTAGGGCGGATGCGATCACGCAAGGCGACGGCGGCAAAGTGGTCGTGTGGGCGGACGACGCGACGCGCTTCAACGGCACGATTTTCGCGCGAGGCGGCGCGCAGGGCGGGGACGGCGGCACCGTCGAAGTCTCTGGAAAGAACAGTCTCGCGTTCAATGGCCACGTCGAGACGACTGCGCCGAACGGCCGACTCGGCGCGCTGCTCCTCGATCCGACGGACGCGAACGTGGTCGCTTCCGGCGACGACACGTCGGATTTTACGGCGGTCGATCAATTCTCCGACTCCGATCTGCATTTGGGCGGCACGTCGATCAACGTCAGCGCGATCAATGGCGCGGCATCGACCGTCACGTTGCAGGCGAAGAACGACGTCAACGTCTACGCCGACGTGAACATGACTACGTCCGGCGCGGGCCTCACCGCGCAGGCAGGCCGCAGCGTCAACATCAACAACCCCATCAGCACCAACAATGGCGCGATTACGCTGAGCGCGCGCGATCCCGGCACGACGCAGGTCGCTGGCGGAACAGTCAACATCAACGCCGCATTGAGCTCCACCGGCGGCGCGATCTCCGTCACCAATAATGGCAGTTCGAGTGCGATCCAGATCGGGGCCAACGTGGATGCAGGCGCCGGCTCGGCCACTTTTTCGGATATGGTAATTCTCACCGCGGACACCACCGTCACCGGCAACGGTGGGATCACATTCAGCAACACCGTCAACGGCGCCTTCGCCCTCACTCTAACCAGCAGCGGCACCAGCACATTCAGCGGCGCGGTGGGCGGGAGCACCGCGCTTGCCTCGCTCGAAGCAGACAGCGGCGGCACGACGGAGATCAACGGCGGTTCCGTCACCACCACCGGCGCGCAGACGTACAACGACGCGGTGACCGCCAACAACGTGACGCTCACCAGCACCGCTGCTGGTGGTCACATCACTGCGGCGAACGCAGCGAACGCTTTTACCGGCAACGTGTCGTTGAACACCAGCGGTGCAAGCGATGCCACGATCGTCAACGCGACCGGGGTGCAACTCGGCGCCGTTGCCGTTGGGCGCGACCTTGCAGTCACGGCAGGCGGCATCATCTCGACCGCGGGCGGCGCGCACACGTCGAATACGATCGCCTTCGGCGGCAACGCGACGCTCACCGCGGCCGGGGGGGCGGGAATCGTGATTGCGAACGATGTCACGCGCAACGGCACCACCGCCGGCACCCTGACATTGCGTGCGGATGATGATGTGGTGCTGCAGAACGGCGCGCAGATCACCGCGACCGGGGCGGGCGGGGCGCTCGCCGTGACCCTCAATGCCGACCGCGACGCCAACGGGCGTGGCTCGATCGCGCTCTATTCCGACACCGGCATCACCTCCAACGACGGGGCGATTATCCTGGGCGGAGGCGCCGATCCGCTGACCTCTCCGGCAATCGGACTGGTGGGCGTCCTGGGCGGTAACGGCATCACGCTGGGCGGGGCTCAACTATCGTCCGGCGCCGGCGCGATCTCGCTGCGGGGTGCGGGCAACGCGACCACCTACGGCGGCAACGGTATCCACCTGGGCGGCAGCATCGTCCAGAGCACGACGGGTTCAATCAGCCTCACCGGCACGGGTGGCGCGGGCCCGAACGACAGCAGGGGCGTGAGCCTCACGAATTCGCAGGTCACTACTGCCGGGGGCCCTATCACCATGACTGGCACCGGTGGCACGCGTAACGGCCAGGTCGAGTTCGGCATCCTGAAAGACAGCCCCTCGACGATCGGCGGCGCGAGCATGACGGGCGACATCACGCTCACCGCCGACATGATCAACCTTTCCGGCGCCGATACGATCTCAGGCACGGGCGCAGTAACGCTGCAGCCGCTGACGCCGGGGCGGCCGGTGGTGATCGGCGCGGCCGGTAGTTCTTCGGACTTCGCCCTCGACACCGCGGCGCTTCTCACGCTCAAAGATGGTTTCAGCAGCTTAACGATTGGCCGGGCCGATGCGACGAGTACTTCGACCGTCAGTGCAGTCACGTTCAGCGATCCGGTTGTCATCCGCCAGGGCGGCACCGGCGGCGCGATCCAAGTGAATGGGGGCATCACCGGCATCGAAAACGCTTCGATCACGCTTAATGCGGGAACGGGCGGGATCGTTGTCGATGCGCCGATTGCCACCGCGCCGGGAGTTCCGAGCGCACCGATCATTCTGGAGAGCGGCGGGGCGATCACCACCACGACCAATGGCACGATCACGACGAGCGGCGCCGACAGCAGCGGTGGGGCGGCAGGCAAAGGCGGCGATGTGCTCGTGCGCTCGACCGGCACAGGCGGCATCAGTCTCGGCGCCGCCATCACGGCGAAAGGCGGCGACGCATTCGTGAGCGGCAGCGCTGGCGCGGGCGGTGTCGTGACGGTGATCAACGATGCCGGCGCGATTTCGGTCAGCGCGATCAATGCGTCCGCCGGGGGAGGCTTCGGCGGCGGCGCCGCCGGCGCCATTCAGTTGAAATCCACGAGCGGCGCAATCACGCAGGCGGGGTCAAGCGCTCTCACAGCGGACACCCTCAAAGTGCTCAGCGACTCGGCGGTGACGCTCACCGAAACGGGTAACGCCGTGCGCACCATTGCCGGCAACGGCTCGAGTTTCGCGTTCACGAATTCCAATTCCTCGGGTCTTGCCATCGGCAACGTGCCCGTGACGCCGACTCTCGGCGTCACGCTGCCGCCAGCGAGCGGCATTGCCACGACCGGCGGCGATATCGCGGTGCGTTCATCGGGTGGAACACTCACTGTCGGCACCGGCAACGTCGATGCAGGCAGCGGCCGTGTCACGCTCGTCGCCGATGACATGTCCTTCGCCGGCACTGTCACCGGCAACGGCGGCGTCACGCTCGCGCCGTCGAGCGACAACACGCCGATCGTGCTCGGCGCCGTGGGTGTGGGCAAGCCGAAGCCGTTCTCGGTAGGTAACGGGTTACTCGTTCAGGTCAGGACCACGGGCGTGCTGACGATCGGCTCGGGCACCGCGGGACCGATCACGCTCGGCGGAGCGGTTGCAGGCTCGTCGTCGACCTGGAACACGCTGTCGCTCGTGAGCGGCGGCACGATCGCCGACGCTAATCCTGTTGCGAGCGCGTCGACCATCAAGGCGACCTCGCTCGCGATGCAGGCGCAGGGCGGCATGGGGGCGAACGGCACGCCGATCCGCACCGAAGTGAGCAACCTCGCGTTCGTTAACGCAGGCAGCGGCGGGGTGTGGATCGACAACAAGGGTGCGCTCACGCTGGCGAGCGTCGGTGGCATCACCGTATCGAGCGCAGGCGACGACGGCGTGACCCTTAGCACGCACAGCCCGCTCACGATCGCGGCCGATCTGATACAGGCCGCCGACATCACGCTCACCGCCGGCGACAGTCCCGGAACCGGCGACGACCTCACCGTGAACCCCAATGTCACGGTGCGATCGACTGCCGGCAACGTCGCGCTCCAGGCGGGCGACCACGTCATCCTCGGTAACGGGGCCAAAGTTGACGCGCGTCCGGACGAATTCTCCAGCTCCACGAGCGGCAAGACGGTTACGATCACCGCGGGAACGGGCAGCCAGCAGGGCACCATCACCGGGTCGGGCGTGATCACCGCGGAAACCGTCGTCCTCGACGCGCTCACCGGCATTGGCGCGTCGGGCGCGCGCGTCCAGACCGCGGCGTCGTTTCTCGCCGCCCGCACGCGCACTTCCGGCGACGTTTTCATGAACAACACGGGTGCGGTCACGCTGAACACCCTCGGCGGCACCATCGTGAATGCGGCCGCGGGTACTTCGGCTTACGACCTCACTTCCAATGGCTCGATCACGGTCGCCGGCGAAGTGAATGCCGCCGCGGCGGGTCCCACGGCACTCACCACGACCTTCGGCGACATCGTCGTCGATGCCGCGGTCGGTACTGCGGCCTCGACGACCACTTTGGTATCGGCAGGCACTATCACGGGCACGGGAACCGTTACGGGCGCGACCGTCATCCTCGACAGCGACAAGGGGGTCGGAACGGATCCGGGCGCCCGCCTGAACACCGCCGCCGGCATTCTCGCGGCGCGCATGCGCGACGCTTCCGTGGGAAGCGGCGGCGTCTTCGTGAACGAGGCCGACGCCGTGAGGCTCGCGTCCCCCGGCGGTGTCGACAACGGCACCGCCGGTGCGATGCCTTACGATGTGCTCGCGGGCGGCACTATCTCGGTCGACGGCCCTGTCTCGACCAAAGGCGGAAACGTCACGCTGGGAAGCACCGGCGGCGCGATTACTTCGACGTCGAACGGCACGATCACGACGACGACGGCAGCGGGCGTCGCGGCCGGAGCATCGGGCAACGTGCTACTGGCGGCCGCGACGAACCTCGATCTCCTCGGCAAGATCGACACGCGGGCTGCGCATGCGTTCGTGATCGCGGTCACTCCGGGCGGCGTCACGTTGACCGGTCCGGGCGGCATCGCCGTCTCGGAGATCGACACGAGCGGCAACGGCGCGGACAGCATTCCCGGCGGCAGCGCCGGCGGTGCGATCGAATTTGGCTCTCCGGCGACTATCACGCTGCGCGGGAACATCACCGCGAAAGGCGGTGACGGGAACATAGGATTCGGCACGGCCGGTAATGGCGCGAACCTCACGTTCGGCGCGCCCGTGCGCCTCGAGGGCCCGGTCATCATCGATGTCAGCGCCGGCTCCGGTGGCGCAAACCCCGGGACCCATGGCAACGTGACGTTCTCGGGCACGGTGGACAGCCTCACCGCAGGAAGCGAGAAATCGCTTACCGTGAACACCGCAGGCATCACGCAATTCGACGGGCCCGTCGGCGGAACGATTGCCCTCGCGAATCTGACGACCGATGCCGGCGGCTCGACGCAGATCAACGGCGGCGGTGTCACCACGACCGGTGCGCAGACCTTCAACGATCGAATCGTGCTCGGCGCGGACACGACGCTCGTGAGCAGCGGTGCCGGCAACATCACGTTCAATTCGACGATCGAGTCGACAAACGCGGGCCCGCCGCAGTTCGGCCTCAAGGTCAACACGTCGGGCGTCACGACGTTCGCGGGCGACGTGGGTCCCGTAGGGACGCTGGCGCCGACATTCCTCATCACCGACGCGGGCGGCACTACCGTATTCGGCGGGAGCGGCCCGCGCGTCATCACCACCGATGGGCCGCAGACTTACAACGACGCCGTCGTACTCGGCGCCGACACGTCGCTCATCACGTGCGGCTGCGGCGCCGGGGACATAAAGTTCGCCTCGACGATCAACGCCGACGCTGCGGCCAACAATCGCAGCCTCGGCGCGAGCGCGACCGGCAGCGTGATCTTCTCGGGCAACGTCGGCAACGCGCAGCCGCTCGCCGGCCTCAGCGTTTCCGCGGGTGGGGTTCCAGGGGCGGCGATCCTCTTCAACGCCCCTGCGGCGCAGACGGTGAACGCGACTGCGTCCGGAGCGAC
>JBKJKJ010000548.1:0-3389 GCA_046597455.1 Burkholderiales bacterium
AGGGTCGCACCCGGACAGACACCGAGCACGACGGCCTTCAGGGTGCCGGCGTAGTGATCACGAGTGCCAAAGTCGCTCAGAAAGGCAACGATCGGTCGGGCCATGAATGCCCGGACCTCAGACCCGTGGGGTGGGCTTGCGGAAGAGCATTTCGCGAAGCTTGCTCTTCATCAGGAAGGAGTCGGTGACGCGCAGGTCCTTGAACAACTTGATGATGTCGCCGTTCAGCAGGCTGCGCTGCCGCTGCCGTAACGCCGGATACGTGCGGTACTTCAACGTCGATTCGTCAACCACGACGTACTTCGTGTACACCTGCCCCGGCGTTTCCGCAGTGCTGAACAAGCCAAGCAAGCAACCATCGGGCTTCAGCAATCGGCAGAGCGCCGTCGCCAGCGCTTGCGAGGCCGGCCGATCGAGGTAATCGAGAATGTCCCAGCAGAGAATGCCGTCGACCGAACCGGGCTCCTGCGTAAAGCGCCCGGTGAAGAATTCGGGCAACTGTTCGAGCTTGCCCTCTTTCAAATGCTTGTCGATGTCGCCCGCGACATCTTCCACGCGAATGCGACACCCCAGCTGCTCGCCAAAGAACGTGACGTTGCTGCCGACGACGGGACCGAGATCGAGAATGAGGGGATTGTCTGCGCCGTGGAGGCAGCGCAGGAACTTCTGAAGCGCCTGGGTTGGATACGACACCTCCGTGACTTGCGTCACGGAGGTGTCGACAATACTCGCGGTCTCACCCACTCGGCGCGGACCGAGAATCCCGAACAAGTCGGTTAACGACCTGGCGTCCGCCATAACCCGGTGTTACGCGCCGACCTTCTGGGCCTGCGGCTGCGCCGGCCCTGGGGCTGCGGGCGCCGCAGGCTTGGCCTGCGCCTTCGCGCCGGCACGCTGCATGTCCACGGCGCCGCGGAAGTGCGCGCCTTCAGCAATGGCGACGCGCGGAGAGGCGATGTCGCCGTCCACCGAGCCGTTGTCGCGAATGTCAACCTTCTCGGACGCCGTGACGTTGCCGGTGACTTCACCGAGCACCACGACCGCCTTCGCGAAGATCTCCGCCTTGATCTTGCCGTTGGGACCAATCGTGAGGACGTTGTCCTTCAAATCAATCCGGCCTTCGACGTGGCCTTCGATCGTCAGGTCTTCGCTCCCGCTTAACTCGCCTTTAATGATGACGGACTTTCCGATATTCACGTTGTCTCTCCCAAGTTGGGTACGCGGCTCGCTGGCAGCCGGCGCAGCGGCAACTGGCGCCGAGGGCGTCGTCACCGGAGTTTGCGCCGGTGGCGTGGCCGGTTTGACCGACTCATCCCGCTTCCACATCGCTGAATCCTCCCCCTCTGCCGGAAATCCCGCGTGAGGGTGCCAATTATTTTTGAAACCCGGGGAAGTGGGCTTCGGTGTTGAAGAGTCCCGGTCAGTATAGAAGCCCGTGTAAACCGTTGTCTAGTCCTTTTATTGCTGAGAGTTAGCAGGAATGCTACGATCTGGTTTTCCACCCATGCGCATCTATCTGGACCATAACGCCACTACTCCGCTCGACCCGCTGGTTGCGGACCGGATGGCCTTGGCTATGCGCGAGGTGTGGGGCAATGCCTCCAGCGTGCACCATTTCGGTCAACAGGCCAAAGCCGCGCTGGACGAGGCGCGAGGCGCGGTCGCCACCCTCCTGGGCGCCGATGCCTCGGAAATTGTCTTCACGGCTGGTGGTACCGAGAGCGACAACCTCGCCATTCGCGGCGCCGCCGAGGCGCTCGAGCCCAGCGGTCGGCGTCACCTGATCACCTCGTCGATCGAGCACGAGGCGGTCTTGAATACCGTGAAGGCGCTCGCCAAGCGCGGGTGGCGCGTCACCCTGCTCGCCGCGGACGCCTCCGGCATCGTCTCACCCGACGGCCTTCGCGACGCGATCACCGACGACACCGCACTCGTCTCGGTGATGCACGCTAATAACGAAATTGGCACCATCCAGCCGATCGCGGAGCTGGCGGCGATCGCGCACGAACGCGGCGCGCTGTTTCACACCGACGCGGTGCAGTCGGCCGGCAAGCTGCCGCTCGACGTCAAGGCACTCGGTGTCGACATGGCATCGATTGCGGGACACAAGTTCTACGGTCCGAAGGGCACCGGCGCGCTGTGGCTGAAGCGCGGTGTGCGCCTGGTGCCGCCGGCGAGTGGCGGCAAGCAGGAGCGCAACCGCCGCGCCGGCACCGAGAATGTGCCGGCGTTAGTAGGCCTTGGCGTGGCCGCTGACGCGGCACAGCGAAAGCTCGCGAGTGAAGGCGCCAGGCTCAGCCTACTTCGCGATCGACTCGAAGCCGGCATTCTTGCGGCGGTGCCCGGCAGCGAGCGCAACGGTGCCGCGAGTCCGCGCGTACCGAACACCTCGAATCTCAGTATCGAGCGGGTGGAATCGGAGTCACTACTGATTGGTCTCGATCTCGCCGGTATCGCGGTGTCGTCTGGGTCCGCGTGCTCGTCGGGCACGCTTGAGCCGTCACACGTGCTGAAGGCCATGGGCCTCTCGCACGGCCGCACGCTCGGCTCGATCCGCTTCAGCCTCGGAATCTCGAACACCGACGCTGA
Source organism: Burkholderiales bacterium (assembly GCA_046597455.1). GTDB lineage: Bacteria > Pseudomonadota > Gammaproteobacteria > Burkholderiales > SG8-41 > JAQGMV01. The sequence goes on from JBKJKJ010000548.1 coordinate 2,590, forward strand.
TATCGATCGCGTACTCGAAGTGTTGCCGCCGCTGGTCGAGAAGCTGCGCAGCCTCACCACGGTCGGCGGCAGGAAATAACAGGAGTTGAGGAGTTTAAGAGTCATTGTTTTGGAACGCCTTTAAGAAAGCGTCCTCCTGATCTCTTGATCTCTTGTTTCTTATGCGTATTGTCGTAGCCATGTCGGGCGGCGTGGATTCATCGGTCGCCGCGGCTCTGCTCGCCGAGCAGGGTCATGACGTCATCGGTGTCTCGATGCAGCTCTACCCTTCGACCGGCTCAGGGCAGGCGACTGGAGGCGTCGCTGAGGGCGCCCAGAAGTGGGGCACCTGCTGCACCATCGACGATCTCTATGACGCGCGCCGGGTCGCCGCCACCATCGGCATTCCCCACTACATCGTCAATTTCGAGTCGCAGTTCAGCGAGCACGTGGTGTCGAACTTCGTGCGCGAGTATGTGTCAGGTCGCACGCCAATCCCCTGCTCGCACTGCAACAGCGCACTGAAATTCGCCGAGTTGCTCGACCGCGCACAGGCGTATGACGCTGCACAGCTCGCGACTGGTCATTACGCGCGCATCGAGCAGGACGCGGCTGGCCGCCACCATCTCTATCGTGGCGCCGACAATTCGAAGGACCAGACCTATTTTCTGTTTTCACTGACGCAGCAGCAGCTCGCGCGGGCCGCGTTCCCGGTGGGACACCTGGACAAGGATACCGTGCGCGCCCACGCGCATCGCTTGCAGTTGCGAGTCGCGTCGAAGCCCGACAGCCAGGAGATCTGCTTCGTGCCCGATGGCGAC
>JBKJKJ010000614.1:0-3303 GCA_046597455.1 Burkholderiales bacterium
CATCCTTCGACTTCGGCACCTGTTGCCTACGCTCAGGACGAACGGATTTTGAAGCGAACTTATGAAACAGGCCACTGGCGGCTGGCTAGATGAATTTCAGGAGCATCGACGTGGCCAGGGCGAAGAGCACGATGGCGAATACTTTTTTCAGGGTCCGGCCGGGCGTGCGGTGCGCGACTGCCGCACCCAGCGGTGCCATCAGCACGCTGGCGATGACGACGCCGAGCAGCGCCGGCAAGTAGACATAACCGAGGCTGTACTGCGGCAGACCCGGTGTGTGCAGGCCGCCGATGATGAAGCCCGCTGTGCCGGCCGCCGCGATCGGCCAGCCCACTGCCGCCGCCGTTCCGATCGCCTGATGTATCGGGATGTTGCGCTTGACGAGGAAAGGCACGACGATCGAAGCGCCGCCCGTCGCCGACAGGCTCGATATGAATCCGATGCCGCCGCCGAATGCCGTCATCGCCGCCGCCGAAGGTAGCTGACCGGTCGCGCGGGGCGCGTGTGTCACCAGCATCTGGTACGCGAAATAGAAAATGAGTATGGTGAAAACGATACTCAGCAGGCGAACATCGAGCGTGCCCGCGAGCAGGGCGCCGCCGAAAGTCCCGACCACGATACCCGCTGCCATCATGCGCACTACACGCCAGTTCACGGCGTTGCGCCGGTGATGGCTGCGTACACTCACGGCTGAGGTGAAGAGTATCGTAGCGATGCCGGTTCCGAGTGCGATATGCACGGCATGGCTCTGGGGAAAGCCTTTGGCCGCGAACACGAACGCGAGCACGGGGACCATCGCAGACCCCCCGCCGATGCCCAGAAGCCCGCTGAAAAAACCGACGAATGCGCCCAGCGCGAGGTACGCCCACCACCAGTCAGTCATGGGGCGTGCTCAGGTTGTTGTTCACGCAGCGAGCGGCGGATTCCACGTTGCGGGCGACACCGGGCACCCCGCACCGGGCAATCAGCACCACCTTCGTCAAGCGTGCATGAGTCGATCGACGATGAACGTCCATTCGTCCGGGTCGACCGGCGTGATCGAAAGCCGGGTGCCGCGCTGAATCACGGCCATTTTCGCGAGCTGCTTGTGCTTCTTCAGTTCAGACAGGCTGACGAAAGGCGTCTTCTTCACGAACTTGAATTCGACGTTGACCCACCGCGGCTCTTCGCGTTTCGAGGCCGCATCGAAGTAGGGGCTTTTCCGGTCGAACTGGGTTGCGTCGGGATGTGCGGCTGCGCTCACTTTCACGATGCCCACGATGCCCGGCTCGTCGCAGCTGGAATGATAGAAAAACGCCTGATCACCGACTTTCATCTGATCGCGCATGAAATTGCGAGCCTGGTAATTGCGCACGCCCGACCACGACGAAGTCTTGTCGCGCTGCATGTGGTCGATGCCGTAAGTCGTGGGTTCGGATTTGATGAGCCAGTAGCGCATGACTTCAGTCTCGGCTGTTTGAGTTTTTAGATGGTAGCGCTGCTACGACCGAAGGAAGGGAGGTTACGGAGGGAAACCTTCGGTTTCACTCTGTTCGTTCCCCGAGCCGCGGCTGCGGGCGCCGTTTGCCCGCATGGCATCAACGCCGCGGCAGGTAACGGAGGGAAACCTCTGGTTTCACTCTGTTCGTTCTCCGGACTCCTCGGGTCCTTCCGCTGGACAAAGAAAAAGCGGCCGGAGCCGCTTTCCTTTGCCCTCGAGGGAGGACCCCCACCTGTGCCGTCAGGTCTTGACTCTTGAACCTAGGTTCAAGATGGTTGCCTCCCGAGCCCTTCAGGCGCTTCCCAGTAGGACGCGCACACCAGGCAACTGTAGTCGGCAACGCTAGTTACCACTATTGGTTCAGAGATCTAGACCTTTACGAACACCGCAGGGGAAGCTTTGAACTGCTCATCGGCCAAGCCACGTTCAGAACAATTTTGCCTGCTCTGAGATCGCCTGATCGATGACGGATTCCATTGAATTCATTCTACGCTTGATCTCACCCATGTCAAAACCGCCCCCGACCTTGGTCGTCAGCAACTCGTGCGCGATATTGAGCGCAGCCATGATGGCAATACGCTCGAGCCCGATCACTTTTCCTGCATCGCGGATCCCGAGCATTTTCGTGTTCAGATAATCGACGGACTCGAGCAGACCCGCCTGCTCCTCCTCAGGACACGCAACCCGGAACTCGCGGCCCATAATCGTGATCTGCAGACTCTTGGATTCGCTCATGCATCGTCCTGTGCAGGCATCTGGCTCAGTAGCGTTTCGAGCCTGAGCGTGGCTGAGTTGATTTTCTCGTCGAGGCGCTTGCACTGGTTGACGGCCGACGCCAGTTGCTGGCGCAGTTGCTGATTGTCTTCGCGCAGACGATGGGACAGCTCGACCAACTGGCCGATTTTCGCTTCAAGCGATTTCAGTTCTGCATCCATGCACACACTATAGTTGCAAAAAATCAGCCCGGTCAACTGTTAACGACGAATTGTGAATGTGATTTGGAGCGTGAGCTCGCCATCGTAGAACGCATGCAGTAGGCGCTCACATTTACGGCGCTCCAATGACAGTGTTAGCATTCGCGCGCTGCCGGTAGCTTTCCGCGAGTACGAAGCCGGCTGCAACCGTATCGGGTGCTCGTGTGCGTGTCGCACACGGGTTAAACGGGAAACAGGTGAGTCTCACGCAGGAATCGGACGCCGGCGGCGTTCGGATCTCCGCGTCGAGGCAATGCCTGTGCTGCCCCCGCAACGGTGATCGAGTGGTGGTCGCAAGACCACCTGCGTGTGCCACACGCCACTGGGCCGCAACTTGGGCCTGGGAAGGCGGCATACGCTGTCTCGTGAGCCCGTATACCGGCCTGAATCGGAACTGTGGATGAGCCGCGGGGTGGCGTGCTCGATACGGCGGCTTTTGCCGATGTGTATGCATTGCGGCCGTTCGGTGCCGACGGTGCGCCACACATCTGTCCCTGCCGGCGTTCTTCGCCTCCAGCGTCTTGCCACGTCGATCAACTGGCGCACGCGGCGGGCGTGTCCGATCAGGCGAAGGACTTTTCGTGATTCTCAAAAACCAGGCACTCGCCGCGCTTTGCGCAGCGGCGGGCGGCGCAGTGGGCGGCGCTTACGCTGCCGATGTGCCCGTAACCCGTTCCCCGGCGGTGGTCGTCACCGCAACTCGATTTTCCGATCCGCCGCAGCAGTCGCAGATCGGCGTGCAGGTCATCGGTGCCGAGGAGATACAGCGCAGTACGGCGGCAACCCTTCCCGAGCTCCTCTCTCAGTACGCCGGAATTCGCACGCGCGACCTTTCGGGTTCGCCCGACC
>JBKJKJ010000130.1:0-15621 GCA_046597455.1 Burkholderiales bacterium
CCGACCGTGTTCGTCAAGGGCGCGCGCTACGACAAACTGATGGAGGCTTTCGGCGGCGTGGGTGTGCACGCCACGACGCCTGCCGAGTTGCGCGGCGCGATGGAAGAAGCGATCCGCTCCCGCAAGCCCACGCTCATCAATGCCGTCATCGACGAGACCGCAGGCACTGAAAGCGGTCGCATCACGAGCCTGAATCCGAGCGCAAAAAAGAAATAAGCCAGTATTTGGAGATCAGAATGGAAGCACTGAAAGGCGTACGTATTCTCGACATGACGCACGTGCAGGCAGGACCGACGTGCTCGCAGCTCCTCGCCTGGATGGGGGCGGACGTCATCAAGTTCGAGCCCCCTCAGGGGGACGCAACGCGGGGTCAGCTACGCGACGTGCCCAAAGCAGACAGCCTGTACTTCACGATGCTCAACTGCAACAAGCGCTCGATCACCGTGAACATGAAGACCGCCGAAGGCAAGACGGTGTTCGTCGATCTGCTGAAGAAGTGCGACATCGTCATGGAAAACTTCGGCCCGGGCGTGCTCGACCGCTTCGGTTTCACCTGGGAGAAAATCCGCGAGATCAATCCCAAGATCGTGATGGGATCGATCAAGGGTTTCGGATCGAGCGGCCCCTACGCCGAATTCAAGGCGTACGAGAACGTCGCGCAGGCAATGGGCGGCGCCATGAGCACGACCGGGGTCCCCGACGGTCCCCCTTTCGTGACCGGCGCGCAGATCGGCGACTCCGGAACCGGACTGCATCTCGCGATCGGGCTGCTCGGCGCGTTGCATCAGGCCAACCGTACCGGCAAAGGCCAGTACGTCGAAGTGGCGATGATGGACGGCGTGATGAACCTGTGCCGCGTCAAATTCCGCGACCACCAGCGCCTGGACCACGGCGACCTCACCGAGTATTCGGTGCCCACGTACCAGGGCATGGGGGAAGTGCCTCGCGCGGGTAACGATTCGGGCGGCGGTCAACTCGGGAACGCGATCCACTGCAAGCCCCACGGCGCGAACGACTGGCTTTATATCGTCGTTCAGGAAGCGGTGTGGGGCGCGCTCGCCAAGCGCATTGGGCCGGAAGTCGGCCTGCCGGATCTGGCGACCGATCCGCATCTTGCGACCATCGGCGAGCGGCGCAAGAATCAGCAGCTCATGTGGACGCTCATCAACAAGTTCGCGGAAAAATATACCAAGCGCGAGTTCATGGAAATCCTGAACCCGCTCGACGTGCCGTGCGGTCCGATCATGTCGACCCAGGATCTGGCGAATGACGAGCACGTGAGAGGCCGCGACATGTGGGTCGAGCTCGATCACCCCCAGCGCGGGAAATGGTGGAATGTGGGCATGCCCATCAAGCTTTCGGAATCGCCGGCGAAGATCGAGCGATCCCCGCTGCTCGGCGAACATACCGACGAAGTATTGAAAGAAGTGCTCGGCTACGACGACAAGAAAGTCTCGACCTTGCGCGAGGCGGGTGCTTTCTCAGTGCCGCCGAAGAAAGCGACGTAAAGCGCGGCCCACCGCGATTGCAGTGCGCGCGACGGGATCACGGGAGGAGACGTTCGGTGTCCCCGGTTCGCTACCGCCCCGCCTCGCGCGCCCGTAAGCTGCGCTTCACAACCGCACCGTAACAACCGTCTTTTGGACAATCACAAAATGAAAATCGCAATCATCGGACAGCAGGATTTTGGAAAAGGCGTACTCGAGGCGTTTTTAAAGCGCGGCGAAGATATTGCGGCCGTTTTTTGCGCGCCTGAAAAGCCGGGCGCCAAAACGGATCCGCTGCGCGCCGCGGCCGAAGAGCGCGGACTTAAGGTCTTTCAGTTCAAGTCGCTGCGCAGCCCCGAGGCACACGAAGCACTCAAAGGACTCGATGCGGACCTGGGTGTCATGGCCTACGTACTGCAATTCGCGCCTGACACCTTCACCCAGTTGCCCCGTCTGGGCACCATCCAGTATCACCCCTCGCTGCTGCCGAAGTATCGCGGACCGTCTTCGATCAACTGGCCGCTCATCCGGGGCGACTCGCGTACCGGTTTGACCATATTCCGTCCGAACGAAGGTCTCGACGAAGGGCCGATCGTGCTGCAGAAAGAGTGCGCTGTCGGTCCCGACGACACGCTGGGCGACGTCTATTTCAACCACCTTTTCCCGCTGGGGATCGAAGCCATGCTCGAAGCGGCCGACCTGATTGCCGCGGGCAAACACACCGAGCGTGCCCAGGACGAGGCGCAGGCCAGTTATGAAGGCTGGTGCCGCGATGCCGAGGCGCGCATCAACTGGGCCAATCATGTGGATTACGTCTACAACGTCATCCGCGGCTGCAATCCGGCACCGGGCGCCTGGACCACGCTGAACGGACAGAAAATCCAGGTTTTTGATTCGCGCAAACACGCTTTCAGGCGCTACGCCGACGTCAGCGGGAAAATCGGGGAAGTGTCCAATGTCGCCGAAGCGAGCTTCCGTGTCACCGCGCAGGGCGGGGCAATTGAAGTGCTGCGAGCGCGCGGGGCCGACGGCAAGAAAGTCTCTGGCGGAGAGTTCGCGCGCCTGAACGCGCTGGCGAACGGCGTCATCCTCGGTAGCTGAGTGCTTTGCCGGGAACGCGCGGGGCGTAAAAGAACACAAACCATACCGAGGCGGTACCGTAGAATGGCGAACCGCGTTAACCCGATCAATTTCCACAACAAATGCTCGGTCGGTACCATCTCGAGCACGAGCTCGGCTCAGGAGCTGGAGGCGCCGTCTTTCTCGGCAGGGAGAACGGCACCGGCCGCGTAGTCGCCATCAAGCTCGCCGCGCATTCGCCTGCCGACGAGCATGGAAAGCCTGCCCGCCGGCCTGAAGGGCGCTCACGCCAGGCGAGGACCGTGAATCTTGCGCATCCGAACATCGTCGCGGTTCACGAGTGCGCCCGCGAGGGACAGCTGTGTTGCGTCATCATGGCGCGCGCGAACGGAGCCGACCTCGCGCGACACACGCGGGTGGGCAAGCTCCTCGCCCTGCCGACTGTTCTGCTTGCGACCGCCCGGGTGGCGAGCGCGTTACACCATGCTCACGAGCGCGGTGTCGTGCACGGCGACGTGAAACCGGCGAACATCGTCTTCGATGCATCCACCGCTATCGTCAAGCTGGTCGATTTCCCGTGCCGCGCAGTCGGAGCGGGGCAGGTGGGGACGCCGGCGTATCTGTCGCCTGAACGCCTGTGCGGCATGGATGCCTCGGCGGCTTCGGACCAGTTTGCGCTCGCGGTGACGCTTTATCAGCTCGCCTGTGGCCATCTGCCTTTCAGCGGGCGGTCCCGTCCCGAGCTCGCTTATCAGGCAGTCCACGCGCCGCATACGGACCTCCGGATGTACGATCCGGAACTGCCTGCGGAGCTCGCCTCCATTTTCGACACGGCGCTCGCGAAAAGCCCGGCCCAACGTTACGGATCGGCGCGGCGCCTGGCGCGCGCCATTCTCGATGTGCACACACGTCTTCGCGGCGGCAGTCGGGCGGACGCTGGGTGACGACGCTCGTCGAGATGGCGGCCGCAACCGATCGCGGCCGGGTTCGCGCCCGCAACGAGGACTGCGTCGCGATTCGTCCCGAAGCGGACCTCGCTATCGTTGCCGACGGCATGGGTGGGCACAAGGCCGGCCAGGTTGCGAGTCGCATGGCCGTCGACGCCGTTGCGGAGGGTATCGAAGCCGCCGGCCGCGAGCTCGCCGGCAGCCTGAATGCAGAGCGTGCCGAAAAGCTTATCGCCGAGCATATCGGGCGCGCGAATGCGCGGATTTTTGCCGCAGGCGTAGCCCGGCCCGACTATGCCGGCATGGGAACGACGATCGTCGTCGGCCTGTGGTACGACACGCGGATGAGCGTGGGCCACGTCGGCGACTCGCGTCTGTACCGACTGCGCGCAGGTGCGCTCGAGCAGCTGACCCGGGATCATACGCTCGTCCAGGAGCACATCGATCGCGGCACGCTCACGCACGAGAGCGCACGCAAAGTGGCGATACGCAGCATACTGACGCGTGCCGTCGGCAGTGACGCTTCTGTGAACGCAGAGCTCAACACCTTCGAGGTGATGCGCGACGACATTTATCTGTTGTGCTCCGACGGTCTTACGGAGATGTTGAGCGACGCGGAGATCGGGATGTTGCTCACGGCAAACCCGATTCAGCAGGCCGCCGACGATCTCGTGGCGAAAGCCAATGAGCGGGGTGGTGTCGACAATATCTCGGTGATCGTCGCGCGGGTCTTGCATGCGGACATCGTGGATGATGCGAAGACGCGCTCTGCGCAAAGCGGAACCGGTTCATGAAAAAGCACCGCGGCCGTATCGCGATCGGGCTCATCCTGGTGCTGGCACTCCTCGCGCACGTCGCTGACCGGCTGCGCATCCCGTTCATCGACAATCTCGAAGCGATTATTTATGACGCCAGGCTCAGGCTGACGATGCCCGGCGGGGTCGACAGCCGCATCGTCATTCTCGATATCGACGAAAAAAGCCTCATCGAGCCGGAACGGGGTGGCGAAGGACGCTGGCCGTGGCCGCGGGACCGGCTGGCGGTGCTGCTCGACAAGCTTTTCGATCACTACCGGATCGCCGTGGTCGGCTTCGACGTCGTGTTCGCCGAGCGCGACAATTCGTCCGGTCTTCGGGTGCTCGAAGAACTCGGGGAGAAGGATTTCAAGGGAAACTCGCAGTTCCAGACGGTTTTCTCGGCAATCCGGCCGCGGCTGGACTACGACCAGCTTTTCGCGAAAAGCATGAAGGATCGTGCTGTTGTGCTCGGCTATACGTTTCAGGCCGCTGAGGCCGTCAAGGGCGCCCTCGCCGCGCCGGTGCTGACTGAAGCGTCGTTCCGGAACAATCCGCCGCCTACCGAGCTCTTTCTGGGCTATACCGGTAACCTGCCGCTGTTCCAGTCGAGCGCCGCCTCGGGCGGGCATTTCAATCCCGTCGTGGACGACGACGGGATCACGCGCCGCGTGCCGATGCTCGCGCGATTCCGCGACGGCTACTACGAGCCGCTTTCACTCGCCATGGTCCGGTTGATCGCCGGGTCCCCGCCGGTCAAGCCCGTCATGGGCGACGACGCGTTTGGCACCGGCTACGTGGGGCTGGAAGGCATACGGCTCGGGAAATACCAGATTCCGGTCGATGACAAAGGGGCGGCCCTCGTCCCGTATCGCGGCCGCCGCGGCAGCTTTGCGTATCACTCGCTGGTGGACGTGCTCAACGAGCGTGTGGATGTCAGTGAGCTCAGAGGGAAAATCGCGCTGGTGGGGGCAAGCGCCCCGGGCCTGCTCGATTTGCGGGCCACACCGGTCGACCCGGCCTATCCGGGCGTCGAGATCCACGCCAATCTCATCGCCGGCATGCTGGACGAGAACATCAAGCACAAACCGCCCTACGCGACGGGCGCGGAGTTCGCGCTGCTGTTGTTCCTGGGTCTCGTGATGGCGATCTGGCTGCCCGTGCTGTCGCCGCAACCGGCGACGCTGGTGACGGTGAGCGTGCTGTTGCTCGCCGTGGCGGGCAACCTCGGAATTTTCCATTTTGCACACATCGTGCTGCCGCTCGCTTCACTGCTGGTCCTGATCGCGCTGCTGTTCACACTCAACATGGCTTACGGGTTTTTCGTCGAGGCCCGGGGAAGACGCGAAATCACCGGCCTGTTCGGGCAATACGTGCCTCCCGAGGTGGTCGATGAAATCGCGCAGTATCCGGAAAAAGCCTCCATGCAGGGTGAATCCCGGGAAATGACCGTTTTGTTCACGGATGTGCGGGGTTTCACGACTATTTCGGAAGGACTCGACCCAAAAGCGCTTTCGGCCCTCATGAACGAGTTTTTGACGCCGTTAACCGAAGTGATCTACAAACATCGAGGGACGATCGACAAGTACATGGGCGACTGCATCATGGCGTTCTGGGGCGCACCGTTGCAGGACGCTCACCATGCCCGAAACGGGGTGCTGGCCGGGCTCGAAATGCAGCGGACGTTAAAGGCGATGCAGCCGGAGTTCCGTGCCAAGAACTGGCCTGAAATCAGGATAGGGGTGGGTCTGAACAGCGGCCGCATGAGTGTAGGCAACATGGGCTCGCGGGTGCGGCTCGCCTATACGGTGATGGGAGACGCGGTGAACCTCGCCTCGCGCCTCGAAGGCATCACCAAGGAATATGGCGCTGATATCATTGTTGGCGAAGATACGAAAAACACGGTTTCCGACGTTATATATCGGGAAATCGACCGCGTGCGTGTGAAAGGCAAGGACACCGCCGTCACGATTTACGAGCCGCTGGGTCTCAAAGGGGACGTGCCTAAGGCCGTTCTGGATGACGTCGACCTGTTCCATGAAGGGCTTGAGTTCTACCGCAAACAGGAATGGGATATGGCAGAGATGCGACTGCTCCGACTGAAGACGATCTCGCCTGACGTGCGTCTCTACGACACGTTTCTCGAGCGAATTGCGTACCTGCGCACGCATTCCCCCGGGCCGGGCTGGGACGGCGCCTTCACCTTCCAAAGCAAATAGATGAAGCTCAAAATACTCGGTTGCAGCGGCGGGATCGGCGGGGACCTGCGAACGACGTCCATGCTCCTGGACGACGACGTACTGATCGACGCGGGAACCGGCGTGGGCGACCTTTCCGTCGCAGCCCTGACCCGTATCGATCATATTTTCGTGACGCATTCGCATATGGACCACGTCACATCGATTCCCTTCCTGGTCGACACGGTGGGGTGGATGCGCGACAAGCCCATCACGCTGTATGCGACTCGCGAGACGCTCGCGATCCTGCACGAGCACCTGTTCAACTGGAAGCTGTGGCCGGATTTCGCACAGATCCCCGACCCTTCGCGTCCGGTGCTGCGCTATCAGGCCATCGAGGTGGGCACCCCGGTGCGGCTCGGTAATCGCGAAATCACCGCGCTCCCGGCCAATCACGTGGTGCCGGCCGTGGGCTACCGTGTTGATTCCGGCAACGCGAGCCTCGTATTCAGCGGCGATACGACGACGAACGACGCGCTCTGGGAGTACGTGAACGCGATGGACAATCTGCGCTATCTGGTCATCGAGACGGCGCTCTCGGACAGGGAGCGCGCGCTCGCGATCGCGTCCAAACACCTGTGCCCGAGCCTGCTTGCCGATGAGCTGGCGAAAATGACGTGCTCACCCGAGGTCTACATCACCCATCTGAAGCCGCGTGAAGCCGATCTCATCATGGAGGAGATCGCCGCGCGCGTGGGCGAGCGTCGGCCGCAAATGCTGAGAAACAACCAGGTTTTCGAACTTTGATATCAGTCCTGCACATGTTCCCCAATCTCACATCCGATATCAGCATTCGAGGCCGTCATGGTTAGCGTGCTCCCGAATGCTGCGCCCGGCGACGACACGCTCGCGCAAAAGCTCTCGTTCCAGCAGCGGCTACAGGTCCTCGCCAACAAGGTCCACGCGACGACCAACGTCGATGAGATCATGGTCGAGGTTTCGCAGGAGCTGTGCGACCTCTTCGACGCGGAACGGCTGACCATTTACGTGGTGAGCGACGACAAGTCGTCCATCGTTTCCAAAGTCAAGACGGGGCTGCACTCGTTCAAGGACATCAAGCTCCCGATCAACGAGCAGTCCATCGCCGGTTTTGTGGCGATGCACAAGCGCGTCCTGAACATCCGGGACGTTTACGACGCCGCCGAGCTGAAATCCTACAGCGCTCAGCTCACGTTTCTCAAGGCGGTGGATGTAAAGACCGGCTACCGCACGCGCCAGATGCTCGTCGCGCCGATCGTGGATGCGAGGACGCGGGACCTGATCGGCGTGGTCCAGATCATCAACTCGAAAACCAGCCGGCCGTTCCTGCCTGTCATGGAAGAGGGCGTGGCGCAGCTCGCCGACACGCTTGCAGTTGCATTCCAGCAAAGGCAGCGGCCGACCATGATGCAGCTGCGGAGCAAATACGAAGCGCTCGTGGCGAGCTCGGTTCTGTCTTCGGATGAGCTCGAGCTCGCCCAGCGTTCGGCGCGTCGCAAGAGCCTGGACCTCGAGACCGTTCTCGTCGACGAGTTCCAGGTCAAAGTCCCCGACCTCGGTCATGCGCTTTCGGTCTATTTCGGTGTGCCTTACGAGCCGTTCAGGGCGGATCGCGTGCGCCCCGGCGACCTGCTGCGCAACATGAGCCGGGAGTTCTGCGAAGCCAACCAGTGGCTTCCCGTTGCCGAAGACAGCGATGGATTGCTGATCATGACGCTCGATCCCGAAGCCACCAAAGCTTCGAGGATGGTCGTCAATGTCTATCCGAAGAGCAAGCTCGTATACACGGTCACCACCCACCGGGAATTCGTTCTGAGCCTGGAGCACCTCTTCGGCGGCGGCCTGATGGACGACAATCTGGGCGACATCGGGGATCTACTCGGCACGCTCGATGACGAAGAGGGCGAGTCCGGGGCGGGCGAGGATATCGCCTCCGCGGCGAGCGACAACGAGCTCGTGAAGCTCGTGAACAAGATCATCATCGATGCCTACAAGCAGGGTGCGTCGGATATCCACATCGAGCCGTACCCGGGCAAGGCCAAGACCGACGTGCGATTCCGCCGCGATGGCCTGCTCATGCCTTATATCTCGATCCCGGGAAGCTATCGCAGCGCACTGGCGGCGCGTATCAAGATCATGTGCGATCTCGATATTTCCGAGCGCAGGAAGCCCCAGGACGGCAAGATCAAGTTCAAGAAATACGGTCCGCTCGACATCGAGCTGCGCGTGGCCACGATCCCGACTGCCGGTGGGGTCGAGGATATCGTCATGCGGATACTCGCCGGCGGGGAACCGATACCGCTCGACAAGCTCGGACTGTCCAGCCGCAACCTCGCCCTGTGCAAAACCGCCATCGAAAAGCCGTACGGGCTTTTCTTCGTGTGCGGGCCGACCGGCTCGGGCAAGACGACCACGCTGCATTCGGTGCTGGGATACCTCAACACGCCCGACATGAAAATCTGGACTGCGGAAGACCCGGTCGAGATCACCCAGCGCGGTCTGCGCCAGGTGCAGGTCAACCGGAAAGCCGGGCTCGATTTCTCGATCGTCATGAAAGCGTTCCTGCGTGCCGACCCGGACATCATCATGGTCGGCGAGATGCGCGACAAGGAAACGGTGTCGACCGGCATCGAAGCGTCTCTTACGGGGCATCTGGTGTTCGCGACGCTGCACACCAACAGCGCGCCCGAATCGATCGTGCGCCTGCTCGACATGGGCATGGACCCCTTCAATTTTTCGGACGCGCTGGTGGGCATACTCGCGCAGCGTCTGGCCAGACGGCTGTGCAAGTGCAAGGAAGCCCATGCCGCGACCGACGAGGAAATCGAGCTCCTCCTGGCCGAGTACGCCCAGGAGCTTCTTTACACCGACGCATGGAAGAAGGATCCGCAGACCGAAAAGGAGAAGTTGCGCGTCTCGTGGATCGAGGAATTCGGCAACGATCAGGGTGAGATCACGCTGCATGCCGCAAAAGGATGCGATCTGTGCGCGAACACCGGCTACAAGGGTCGCGTCGGCCTGCATGAGCTCCTGATCGGCAGCGACCGTATCAAGGCCCACATACAGGAGCACGCCCGAGTCTCGCAGCTGCTCGCGACCGGCCTCGAAGACGGTATGCGCACGCTGAAGCAGGATGGTATCGAGAAAGTGCTGCTCGGCATCACCGATATTCAGCAAGTCCGCGCGGTCTGCATCAAATAACTCGCGCGCCCGTGACATGGAACAGCTGCTCAACAAACCCGAATCGGTCGATCTGTTTCAGCGCCTCGACCAGCTCGTGGAGATCGGCGTTTCATTGTCGAGCGAGCGCGACATCAACAAGCTGCTCGAGTCGATTCTCGTAGCCGCCAAGTCGATCACCAGCGCGGACGGGGGCACCCTCTATCGGATGGCCGAAGAGGGCAGGAAGCTCAAGTTCGAGATCATGAGGAACGACAGCCTCGGGATCGCCATGGGCGGCACCAGCGGCGTGCCGATCCCGTTTTATCCCGTGAACCTTTACGACGACGATGGCAACCCGATCGAGTCGATGGTCGCGGCCTACGCCTACCACCACGATTGCTCGGTCAACATCGCCGATGCGTACACCGAGAAAGGCTTCGACTTCTCGGGAACCCGGCGCTTCGACGAGAAAACCGGTTATCGCTCGAAATCGTTTCTCACCATCCCGATCAAGAATCACGAGAACGAGATCATCGGCGTCCTCCAGCTGATCAACGCGAAGGGCGGCAGTGGCGGTGCGGTGAGGCCTTTTTCCGACGCCGACCAGCGCCTGGCGGAGTCACTCGCTTCCCAGGCCGCGATCGCGCTCACCAACCGGCTTCTGATCAACCATCTCGAAGATCTTTTCGAGTCGTTCATCAAGGTCATCAACGCGGCGATCGACGACAAGTCCCCTTACACCGGCGGGCACTGCGACCGGGTGCCTTCGCTCACGATGATGCTCGCGGACGCCGTGGACCGCTGTCAGGCCGGGCCGCTCAAGGATTTCTCGATGAGCGAGCGCGATCGCTACGAGCTCAAGATCGCGGGGCTGCTGCACGATTGCGGCAAAGTCACCACCCCGGTGCACGTGGTGGACAAGGCGACCAAGCTGCAGACCATTTTCGATCGCATCGAGCTCGTGGACACGCGCTTCGAAGTGATCAGGCGCGACGCGCAGATCGAGCTTCGCCGCGGCAGCGCCGAGCTCGAAGCGCGGCTCGTCGAGATCGACGACGACCGGGGGTTCCTGCGCCGCATGAACATCGGCGGCGAGTTCATGCCCGAGCACGACGTGGAACGCGTGAAAGCGATCGCCCGCAAGTACCGCTGGCGTAACCCCGCGGGCGAGGAGGTCAATTTTCTATCCGATGAGGAGGAGCTCAACCTCACGATACGCGCGGGCACTCTCACCAGGGACGAGCGGCAGATCATCAATCATCACATCGAGGTGACGATCCAGATGCTCGAGGCGCTGCCGTGGCCCAAGCACCTTTCCAACGTGGTCGAGTATGCGGGCGGGCATCACGAGCGCATGGACGGCAAGGGCTATCCCAAAGGACTCACGCGCGACCAGATGTCCGTGCAGGCGCGCTGCATGGGCATCGCGGACATCTTCGAGGCCCTGACTGCACGCGATCGGCCTTACAAGAAAGGCAAGACGCTGAGCGAAGCGCTGACCATACTCGGAAAATTCAAGCTGAACGGGCACATCGACCCCGATCTCTTCGACGTTTTCATGTGGGAAAAGGTCTACGAGAAGTACGCCGGCGAGTTCATGCAGCCCGATCAGGTCGACACCGTGGACCTGGGGCAGATTCCGGGATACGTTCCGCCGTCGGCATAAGGCTGGAGGGGCCGAGGGCGCGCCCGCCCGGCGACGCCACGTCGCTGTCTTGAGAAGCGGCCATGCCGGGTTGAGCGCGCGAAGCAAAACCGCGCTGTAGCGGTCGTCGGGCCACTTTGACGTCGATCTGACGTCTATCCATCCCGCGGCGCGTCTTCCATGTTATTTTCCGGGGTGCCCCCTCCCGCGTGTGACCCCTCGCATCCGGGCGGTGATTCAACGCTGAACCGGACTTGTCCTTGTGATACCCATACTCATCGGTTTTGATCCGCGCGAGACGGTCGCGTTCCACGTGCTCTCTCACAGCATCCACGCGCGTGCCTCGCAGCCGGTGTCGATCGCGCCGCTCATGCTGTCGCAGTTGACCGGCGTGCTCACGCGCGAGCGTCACCCGCTGCAATCGAGCGATTTCTCCTTCTCGCGTTTTCTCACGCCGCATCTCTGCGGCTATACCGGCTGGTCGCTGTTCATGGACTGCGACATGCTCATGCTCGATGATGTCGCATCGCTGTGGGCGCTGCGCGACGAGCGTTACGCGGTGATGGTGGTTCAGCACGAGCACAAGCCCCGGGAGACGGTCAAGTTCCTGGGCGAGCCGCAAAGCGCTTACGAGAAAAAGAACTGGTCGAGCGTGATGCTCTTTAACAACGCGCGATGCGCCGCGCTGACGCCCGAGTACGTCAATCGCGCATCCGGCCTCGAGCTCCATCAGTTCAAATGGCTCGCGGAGGAAGCGCTCATCGGGCCGCTGCCGGAGCGCTGGAACCATCTGGTCGGCTACGAAGCGCCGCGCAAAGACGCGGCACTCCTGCACTACACGCTCGGCGGTCCGTACTTCGAGGCGTACGCCGACTGCGAGTATGCCGACGAGTGGCGCGCCGAGCGCGATGCGATGCTGAGGGCGAGCGCGGAGAGGGCGCCGAAGCAGTCTTCCGCGACGCGCGCCTGAGAGTGACGCTTTGCGTCACTTTGTGACGCGAAGCGCGGCACTCGGCCGACTTCTGCTTTCGAGCGTGAGGTGCTCTCGACAAAGCGGAGGGCTCTGCGTGCATGAGTTCAGGCATGCCATTCGGTGGGCAGGCCCACTCATTCGTTAAATAAGACCGTTCATCACTGATTATCGCCGTGGGTCTGCGGTATGGCAGCGATTGTTGACGCCTCTGGTATGCATATTGCTCAAGGAGCCCGCCACGGTCGAGGCACTTGCCTTCGTCCCTCACTCATCAGGAGAACTTAGCATGAGAAATTCGCAGAGCGGTTTCACTCTTATCGAACTGATGATCGTGGTCGCGATCATCGGTATCCTGGCCGCAGTCGCGCTGCCGGCTTATCAGGACTACACGATCCGCGCCAAGGTGACTGAAGGACTGTCACTCGCATCCGCGTACAAGACCAGCATATCCGAAACCTTCCAGTCCAAAGGGCCGACGTCGATGGCCTGCACCGATGTGACGACCTGCAACACCGTAGGCATCAGTTTTCTGACAGGCACCGCCAACGTGAGCAGTATTACGTCCAGCGCTGCCGGGGTGATCACGATTAACTATACGACTACGGTGGCACCCGCGGGAGCGAATAGCCTGACGTTGACCCCTATTGCACCCGGCACCGCAACGGCAGTGGATCTCAGCTCTGCCGTTGCTGGGACGCAGGTCGCGTGGAACTGCGGGACCGTGACGGCAAGCACGTTGCAGGGTAAATATCGTCCCGCGAACTGCCGCTAACCGTAGATTGGCGTGAGCCACAGAGGGGGACGACAGTCCTCCCTTTCTCGAGGAGGCTTTATGAAGAGTCTGCAGAAAGGCTTTACGCTGATCGAACTGATGATCGTGGTTGCGATCATCGGTATCCTGGCCGCAGTCGCGCTACCGGCTTATCAGGACTACACGATCCGCGCCAAGGTAACTGAAGGACTATCACTCGCATCCGCGTACAAGACGAGCATATCCGAAACCTTCCAGTCCAAAGGGCCGACGTCGATGGCTTGCACCGATGTAACGACCTGCAACAGCGTAGGCATCAGTTTTCTGACGGGCACCGCCAACGTGAGCAGTATTACGTCCAACGCTGCCGGGGTGATCACGATTAACTATACGACTACCGTGGCACCCGCCGGAGCGAATACGCTGACGTTGACCCCTGTCGCGCCCGGCACGGCGACTGCGCTGAATCTGAGTTCTGCTGTTGCTAGTACACAGGTCGCGTGGAACTGCGGCACGGTGACGGCAAGCACGTTGCAGGGTAAATATCGCCCCGCGAACTGCCGCTGACCTTGAGTTTGCACGGGTCGAGAGGGGGCCGAAAGCCCCCTTTTTTTGCTTCGTCTCTCACCGTTTCGACAACTTTCGGCGGGCGTTAGCCGCAGAAGGGCGTAGAGGAATCTTCGATGCTGCCCGGAATCGCCGGCTCTACTTCCGGTTCACCGGCGACTGCGGATCCACCAGATACGCGACCACATGCATGATCTGCTCCGGTGTCAGAAAACCGCTGTGGCCCAGGCGCGGCATGTTGGAGCACGGGAAGTACACCCACGCGTTGTAGATTTTTTCGTAGGTGTATTTGACGACCGCGTCGGAGTTGCCGCGCTGCGTGCCGTAGCCCGCGAGAGACGGGCCCAGGTTGCCCGCATTGACCTCTCTGGGATCGACTATGTGACAGTTGATGCAGAGCGCACCGTTTTCCTTGACGCTCTCGACGCGTCCATCGCGCACGCGCATGCCTGCCGCATTGGCGACGAGTTTCTCCCCCGCTTTCCAGTCGCCTGAAAGCCTGCCGCCGTCGGGATATTCCATCGAGGCGCGCGCCGAGTCGACGATGCGGGCACTTTCGCCCGCGGTGAGTTTTTCAGCGGCGAGCTTGCTGCACACTTTCTGGTCTGCGTCCTGGATCGAGCGCCGCGTCAGCGCTGCGGTCATACCGGGATACGCCTCATTGACCATCTGCTCGCCGAGCCCTTGTGTCTCGTCGGCATCCGGATACGTCGCGCAGCCCACGACGACTGCGATAGCGAGACCTGGCAGCACGATTCTGAGATTTCTCATCGCCGAACCCCTGGAAGCTGGATCACCCCGCCGCTCGCCTGGTGGTTGAGATAGCTGGTGAGCGCGATCGACATGTCCGATGCATAGCCCAGGTCGGGAAGCCGCATCTGCCAGTTGCAGTCGTAGAGCCTGTGCTGCATCGTTCTCACCGTCGCCTGCGTGCCGCGATAAGCCGGCCAGCCGGTGGCGATGGCCTCCTGCACCTGCTTCGCGTCAGTCATGTTGGGCAGGTCCTGCAGCCGGATTCGCTTGCCGTCGTCCGAGTGGCACGTCGAGCACGAAAAGTCGAGCGGGCCGTTGCGGCGGTGGAAAAGGTACTCGCCCGCCTTGTAGATTTCGCGCTCCTTCACATGTTGCAGCGGCGCGTTCATTTTCATGCCGTTCGATTTCGATCCGATGAAGCTCACCAGCGCCTCCATGTCGGAGTCGTGGTCGAGCGTGCCGAAGCGGCTCCGGATGATGTCTTCGCGCTTGTAGCCTTGCAGATCGATCATGCACGTCATCAGACGCGATTCCAGATCCTGCACTTTCGCCGTATCGGCGAAGTAGCGCGGCAATTGCGCGAACACGCCTTCGACTTTGCCCGGGCCCAAGCCCAGATCGCAGCGTTCGAGCGTTGCCTGCTTCGGCCCGCGCTTTTCGTAAAAAAGCCGCTGCCCGCGCTCGACCCACAAATCGCCCGGATTGTCCTCCGCAAGCATCTGGCGTCCGACGGCGAGGCCGTCAGGGCTGTTTTGTGCACCGAGCGGCGCCGCAATGAGAAGCAGTGCAAGAGCCGTGATGCGTGTACGCGAACTGGACATCGAAGAATCTCCCGGAATTTTCAGGCCAAGCCCGAAGGACTGCACACCCACCGTATGCGCCCGTGTCCTGAGTCTGTCATTCGCAGCGTCGTGTTCGAGACGCTGCTGAACCTGTCGAAGCATGAGCTTGTCGAACACGAACACCCCGCCGCTCCCCTTCCGCTGGGCGCCCTACGCCGGCTCAGGGCGTACGGATCTGTGAAACGTATTCACGGCTCGGGACCTGGTCGTCTGACTCAAAAGGTCGCTTCAAAATCCGTTCGTCCTGAGCGTAGGCAACAGGTGCCGAAGCCGAAGGATGGACGACAAACAACGCCCTTCATGCTTCGACTTCACAGCGTTACGCTCAGCAGGAACGGACGGCGAAACATGATGCAAACTTCAGAATCACGACACCTAGGTGGGCGCGGCGACCGTCGCTTCAT
>JBKJKJ010000151.1:0-27556 GCA_046597455.1 Burkholderiales bacterium
CTTTGAGCGACGCTTCGTCGCAGCCCACGTCCATCGACCGGCCGTCGGCTGCGTTGTTTCTGTGCGCTGGCGGGACGCTGTGGCTGGCCCGGGCCGTCAGGCGAGTCGGTTGAACCAGATTAGCGAGAGGCCTGCGGCGATGACGACGAGCAGAGCGGCGAGCGCGGTAAACAGTGCGCCCACTTCCGTTTCCTTCTTTTCCATCATGAAGCGTGTGTTGAGCTCCTGATAGACCTTCGTGAGCTCGGCTGCGCTCTCGGCAGCGAAATATGCACCGCGAGTGACTTCGGCGATCGCTTTGAGCGCTTCTGCGTCGAAGCGCATGTACATCGACCACCCTTCGAAGGCCGCAGTACCGCCTTGCGCGCTGCCGAGCCCCACGGTGAACACGCGAACGCCGCGCTCCGCCGCCAATTTTGCCGCTTCCATCGGATCCGGTCCCGTCGTACGCCGACCGTCACTGAGCAGGATGATTGCTGCGGACGGATAGGAGCCCGGCGGCACCGGTGTGAAGGATTTGGGCTCGGTCTTGCCCGCCTTGTCCAGCGGGACGCCGCCGCGCCCGGTGTCGCGCAGGCCCCCACCGAAGATCATCGATTCGAGATCGATTCCCGCGTCCGGAAAAATCGTAGCGAGCGCCATGATCAGGCCGCTGCCGATCGCGGTGTGGCGTTGCAACTCGAGGCGATCGATGGCGCCGACCAGGTCCTCCTTGTTTTGCGTGGGCGCCTGCACCAGCAGCGCCGTGCCGGCGAAAGACACGATCCCTATGCGTACGTCGGGCGGCTGCGCGCCGATGAAGGTTTTTGCGGCTTCCTGTGCCGCGACGAGGCGGCTGGGCTCGACGTCGTTCGCCCGCATGCTCAGCGACACGTCGATCGCGAGAACGATAGTGCGCTGTTCCGAGGGCAGCGTGATCACGGCGGTCGGACGTGCGATCGCCACGATCGTCGCCGCCACGCCCAACAGGAAAAGCAGCGGGGGCAGGTGACGCCGCACGCGATCCGTCGCCCCGAGTGCCTCCTTGATGACGGCGACACTCGCATAGCGGACCGCCGCAGGTTTCCTGCGCCTGAGCAAAAAGATATACGCTGCGACGAGCACAGGAATCGCCAGCAGGAGCCAGAGCAGCGTGGGCGAGAGAAATCTCATGGCACGGGGCCGCGCTTACACCTGCTGCAGGTACTCGAGCATGCGTTGTCTCGTCGCGGCGTCCGGCATGCGACCGCTGCCCGCCTGGAGATTGTCTTCGAGGTGCGCGCGGCGCCGCGTGCCGGGGATCACGCAGGTGACCGCCGGATGCCCCAGGATCCACTTCAGGAAAAACTGGCCCCAGCTCGCGCAGTCGAAGTCCGACGCCCAGGGCGGCAGGGGTTTGCCTTTGACACGGCTGAAAAGACTGGTTTGTGCAAAAGGCCGGTTGATGATGACGGCGGTGCCGCTTTCGGCGCACGCGGGGAGCAGCCGGTCTTCGGCTTCGCGCTCGGCCATCGAGAAATTGAACTGCGCGAAATCGTATTGTCTGGTCTTGACCAGCCGCTCCAGGTCCCGATAGGCGCCCGAATGATAGTGGGTGATGCCGATGTAGCGCACACGGCCTGCGCTTTTCCATCCGGCCAGCGTTTTCGTGTGCGTATCCACATCGAGCAGATTGTGGATCTGCATCAGGTCCATCTGTTTCACGCGCATCAGCCGGAAAGACTGCTCCATCTGGCGGATTCCCGCCTCGCGCCCGCTCGTCCACACTTTCGTCGCGAAAAAAAGCCTGTCGCGAATTCCGAGCCCGGACACGAGGTCGCCGACCACCTGCTCGGCGTGTCCATACATGGGGGATGAGTCGACGACATGGCCGCCGCGTTCGGCGAGCAGTTTCAGAACCTCCGTGAGCTCGGTGCGTTCCGGCGCCTGGGCGCCGACGTCGAAGGTCTGCCACGTGCCCAGGCCGACGGCGGGTAGAAGCTCGCCGCTGCGCGGGATCGGTCGCGTGGCGTTCGTCACGGCGGTGCTCGCGGGTGTCGCAGGGAATGCGGGATTGGCCGACATCAGGATTCCGGCAAAAGCTTTCAGTGCGCAGCGGCGACTGATTCGGCCGTCGGCTTCGCGGGTCGACCGATGCGCGTGCATGGCATCATCTCCCGCATGAGGATGAAAATGCGGGTTGCGGCGGCGCCGGCGATCGGCGAAACAGGGAGGATTTCTTCATGATCGGTTAGACTATAACGCTCCTCCCTGTTGTGGGATAGCCATGTCGCAATCCACTCCTGCAGTCTTGACCGTTGGCGATGGACTCGTCGCTTTCGTCAAGCGCGCGTGTCCCACCTGCACCCTGATCGAGGCCCAGATGCGCGAGGTTGCCCGCGCGCTGCCCGATTTCAAGGCGGTGTCCCAGGACGATCCGAAATTTCCGTCGGGTGTGACGATCATCGACGATCGGGCGCTCGATCACTCGTACCTGAACAACATCGAATCCACGCCGACACTGATCCGGTTCGCGAGCGG
Organism: Burkholderiales bacterium; assembly: GCA_046597455.1. Lineage (GTDB taxonomy): Bacteria > Pseudomonadota > Gammaproteobacteria > Burkholderiales > SG8-41 > JAQGMV01. The sequence continues at coordinate 2,500 of JBKJKJ010000151.1, forward strand.
ACGCGAAGTTGAACGCGTCATGGGCTGGGACCGCGAAGGCTGGCAACGCCTGACGGGCATCCGCGACCTCGGCAAGGACTTGCCGGCGTTGCGGCCTGGATGAGGGTCGCTCTCACTCGAGCCCGGGGTGGCCGAGCGGTTGGAAGCGAAACACAAAGGCGGGACACTGCTCTCGCGCAAAATCGAGCTCGGCGAGCACGACGACCCGATGGAAGGGTGCTTCGAACGCGGATGGACTGACGGACTGCCGGTCACACCGCCGACCGATGAACGGGTATTACGCATGCTGTCGGGCACGCACCGCCGGGCCGATGAGGTCGTCGGCCAGATCCCCCCGTATCTCGCGCCCTGCACGGTCGAGAAGGTGGCGATCAACGCGGTGCTCGCCGGCTGCAAGCCCGAGTACATGCCGGTGCTGCTCGCGGCACTCGAAGCTGCGCTGGAGCCTGTATTCACGCTGCACGGTGTGCTCGCCACGACGTATTTCTCGAGCCCGGTCATCATCGTGAACGGTCCGATCGCGAAGAAGATCGGCATGAATTCCGGCATCAACGCACTCGGTCAGGGCAACCGGGCTAACGCGACGATCGGGCGCGCGCTCAATCTGATCGTGCGAAATGTCGGCGGCGGGCGGCCGGGCGAGGCCGACCGGGCGACGCTCGGCGCCCCCAGCAAATTCACCTTGTGCTTCGCCGAGGACGATTCGGACCCGTCGTGGGAGCCGCTGTCGGTGGCGCAGGGATTTTCGCGGGACGCGTCCACGGTGACGCTGTTCCAGGGGCACGGCGTCGAAGCGTTCGTCGATCAGAAGACGCGCACGCCGGAAGGGCTGTCGCGCTCGTTCGGGTTGTCGCTGGTCAAAATTGGCCATCCGCGGCTCGTGCAGTCGGCGCGCGCGGTCGTGGTGCTGTCACCCGAGCACTATCGCATCTACAAGGAAGCGGGGTGGGATCGAAAGCGCATCGAGCGCGCATTGTACGAAGCCACGATTCGGCCCGGCCGCGAATTACTCGCGGGGCTCGACGGTGTGGGCGAAGGGGTTCCGCAGGAACGTGCGCACGAAAATGTGCCGAAGTTCCACGAGGACGGATTGATGGTGGTACGCGCGGGCGGTCCCGCAGGATTGTTCTCGGCGATATTGCCGGGGTGGCTCGCGGGCCGCAACCGGCTGGAATTGCAGCCCGTTACACGCGAGATCGTCGGACGGTGAACTGAACTTGAATGGCGCACGGTGAGCTGAAGGACGGGCGGTCCAGGCAGGGAAAGCTGGGTTGCCTTCTTCGGCAGTATCCGCGGCGCCGCGCGAAGCGAGGTGTATATGAACTGGTTACGTGATCCCACTGCTGAAACTTCCGCGATCAAGCGGCCGCGTGTGAAACCGCCGGCGTCGCTCGAAGGACTGACGATCGGTCTCTTCGACATCGGGAAAACGCGCAGTAACGAGTTTCTCGACCAGATCGAGAAGCGTCTGGGCGAGCGGGGCCTGAAGACCCGGCGCTACGCGAAACCCACCAATGCCAAGGTCGCGCCGACCGAGGTCATGCAGCAGGTCGTGAGCGAAGCCGATGCGGTGCTGATCGCACTCTCCGACTGAGGGTCGTGCACGTCGTGCAGTCTGCACGACCTCATGAACCTCGACGGGCGCGGCATTCCGGGTGTTTCGATCGTCACGCGCGAGTTTGCCGATGCGGTGGATGTGCAGTCCAAGGCCCTCGGGTTCGATCCGGCCATCGTTTACGTCCCGCATCCGATCCAGAACCGCACGCGCGAAGAGCTGGCCGCGCTCGCAGATGAGGCGATCGGGCCGGTGCTAAAGCTTCTGCAGGGCTGATCCGCGAACGCCATCGGTGTAAGGTTTGGCCGACCGGACCGACCAACGGGCACGGTTGCGCGTTTCAAAGGAGGCGAGAGTGCCGGGCTACGTGAAAATCCATCCGCTCGTCGTCAGAATCACCCATTGGGTGAACGCGTTCGCCATACTGATCATGGTGGCGTCCGGTTGGCGCATTTACAACGCGTCGCCGCTTTTCGGCTTCAGGTTTCCCAATGACTGGACGCTCGGCGGCTGGCTCGCGGGGGCGCTGCAGTGGCATTTTGCCGCCCTGTGGCTCCTGGTTTTCAACGGCCTGCTGTACCTCGCCTACGGCGTGATTTCCGGACACCTGCGCCGCAAGCTGTTTCCGCTCAGGCCCTCGGCCGTTTTTCGTGACATGGCCGACGCGCTGCGAGGGCGGCTGGCCCACGACGATCTCACGGTTTACAACGCCGCTCAGCGCGCGGCCTATCTCGGCGCGATCGCGATCATCACTGTGCTGGTGGTGTCCGGTCTCGTCATCTGGAAACCCGTCCAGTTCCAGACACTCGGCCTGCTGATGGGCGACTACGAAGGGGCGCGCTACGTTCACTTCTTCGCCATGGCCGCGCTCGTCTTCTTCGTGCTCGTGCATGTGCTCATGGTGCTGCTCGTGCCGCGCACGTTGCCGTCGATGTTCACAGGGCGGGTGAAAAGCGCCCGCCGAGGGAGCCCGTCATGAAACGCAAAGGCATGGCAGCGAGCCTGGACGATTTTTCCGCACGCGAGATCGCGAGCCTCGAGCGGCGCCTTTTCATGAGGCGCAGCCTGAGCCTGGGCGCGCTCACGCTGCTGTCCGGCTGCAACGTGACCAACCAGGAATCGGTGCAGAAAGTGCTGCAGGGAATGTCGCGATGGAACGACCGCGTGCAAGCGGCGCTTTTCGATCCCGATCGCCTCGCGCCCGAGTTTCCCGAAAGTGCGATCACGCGGCCTTTTCCGTTCAATGCGTATTACGGCATCGACGAAGTCCGCAGGGTCGACCCGGGCAGCTACCGTCTGGAAATCTCGGGCCTGGTGCGCGAGAAAAAGCCGTGGACCCTCCCCGAGCTTTACGCGCTGCCCCAGACGTCCCAGATCACCCGCCACATCTGCGTCGAAGGCTGGAGCGCGATCGGCAAGTGGAGCGGGGTGCGGTTTGGTGATTTCCTCGCGCGTATCGGCGCCGATACGACCGCGAAATACGTCGGTTTCAGGTGTGCCGACGATTATTCGACCAGCATAGACATGCCCACGGCATTGCATCCCCAGACCCAGCTCACGCTCCGGTTCGCGGACCAGATTCTGCCTCCCGAGTACGGTTTCCCGATGAAGCTGCGCATACCGACCAAGCTGGGATTCAAGAATCCCAAGCATATCGTGGCTCTTTTCGTTACCAACGACTATCCGGGCGGCTACTGGGAAGACCAGGGCTACAACTGGTATAGCGGTTCCTGAGCGCAGGTGGTAGGCTTTCTCGCGGCCTCGAGCCGTCAACCATGGGAGCTGGACAATGAACAAGCTGATCGTGGCGTTAGTGGCAGGCTTCATGTCGTTGGCTGTCGCCGGTGCGTATGCCGGGGAGGACATGAAAAAAGGCGACATGAAGAAAAGTGACACCGGCATGGCCAAGAGCGAAAAAGGCATGGCGAAAAGCGGTGACGCCATGTCGAAAGACCACATGGACAAAGGCGACAAGAAGGGCAAGGCCAACGCCGATAAGTAACGCGTTTCGTCTCATCGGTACACTGAAGGGCGCATCAGCGCCCTTTTTTATGGCTGCACCGAAGGCGAGTGACTGAAAGCGCTTCCGGCTATAGGGTCGCGGATTGACCTGACGGCGGGCCCGGAAGCATACTGGCGCGCTTTTTAAACCATAAACGAGGAGCACAAGATGCGATTGGTGACCTTTTCGGATGCGCAAGGTATGCGTATCGGCGTCCACGACGCCGAGTCCAACACCATCGTCGACATCACGAAGGCGAGCCGGCTGCCGAAAGACATGACGGGTTTCGTCGCACTCGGCAAGAACGGGCTGCAGCGCGCGCGACGCGCCGTCAAGAGTGGTGAGAACCGCATTCCCTTCGACAGCGTGACGTTGCACGCACCGTTTCCGCGTCCGGCGAAAAACATCCTTTGCGTCGGCAAGAACTATCACGACCACGCCAGGGAGTTCCACAACAGCGGCTTCGACGCGAGCGCAGGCGCCGATGCGATTCCCGAGTTGCCGATCATTTTCACCAAGTGGCCGAACTCGGTCATCGCGAACGGCGAGCCCATCCCGAGCGGCAACGACTACACCCAGTCGACCGACTACGAAGGCGAGCTCGCGGTGGTGATCGGCGAAGGCGGGCGCAACATCAGCCAGGCGAAAGCCTACAGCCATGTTTACGGTTACACCATCGTCAACGACGCGACCGCGCGAACCTTGCAAAACAGCCACAAGCAGTGGTTCCTCGGCAAAAGCCTGGACGGCTATTGCCCCATGGGGCCGTGCATCGTGACGGCCGACGAGATCAAGGATGTCGGGCAGCTCAGGCTGCTGACCAAAGTGAACGGCGAAGTGCGCCAGGATGCGTACGTGAGCCAGCTCATATTCGACATCCCGACGCTGATCGAGACGCTGTCGAAAGTGATGACGCTGGAGCCGGGCGACCTCATTGCTACGGGGACTTGCGCCGGTGTGGGCATCGGTTTTACGCCGCCGAAGTTCCTGCAGCCCGGCGACGTGGTTGCGATCACGATCGAACCGATCGGCACGCTCGAAAACCCGGTGTCGTAAAAGCAGGACCGCAAAGACGCAGGAAGAGAAGGCGTGCGGGGCAAATCGTCAGGGCGGGGCTGCGACGCAGACGGCGGTTCGTTATCTGACGTCGGCGCCATCCCCGCGCGGTCTTTCGTATGGATTCCTGGCAACCTTCTGCGTTTTCGGCTCACGCTGGATGCGCGCCTGGAGCAGTGACGAGAGCGTTGACCAGTCGGCCGTTCGCGGTGACACGCGGTCCAGCCGGTGCCATGCACGTTCGATCTGCCTGTCCAGATCCTCGATACGTTCCGGAAGCAGCGACAGCTCGGCCGACAGTTCCTTTCGAGACTGCGTGGTGGTCGTTCGGGCATCGGTCGCGGTATGGGCGTCCGAGCAGGCATCCTGCATCGATTCGACCAGCGCGAGTACTTCGAATTGCAGGTCCAGCTCGATTGCGCGGCAGACCAGGGTTTGCCGCGCCAGAATCAGTCTGGTCAGTATGGAACCTTCGGATGAAAGCATTCGAAACACTCGTTTTAGTTGGACTTGTCCGGGAAATAACGGCACGCACGGTGCGGACGTGAGCGCAACGCGCAAAACGGCACGACTTTCCGGACGCGGGCGGCCTGAATGACCTTTTCCCCTCCAAATCAGCAGGTGTGCGCATGAGCGTGCGATAAGTCACAGGGGTTTTCGTCACTTAGAGGGGACAATGTCCTGGAATCGACTTCTGGACACATCATGCCCTCCACCGCCGAGCAACAGCGAATGCAGGACGAGTTCCTGATCAACCTGGATCTGGAGTGGCAGCGCCGCTGGTGGAGCAACGAGCTGGGCGTCACCCCGGAGCAGATCAGGTTGGCCATCGAAAAGGTCGGACCCCGGTCCAAAGCTGTCCGCGAGCACCTCGCGGCCCGCTGACGGAAGACCGTCCGGGCGCCCCCCGCGCCCGATGAACCCTGCCGATTCGGTCGAAATCGTGGGCAACCCCGGGGCAGCCTGGCAGGCAATCTTCCGCGCCGCGCTTTCCCAATCCCCTCAATCGCGCACCGCCCACCGCGCGTCTACATCCCCACGCTGATCGTCAAGCCCGAGGCAGGGCATCCCGACCGCGCCGAACGTCGTTTCGGTGTCGATGACCGGGAAGCGGCTCTCCTTCATCCCGATCGATCCTCACGATCGGGATGCCAATTTGATTTAGACTCCGCTGCCGGGGGTGCCTGGGGCCGGACGTGCGCGTGTCGGGGACGCCCGATCAAACGCAGCGAACAAAGTCGGAAAGCAAACGCAGAGGAATCGATGAATCCTGGACGTATCCGCAACGATCGACTCTCCGGGCTGATGCTGCTCGCGCTTGCCGTGTTCGCGGGATGGCAGAACCGGTCGTATCCCCTGGGCTCGCTGCAGGAGCCGGGCCCCGGCTACACGCCCCTGCTCATCGCCGTATTTCTCGGCGCTGCGGGCTTGCTGATCGCTCTCAAGGGCGCCTCCTCGAAGCCGCTGAACGAGATGCAATGGCCCGAGGCGAAGCGCGCAGCGATGATCCTCGTCGCTTGCGGATTCGCGACCTACGCGCTCGAGCATCTGGGCTACCGCATCACGATCGCCGCGCTCTTCGTGTTCTTTCTGGGCGTCATGGAGCGGAAAAAACCGCTCGTCGTGGCCGCGGTCGCAGGCGGTTTCTCTCTGCTTTCGTTTTACTTCATCAGCACCCTGCTGCGAGTGCCGCTGCCGCTTGGGCCGTGGGGCTGGTAGTGCGCGCTTGTGGCTTCGAGTGCCGAAGCAGACGCGCACAGATGACGGGTCAACAAGAACCGACGACAGAAAACCATGGCTGATACTTTCCAGAATCTCCTCCTCGGCTTCCAGGTCGCGCTGCAATGGAAGATCCTCGGCTACGCGTTCGCAGGCTGCGCCATCGCCACGCTCGTGGGTATGATGCCGGGCCTGGGCCCGCTCGCCGGCATCAGCCTGCTGCTGCCGGCGACGTTCGGGTTGAACCCGATCATTGCGATGGTGCTGCTGGGCGGCGTCTATTACGGCGCGATGTACGGGGGCTCGACGACGTCGATCCTCATGCGCATCCCCGGCGAGGCCGCTTCGGTCATGACATGCGTCGACGGTTATGCGATGACGCAGAACGGGCGCGCCGGGGCGGCGCTCGCGATCGCAGCCATCGGCTCTTTCGTGGCGGGAACCTTCGGCGTACTGGGGCTCATGCTGCTCGCGCCGACGCTGGCGACGTTCGCTTTGCGCTTCGGCCCGCCCGAGTACACCGCGCTGCTGATGATGGGTTTTTTCATCCTCGCCTACATGAGCGGTGGATCGATGCTCAAGACGCTCGCGATGGCCGCTTTTGGCCTGCTCCTGGGCATGATCGGCATCGATACGATGAGCGGGCACACGCGTTTCAGCTTCGGACTTGTAGAACTGGGTGACGGCGTCGGGATCGTGCCCGTGGCAGTCGGATTGTTCGGTATTTCAGAGATCCTGCTCACCGCAGGCCAGGGCGCAGGGCCGAAAGTGCACATGCCCCGGTTTCGCGACCTCATGCCTTCGCGGCAGGAGTTTCGCGATTCCATCGGACCGATCGCGCGCGGCAGCCTCCTTGGTTTTCTGATCGGGATCATCCCGGGCTCGGCGCACGTGATCTCGTCGTTCGTCTCGTACGGTCTCGAGCGCCGCCTGTCCAAACATCCGGAGCGTTTCGGCAAGGGTGCGATAGAAGGGGTCGCGGGTCCGGAGTCGGCGAATAATGCGGCGGCAACCGGCGCGTTCGTGCCGATGATGGCGCTGGGTATACCGACGGGTCCGGTCACCGCCGTGATGATCGCCGCGGTCATGGTGCACGGGATTTCGCCCGGTCCGACGATGATTCAGAACCAACCCGAGCTTTTCTGGGGTTTCGTTGCGAGCATGTACGTGGGCAACACGGTGCTGCTCATCCTCAACCTGCCGCTCGTGGGCGTGTTCGTGAATCTGCTGCGCATCCCGTACGCGTATCTGTACCCGAGCATCCTGTGTTTTTGCATACTCGGCGTGTATTCGGTGTCGAACAGTGTGGTGGACGTCTGGATCATGCTGATCATGGGCGGCATGGGATACGGTCTGCGCAAGCTCGGCTACGACCTGGCGCCGGTCGCGCTGGGACTGGTGCTCGCGCCCATGCTCGAGCTCTCGTTGCGGCAGTCCCTCGCGATGAGCGCCGGCGATTACATGATCTTTCTCCAGCGGCCCATTGCGCTGACGATGCTGATACTCGGCGCAGTGCTGCTGCTGCTCGGACTCAAGCCGCTCCTGACCCGGGGCGCCAAGGACTGGCGCACGAAGGTGGGACTCGACGAAACGTGAGGTCGAAGTGTTGAGGTGACGGGGTGACGAGGTGATGGAGTGACGAAGTGATGAAGTGATGAAGTGACGGAGTGATGAGGTGATGAAGCGACATGCAACCTCACCGCGTCACTGCATCTGCATCACCGCATCACCGCGTTACCGCGTCACTGCATGCGCATCACCGCCTCACCGCGTCAGAATCCGTAGAGTCTGGAAGGATTCCCGACCAGCACCTGCTCGCGCAGCGCCGCGTCGGGCACCCAGTCGAGCAGCAGGTCGGCCAGGTCGCCGTCGTTCGGCATCGCCCCTTTCACCATCACGTGGGGCCAGTCGGTGCCCCAGATCACGCGTTGCGGCGCTGCGTCGAGCAGCGCGTGTGCGAAAGCTGGGGTATCGGCGTGCGGCAGCGCCTGAGTGGAAATGCGGTACGGTCCGGTGAGCTTGACCCACGCTTTCCCGCGTTTCATCAGGCGCAGCAGCCCCTGAAAGCCCGGGTGCTCGAGACCTTTGTCTGTTTTCATGTAGCCCAGGTGCCCGAGCACGATGTCGACCGGGAAATCGGCGAACACGCGGTCGAGGTCTGGAAACTCGTCGGCATGCATCAGAAATTCCATGTGCCAGCCCAACGGCTTGATGCGGTCCGCCAGCCTGGCGAGCGGGGCAATCGGGATCACGCCTTTGTCCTCGGCCACGTCGACCACGTTGATGCGCACGCCACGCACGCCCGCTGCGTTCAGGCGCTCGAGCTCCGCGTCCGAAACGTCGTCATCGACGACCGCGACCCCGCGCGCCGCCGCCCCCAGCTCGGCCATGGCATCGAGCATTACGGTGTTGTCGCTGCCGTAGACGCTCGGCTGAATCAGTACCATGCGCTCGACGCCCAGCGTGTCCAGCATGTGACGGTAGGCCGTCAGCAGCGCATCGGGCGGAGTATAGACGCGGCCTTCGGAATAAGGATGGCGCTCGATCGGCCCGCAGATGTGCGCGTGGGTGTCGCATGCGTTGTGCGGCATGGCCAGTTTCGGCTTGCGGGGCGTCGGGTCAGGGGCGGCGCACAAAGGTGCTGCGGGCGAGGCCGCATGAGGCGGAGGTTTCATCATGTTTCTTCTTCAATTTACGCTGCTTTATACTTCGGCCCGTGATGTTACCTCAACCTCTTCGCCTGTCTTCCCCGCCGCGGTCACCGGCTTACGCGCGCGGCCTCGCGACACTGCTGCTCGTTTTATATGTCTCGACGGTCGCCGCAGCGGATGTCGAGCGAACCGGTGGGCCGTATGTGCCCACGCCGCAGGTCGTCGTGGATGCGATGCTCGAGCTGGCGAAAGTCGGACCCCAAGACTTCGTGATCGATCTGGGGTCGGGCGATGGGCGCATCGTCCTGACGGCGGCGCAACGCTACGGCGCCCGCGCACAGGGCTACGACATCGATCCTGAGCTCGTCCAGCAGAGCAATGCTGAAGCGCAGAAGCGCGGGCTCGCCGAGCGCGCGAGCTTCACGCAGCAGGATGTGTTGCAAGCGCGAATCGAATCCGCCACGGTCGTGACGCTGTACCTTCTTCCGGGCATGATGCAGAACCTCCAGGCGAAATTTATTCGCGAGCTCAAGCCCGGGACGCGTATCGTTGCGCACGATTTCCCGTTCGCAGACTGGAAACCGGATCACTCGGTGAGTGTCGACGTGCCCGAAAAATATGGCACGGCGGGGCAATGGAAATCAACATTGTTCCAGTGGGTCGTACCCGCGCGAGTCGAGGGGATGTGGCAGCTGAGCGCACCTGAGCTCGCGCCCGGGCCGTTGGCCGTCAACGTGCGGCAGCGTTACCAATTCCTCGATGGCGCCGCGAGCGCTCGCGGCAAGCCCGTGCTGCTGGCTGATGGCAAAGTCGAAGGCGACCGCGTGGCATTCAGGCTCGCGCTGCCCGAAGGGCCGAGCCAGTTCCGCGGGATCATCGAAGGCGAGCGCATGAGCGGCACCGCCATTCAGGCCGGCCGCACGGTCTCATGGACCGCAGTCCGAGTCGCAAGCGCAGCGTCGAACACGCAATAGCGCCCGCACCGGGCAATCGTCGCCTGCGCCCGACACCGGTTTGCCCTGTGCGGGACTAATCCCCCGCCCCTACGTCCCGTACGTCGCGCCGCTCGCATCGGCACAGCGATTGCCATGTATCCGTATGAGCTCGAGCAGCTCGCAACCAGTTCAGGAGTGCATGATGAAGAAAAGCAACATCACGTTGATGGCCGTCGCATTTGCGGGTGCGATGCTGGCCACGTCGGCCGGCGCGGTCGACCAGAACAACAGCGCGACTTTCGATTCGGGTGATCGGGGCGTGGTCACCCCGTCCTCGGTCGAGCAGACGCCCACTGTCGAGCATCGCTCGCCAGGGGGGCAGGCGGCGATACCCCGGGGCACCAATCCGATGAACCCCAACGAGTCACGACCTTTCGCGCAGCAGCCCGAAGCCGTGCGTATCCAGGCGCGTGGTGACAATCTGAACATGCCCAATCCCACGACGCCGTCAGGCGCCAACGAAAGCGCAGCGCGGACGCTGATGGATCAGACCAATACCACCGGCATGGGTGGCTACGGCCCGGTCGGCGGAACTCGCTGAGTCGATCAGACTGAACGCCGCCAGGCTCGGACCGAGTCCGGCGGCACGCGCTTTGCTCTGAGCCGTTGCGGGCCGTGCATCGCGGCCTCTCCATCTTAACCACCGAGGAACCGAAATGATTAAAAGCCTGACTCTTAAAGTACTGGGCGCCGCCGCTCTGGGCGCCTTGATCGCAACGTCTGCCACAGCCGCAGATAAAGGCGACACGAACAAAAGTGGAATGTATGAATCCGGAGACCGCGGAGTGAAGACGCCCAGCTCCGGCGGGAACGACGCAACGCAGCGCGCTCCCAAAGCGGGCAGTGGCGTTGCCACGATGCCGGGCAAGAACAATCCCTCTTCGGTGAGCGAGAGCGCGCCGCAGAAGACCGGCAAGGAGACGGCTGCTCCGAAAATGCATGACGGTCCGAAGATGGCCAACCCGAAGGTCCCGTCGAGCGTGAGCGAGTCCGCACCCCAGAAGACAGGCAAAGAGCAGGGCGGCACTGCGCCCACGCGCTAACCGGCTCGTTGCAGGAAGGAAAAGCCGCCTCGATGAGGCGGCTTTTTTTATGCCGGCTGCGGTAAGATAACCGCCCAGCAAGCCTCTAAAAATCAACTCGTATGGGCTTCCACATAGGATTTCCGTCATGACCACATCCTTGCCGGCTCAGGTTCGCCGTGCCGCCTCGCTGCTCGCTGTTCTTCTGGTTGCGGCGTGCGCCGAACTCAACCCGCCTCCTGACTACACCTGGCTCGTGTCCAATCCCGAGCGCACGGATGCGGACCGCGTCAACGACCAGCGCCGGCAGCCTGAAAAGTTGCTCCAGTTCTATGGCGTACGTGCCGGCATGACCGTGCTCGACATGGGCGCGAGCGCTGGCTATAACGCCGAGCTGCTGGCGCGTGCAGTCGGCCCCAAAGGTGTCGTCTACGCGCAAAACAGCCCGGCCCTGCTCCAGAATATCGTCAAGGGCCGTCTCGACGAGCGCATGAAGCGCCCGGCGATGGCGAATGTCGTCCCGCTCGCGCGCGAATTCGACGATCCCGTTCCGGCGAACGCCCGCAATCTCGACCTGGTCACGTTCAACTTCGTCTATCACGATACCGTGCACATGGGCGTCGATCGCGCCCGAATGAACCGCGCCATATTCGAGGCGCTCAAGCGCGGCGGCGTTTATATCGTCGCGGACCATTCCGCCAAGCCCGGCGCAGGCGCCGATGTCACGAAGACCTTGCACCGTATCGAGGAAAGCGTGGTGCGCCGCGAAGTGGAAGCCGCGGGTTTCAGATTCGTCGGGGCGGCGGATTTCCTGCGTAACCCCGACGATCCGCGTGACGTGCCGGTTTTCAAGAATCCGGTCAGGAACGACGAGTTCGTTCTGAAGTTCGTCAAGCCCTAGCGGGGCGTGAGCAGGTGAAGTGACCAGGTTTCGGGGGAACGCGATGAGAATGCGCTTACAGCGCGCTGCGTGTGCGCTGATGCTGCTGGGGGGCGTTGTCACAGCCTCGACGTCGTTGCTGGCGCAGGAAAAAGAGATCGAGCGCAGCGGCGGCCCTTACGTGCCGACTCCGCAGGTCGTCGTCGATCAGATGCTGCGCATGGCCAACGTAGGCGCGAAAGACTTCGTCGTGGATCTCGGATCGGGCGATGGCGTGATCGTGCTCACTGCAGCCTCGCAGCTCAAGGCGTCAGGCTACGGCGTCGATATCGATCCAGCTCTGGTCACGCGCGCCAATGCCGAAGCGAGAAAGCTGGGCATCGCCGATCGCGCCACTTTTCACGTCCAGGATGTTTTCAAGGCGGACTTGTCGCGTGCCAGCGTGATCACGCTCTACCTCCTGCCGTCGATGATGGTCAACCTGCGGCCCAAAATCTTCCTCGAAGCGCGTCCCGGAACGCGAGTCGTCTCGCATGATTACAGCTTCGATGAGTGGCAACCTGACGACCAGATCGCGTTCGACGTGCCCGAGAAGGAGAAAGTAAACGGCGTGCCGCGTGCGACCATCAGCCTGTGGATCGTGCCCGCGCGGGTGCACGGCCGATGGCAGGTGCAGGTGGAAGGCGCTCAGCAGTACGACATCGCCCTGCGCCAGAAATACCAGGTCATCAGCGGCAGCGCCGACGCTTGGGGCAGGCCGGTGCGGCTCACGTTCGCGTCGGTTCGCGGCGAAGAGATCGCGTTCACCGTGATGGACGGGGCCGGGCGGCGTAACTTCAAGGGCACGGCAGGCCCGGACGCAATGCACGGCACGGTGGAGCTCGGGGGTGGCCGCACCGCACGGTGGACCGCGAAGCGGTCGGCTGCGGGCCCGTCGGACCTGTGAGGCTTGTCGGCGTTAAGCCCCCCAGGAGCTTGTCGGACTTGCGAGCGACAATCTCCTTTTAGCAGCCCTGTCCCGACGGGTAGGTCCGACAGGCTGCCAGCCTGAGGCTCAATTCATCAGCATTCCCGCAGACAGTCCTTGCACCACACTCTTGCGGTAGACGACCTGCATGCGCGCGTAATCGTGGGCAGCGGCGTTCGCGGCATCGGTGACCACGCGTCCGCCTTCAAAAAACACCGGGCTGAGCGGTATCGGCGACGCGAGCATGTTCCACAGCGCCTTCTCGTGTTGCTGCGGCACGTAATCGAATGTGACATTCGAAGGCGCGGGCAGCGGTCGCGCGGATGCGACGACGAAGCTGTTCACGTGGACGGCGCCGGCGAGCTGCGGCCGGTACAGGGCGAGATGCGGCAGCTCGCTTTTGAGCGTCACGAGAAAGTGGGCATAGCTCGTGGGCTGCGTCAGATCGGCGAACGTATTGAACACCGCAACGCCGCCTTCGGCGAGGCATCGGCGCAGATCCCGGAAGAATTCGCGCGTGACGATATAGTCGGGCGTGCCGTCGCCGTGGAAGAGATCGACGACGACGATGTCGAAATTCGCATCGCAGCCGCGCACAAAGGTTCGTGCGTCCGCCTGGTGCGTGACGACCTTGCGTGTGTCGAAGCCGAAAAAGCGCTCGGCAACGTTTCTCGCCACGGGGTCGATCTCGACGACTTCGACCGGCACCCCCAGCTCGGCAAGCCGCATCGGTACGATGCCTGCGCCCTGTCCGAGCACCAGCGCGCCATGCATGGCCGGCCGGTAGGCGCGGGCCAGACCTTCCAGCGCGTAGGTATAGAACGACATCGAGCGGTTGCTCGAGTCGGCCGTGTTCTGATTGAGCCCGTCCTGGAAGTACATCCGCAGGAAGCGCCCGCTGCCGGGCTCGGCTGTCGTGCGCAGGACTTTGACGGTTCCGAACAGCGAACTGTAGCTCGCCTCCAGGCGCCAGTTCTCACCGCCGTAAACGTAAGGACCCAGGCGTCCGGTATAGGCGTCGGCCTGCCACAGCAGCGACCCCGCGAGTACCAGTCCGACGGCGGCCACTGCGCCCACTGTGCCTTTGTTGCGTATCGGCGCCGGCGAAAAGAACACGGTAGCCAGCGAGAGCAGGGCGAGGACGAGCGCGACGATGAGCGCTGCCGCAAAATTGCTGACGTAGGGAATCAATCCGAACGCCGTGATGAAAACCCCGGCGACCGAGCCGAGCGTGCTCACCAAAAAAACCTTGCCCGAACCCGCATCGCCCATTCCTCCTGCGCCCGCTGCGCCGCTGCCGCGTAAGCAGATGGCGACCAGCAGCGGGTTCATCGCCGACGTGGCGACGAGCGGCAGGAAAAGCAGGACCAGGCACGCTGCGAATGCCCCGAACACCAGGCGCCAGTTTGCGAACGCGGCGAACGCGTGCGGGTAGACGAGGCACGCCGCGACGATTGCAAGTGCGGCGAGCGCGGGCATTGCGACATAGAGCTGAAGAAGCCGGCCGGTGGCGGCCTTCGCCGCGAGCCTGCCGCCGAGTCCGTATCCCAGGGCAAGCGAGACGAGCGTGATCGACAGTATCCCTGTCCAGATGTAGAGGCTGACGCCGAAATAAGGCGTCATGATGCGCGAGGCGAGCAGCTCGAGCGCGAGGATCGCGCCGCCTGAGATGAAGATGATGGCGTAGAGGAGCATGCGGGGCGGGAGAGGCTATAATGAGCCGCTGCAAATCTATCACAGCCTGTCCCCTTATCGATGCAATCATTTCCGGCTCGGTTGCCGCCTGCGGCCTTGAGTGCGTTCGTCAGCGGCGCCGTATTGGTGGCTTCACTCCTGTCACCGGCGACGCAAGCTGCGGACGCCAGTGTTCCTTATGTCCCGACGCCGCAGGTGGTCGTCGATCGCATGCTCGAGATCGCCAAAGTCGGTCCCCAGGATTACCTGATCGATCTGGGCTCGGGCGACGGGCGTATCGTCGTGACCGCCGCGAAAAAATACGGCATTCGCGGCCAGGGTGTCGACCTGAATCCCGCCCGGATCGCTGAAGCCGAGATCAACGCGCGTAAAGCGGGCGTGACGGACAAGGTCCAGTTCCACCAGCAGGACCTGTTCCAGACCGACCTCGCGCCCGCGAGCGTGATCACGATGTATCTGCTGCCGAACGTGAATCTCGCGCTGCGCCCGAAGCTGCTTCAGCTCAAACCGGGAACGCGAATCGTCTCACACGATTTTTCGATGGGTGAATGGAAGCCGGAGCACCACGAGCAGCTCGATGCGCCGGACAAGTACGGCGGGTCGGGCGGACGCAGCGATATCTACCTCTGGATCGTGCCGGCTGCCGTAGCCGGCACGTGGAAGTCCGAACTGCCGGTCCGCGGCAAACCGGTGGCGTATGAATTCACCCTGGGGCAGTCGTTTCAGGTCGTTTCCGGTGCCGCGCGGGTCGCCGGGCAAACGGTGAAGCTGGAGAACGTGAAGCTGCAGGCGCGCGATTTGAGCTTCGAGTTCACGGCGCGGATCGACGGCATGCCGATCCGGCACCAGTTCAGCGGCAACGTCGTCGACAACACGATGGGCGGCACCGCAGACCTGTCCGGGCCGAAGCTGCAGGCGCGGTCCGACTGGAGCGCGACTCGTACGGCTCCGGCTCCGGCTGCAGCCGCCGGCAGCCGGAGCGTTTCCGGCACCCTGAGCGCCGGCCTACACTGAGACCACGATGAACCTGATTCCGAATGGCCGCCGGCTGGCGGCGATCCTCCTGAGCGCCGTAGTGGCAAGTCCTGCCACGGCGCAGGATTACGGCGATACGCCCTATGTGCAGACACCGCAGGTGGTCGTCGACAAGATGCTCGAAGTCGCAAAAGTCGGCGCCAAAGACTACGTGATCGATCTGGGCTCGGGTGACGGTCGCATGGTGATCACCGCAGCGAAACGCTACGGCGCGCGCGGTTTCGGCGTGGATCTGGACACGCGGCTCGTAACGCTCAGCAACCGCAATGCGGCCAGAGCCGGCGTGGCTGATCGCGCGGCGTTCTACGAGCGCGACATCTACCAGACCGATCTCAGCCCGGCGAGCGTCGTCACGATTTACCTGTTGCCTGAAGTCAATCTCATGATGCGTCCGAAGCTCTTTACGATGCTCAAGCCGGGAACGCGCGTCGTCACGCACGACTACGACATGGGCGAATGGGCGCCGGATCTTGCGCTCACGATGGATGCGCCCGGCAAGCCGGTAGGGCGCGATCAGAAAAGCAAAGTGATGTTCTGGGTCATTCCCGCAAATGCAGCCGGCAAGTGGCGCTGGCGTGTGACCGAAGGCGGATCCCAGCGCGATTTCGATCTCGTTGTGAATCAGAACTTCCAGAAGATCGACGGTTCCGTGAGCGCGGCGGGCAGGAGCGTGCCGATCGAGGATGCCAGGCTCGTCGGCGACGCCATTACCTTCGTCGCGAAGCTCGATGCGTCCGGCGCGGTGCGCCACGAATTCAGCGGCCGCATCATCAACCACGCGATCGAGGGCACGATACGCACCGTGGGCCCAGGCGCAACCACGCCGCAGACGGTGTGGAATGCCGCGCGTACCGAGACGTGGGAACCGCGGCACATGACGCTGCCGCCGCCGACGCTGATACCGCCCCAGCCGCAGTGACGGTGCGTTGTCAGCGACACGCAGTCGCCTTTGCACTGCTTGCCTGCTGCGCCGGGTTCGGAACGGTCCTCGGCGCAGCGACGCTCGATGTGCCCACACCCTACATCCCGTCAACCCGGCAGAACGTCGACGAAATGCTGCGGCTGGCCATGGTGCAGCCGGGTGACGTGGTATATGACCTGGGCTCGGGGGACGGCCGCGTCGTGATCGCTGCGGCCCGCGACTGGGGGGCGCGCGGTGTCGGCATCGAGTTAGACGGCAAGCTCGTCGCGCAAAGCCGCGAGGCTGCGCGGCGTGCAGGCGTGGCCGAGCTTGTTGAATTTCGCGAAGGCGATGTGTTCGCGGCCGACCTGAGCGACGCCACCGTCGTCACGATGTATCTCCTGACCTCGCTCGTGCACAGGCTGCAACCCAAGCTCCTCGCGGAGTTGAAAGCGGGCACGCGCATCGTCGCGCACGACTACGGTTTCGAAGGCTGGAAACCGGACATCCAGTTGAGCGTGTCGAAAAATTTCTATCTCTATGTCGTGCCGGCGAAAGTCGCGGGCAAATGGCGCATGAGCGCTCTGCTGCCGAAAGGCGTGCGGGAATACGACATGGATTTCGAGCAGCACCATCAGGCAGTCAAAGGCGGTGCGCGAGTCGCCGGCGGTTTTCTGCCCGCATTCGAAGCGCGCCTCGACGGCGAACGGCTCGCTTTCGTGCTCGCAGAGGACGACACGACCTACCGCTATGAAGGCCGCGTCTCGGTCAACGCGATCGAAGGCGTCGTGCGATGGGGATATGGCCCGCGGCAGCAGCAAGGCACGTGGCGCGCGGCGCGGGTGACGGTGCCCTCGGGGAGTGGAAAAGAATGAGCTCGATTTCGCGCCGCCGCTTCCTGGGCGGCAGTGCCGCGATTCTGGCGGCGGTTGCCGTTCCGGTCATCGCCCAGTCGCAATTCTTCGACGTGCCGTTCGTGCCCACCCCGCAGGTGGTGGTGGACGAGATGCTGCGTCAGGCCGGCGTAGGGCCTCAGGATGTCGTCTACGACCTGGGCTCCGGGGACGGGCGTATCGTGATTACGGCGGCGCGAAAATTCGGCGCGCGCGCAGTCGGCATCGAGCTCGACGAGCATCTGATTTACCAAAGCGAAGAGAGCGCGCGCCAGGCGAACGTGCTCGAGCGCGTCAAATTCCTTCAGCAGGATTTCTTCAAGACCGATTTCTCGCAGGCGACGGTCGTGACGATGTATCTGCTTCCGGGGGTCATGAAGCGGTTGCGCGAGCGCATGCTGCAGTTGAAACCCGGCACTCGTCTCGTCGCGCACGATTTCGATTTTGCGGACTGGCGGCCCGACCGGAAGACGACCCTGCGCAAGAACGTGTTTCTCTGGATCGTTCCGGCGCAGGTCGCCGGCCGCTGGCAGGTCCGCACCGGCGTGCCGGGAGGTGAATTCGCCTTCGACATGGAGCTGCGCCAGAACTATCAGGAGCTCGATGGCTTTGCGCGCTTCGATGCACAGCCTGGCGGGCTGTGGGAGCCGAAGCTGGAGGGTGAGCGCATCAGCTTCGTCGTCGTCGACAGCCGTGACCGCGACAACGAAGCGAGTCTGTATTTCCAGGGCCGGGTCACGGCCGACACGATGGAAGGCGAGGTGGTGCGCGGTGCGGGAAGCCAGCAGGCCCGGTTCAAGTGGCGGGCGGTCAAGACGGCGCAAGTGACGAAGTGATGACGTTGCGAGGCGATGGGGTGACGGGGTGATGCGGTGAAAGGGGGCGCGGGTGTCCGCGCTCCGGGCGGGCAGTGGGCCCGGCTGTCGTTCGTGGCCGGCTGGCTGCTCGCGTCGATCGCGCCGCATGTCGTCTGCGCACAGGCGGCCGACGTGCCTTACGTGCCAACTCCCCGCGTCGTGGTGGAAGCGATGCTGGAAATCGCGAAGGTCGGGCGTGACGATTTCCTGATCGACCTGGGCTCGGGTGACGGGCGCATCGTCATCACGGCGGCAAAGAAATATGGCCTGCGCGGGTTCGGTGTCGACCTCGACGGTGCGCTCGTGTCGGAGGCGCGCCGCGAGGCGCAACGACAGGGCGTACAGGACCGGGTGGACTTCCATGCGCGCAACCTCTTCATTACGGATATCGGCAAAGCCACGGTATTGACGCTATATCTGTTTCCGCGGGTCAACATGGAGCTGCGCCCGCGCATACTGAAAGAGCTCAGGCCCGGCACCCGTGTCGTTTCCCACGAATTCGATTTCGGCAGCTGGAAGCCCGACGCTCACGTTCAGGTCCCGGTCCCCGGAAAATCCTACGGGCCGCCGTCGAGCGAAGTCTATCTGTGGGTCGTGCCTGCGAACGCCGCCGGGGTTTGGCAGTGGCGGTTGGCGGGAGGCGACACGCTGGTAGACTTCGAGGCCGCTTTCGAGCAGACGTTTCAGATGCTCAAAGGCGAAGGACGCGCCGCGGGCGGGCCGTCTCGCATCGAGAGCGCGACGTTGCGCGGTGACGAGATCGCTTTCGCACTCGTCGCGGATCCGGGCAGGCGGGCGATCCGACACGAGTTCAGGGGGCGTATCGCAGGCGATACCATACTCGGCTCGGCGCGGGTGGCGGGCGCCGCAACCGAAGTGGACTGGCGGGCTATGCGCGTGATGCGCGGGACGATCAATATCGATGCGACTGCCGCAACGGCGACAGTGGCTGCACGCTTTTAAGGGGGTTACTCATGAACGGCATCAAAAAACTCTGCTTCGGCCTTGCTGCATCGGCCGTATTCTTTTGCGCGCCGGCGTTGAGCCAGGAAGGTGTCGGCGACGTGGTGTACGTGCCCACGCCGCAAATCGTCGTCGACGAGATGCTGCGCATGGCGAAAGTCGGCCCGAAGGATTACCTCATCGACCTGGGCTCCGGCGACGGCCGGTTCGTCATCAGCGCCGCGAAGCAGTTCGGCGCGCGGGCTTTCGGAGTCGACCTCGACACCCACCTGCTGGCGATCGCGCGCAAGCACGCGCAGATCGCAGGCGTAGGCGAGCGCGCGACGTTCATCGAGGCGAACCTGTTCGAGACCGATCTGAGCAAGGCCTCGGTCGTCTCCACTTATCTGCTGCCGGAGATGAATCTGAAGTTGCGGCCCAGAATTCTCGCGCTCGCCCCGGGCACGCGCGTGGTCGCTCACGATTACCACATGGGCTCGTGGTATCCGGACGAGCAGCGTGACATTGCGGTGCCGGAGAAGAAGGTCGGCACGCCGGGGGTGAGCTACGTTTACCTGTGGTATGTGCCGGCTAAAGTCGCCGGCAAGTGGCAGACGCAGTTGCCTGTCGGCGGCAAGGAAGTCCCGGTCGAGCTCACGTTCGACCAGTCTTTTCAGATTCTGGAAGGCACGCTGCGCTCGGGTTCGGACAACACCCTGCTTCGCGGGCGGCTCAGCGGCGAGCAGATCACGTTCTTCACGCAGCCCAAGGGAAGTCCCGGCGGCCAGCGTCACGAATTCAAGGGAAGCGTGAGCGGCGACACGATCAACGGCACGGTGAAGATCGGTGAAGGCGCGGCCGCACGCGAAGCGAAGTTTACGGCGAAGCTCACCGCGCGCGGTGTAGTTCGGCCCGCCAGCGACGACATCGTAGCGCGCTGAACATGAGCGCCCGCCCGCAGCAGGCAGCACCCCGCCCCACGCTGGGCCTCTACGATGCCGTGGCGATGATCGTCGGCGTGGTGATCGGGGCGGGGATATTCCGCGCGCCGTCCATCGTCGCAGGCAGTGTATCCAGCGACACGGTTTTCATCGGGCTGTGGGTCGCCGGCGGTGTAATTTCACTGGTGGGCGCGCTCTGCTATGCGGAGCTGGGTTCCTCGTATCCGAACGCAGGCGGGGAGTATCACTTTCTCAATCGCGCCTACGGCGGGTGGCTGGCGTTTCTGTTCGCATGGGCTCGCATGACGGTGGTGCAGACCGGTGCAATCGCGGCGATCGCCTTCGTCTTCGGCGATTACGCGACGACGCTGCTGCCGCTGGGCGAGAAAAGTCCGGTCATTTATGCGCTGCTCGCGGTGATCGGTATCACTGCGCTCAATATCGTCGGAACGCGCGAGAGCAAGCTCCTTCAGAACGTGCTGACCGCGTCGCTCATAATCGCGATAGGGGCGGTGATCGTCGGCGGTCTGGTAATGGGCGGGCATGCACCGGCTGCGACTGCCCCGGCGTTGCCTTCGTCAGGCCCGGCGTTCTCGCAGCTCGCCCTGATTTTCATACTGCTCACTTACGGGGGCTGGAACGAGGCGGCGTACCTGACCGCGGAAGTCCGCGATCCCCGGCGCAACATCGTGCGTGCGCTGGTGATCGGCATTTTCATCGTGACGGTTCTGTACGTGCTGCTGAACGTCGCCTACGTGAACGTGCTCGGGCTCGACGGCATGAAAGCGTCCAAAGCCGTCGCGGCCGACCTCATGAAAGCGACATTCGGCGGGACGGGGGCTGTGCTGCTGAGCGTGGTCGTCGTCGCGGCATCGCTTTCGACGCTCAACGCGACCGTCTTCACCGGCGCGCGCACCAACTACGCCGTGGGCCGCGACTACCCCGTTTTCAGCATGCTGGGCCGCTGGAGCGAAGGGGCGAATGCGCCCGTCAACGCGTTGTTGCTCCAGGGCGCCATCGCGATCGTGCTCGTGCTCCTGTCGTCGACCACGCCGGACGGTTTCGAGACGATGGTGGCCTACACGGCGCCCGCGTTCTGGCTCTTCTTCCTGCTCACCGGCATTTCGCTTTTCATCCTGCGCCGGCACCAGCCCGACCAGCCCGATCCGTTCCGGGTACCGCTCTACCCGATGACGCCGATCCTGTTTTGCGCGATGTGCGCGTTCATGCTCTATTCGAGCGCGAGCTACGCCATGTCCAAGGACCCGAGCAGCATCGGCGCGCAGCTCGGAATCGGCGTGATGCTGCTGGGCGTGCCGCTCATGCTGATCGCCCGCCGCAAGCGGGCGGCGGCGTAGGCCTACGCCGAGCGGGCCCTCCCGCTCGGCCAGCGCATCACCGCATCACCCCATCACCACGTCACCGCTTCGAAGGATTATCGATGACGTATCTGACGAAGCCGCTGTGGGGCGTGTATTTGTCGTAGAGGCCGCGCGCACGGTAATTATTTTCGCGCGTGTTCCAGTAGAGCTTCGACCAGCCCTGACGCAGCACTTCTGAAAGCAGCCAGTCGATCAGCGCGCGCCCCACGCCGGCTGCACGCCGTTCGGGATCGACAAAAAGGTCTTCGAGGTAGCACACCGGTGTGGGCGTCCAGGTGTTCTCGTGTATGACGTAGTTGGCGATGCCGATGACGCCCTCGCTTTCGCGCTCTGCGACGATGGCCGCGACCGGCGAGGCCGGATCCAGGATGCGTTCCCACGTGTAAGCGGTGAGGGTGTCGGACAGATCGCGTTCGTAAAACCGGCAATATCCTTCCCACAGCACCCGCCAGCGCGCCTCATCGCGTGCCTCGATCCTGCGTATCGCAACGCTCATTTGCGTGTTCCCCGATTACCTGCCGGCTACTTCACCACTTCCATCTGGCTCGGACCCAGACCCAGCGAGTGGGATTGCGGTTTCCCGTCGGCTGAGCGCCACGTTTTTTTCACCCAGGCGCCACCCCACTCGTCGATTTCGTAGACCTCCAGAACACTGCCTTCCATCGATCGAACGGCATCGGCGTCGGCTTCGGACAGGCTCGAAAGCACAGACTGACTCATTTTCAGCACGCGCACGCGAGTGCCGACCTGAACGGCAGTCCCGTGGATATCCTGCGCTTCGTCATCCATCTGAGGGTTACTCCATACCGGAACGTACGATTTTACCAGTGCGCGGAATTCAGCCGTCGGGCCTGCCGGGCGAGTGGCCTGTCAGGCTGCGTCTTCGGCGGGCACGAGCGACAGCCAGTCGATTCCCAACTCGTCGGCGACGGCCAGAAAAAAAATGAGCGGAACCTCGGCGGCCGATTGCAGCGGTGCGTCCATGAATTCGCCCAGTTCTCCGCCGACGCGCGCCGCAAGCTCGTCCATCGGAATACCCGTTCGCGATGCATGAGCGGTGAGATGCGCAGGCAGCTCGGTCAGGGCGATGAGCGCGTCGGGTGGAGGTCTGTCAGCGAGCAGCTCGTGCAATCTCACACCGAGTATGGAGGCGAGCTGCATCGCCTGGAACAGCGTCAGTGTCGAAGCGAGCTCGCCGTCGCGGTACTCGAGGTCCGCATACCAGGCCGGATTGATATCGAGCAAACGGGCCATTTCAGCCTGGGACTTGCCGGCCCGGATGCGATAGCCGCGGATTCTGGCCGTACTCGCCGGTGGTTCCCGCAGTCTATCCATGATGCGTCACCGCACGGCCCGTCGGTGGCCTGGATCACGCCTGAGCGGAAGGCTTTTCGCGTACGCTGGGCCAATCCGAAAACGCGAGAAAGTACAGCATGAGGAAATTGATGATCGGCACGACCATCAGTAGCGACAGCCACTGCGAATAACCGGCTTTCTTGAAAATGAACCAGAACGGCAGAATGATCAGGGCGATGAAAATCAACATCATCACCGGTCCTGACGCGCCCATCTGGAAACCGCCCATCACGTCGTTCATGATGCCCCTCCTTACTGTGGTGAAAGCACAAAACGCAGGGTCGAATTCTGCGCAGGCATCAGGCCGTGCCGGCGACGAGCCATCGTAAAACGGTTCGCGAGGTTCCGCCGATGCCCCCAACGCTCAGTCAGAGCGCAGCAGTTTCAGCAGTGCTTCAGCCGCCGGTCCTGAGGAAGCCGGATTCTGGCCGGTCACCAGCCTGCCGTCCACCTGAACGCAGACTGCCCAGTCCGCCGCTTTGACGTAATCGCCACCGCGTTCCTTCAGACGATCCTCGAGCAGGAAAGGCACGACATCGGTGAGACCCACGGCTTGCTCTTCCGTGTTCGAAAAGCCCGTGACACGCCGGCCTTTGACCAGATATTCGCCGTCAGCGCCGCGGACGTTGACGAGCGCAGCGGGTGCATGACAAACCGCGGCAACCGGTTTGTTTGCTCTGGCGAAGGCTTCGATGAGCGCGATCGATTCACGATTGCCGGGCATGTCCCACATCGGCCCGTGCCCGCCGGGATAGAACACGCCGTCGAAATCACTCGCCGACACGTCGCCCAGTTTGCGAGTGCTGGCAAGCTCGGCCTGCGCTGTCTTGTCTTTTCGAAAGCGCCGCGTTGCGTCGGTCTGGTTCTCCGGCGTATCGCTGGTGGGGTCGAGCGGCGGTTGGCCCCCTGCGGGTGAGGCGAGCACCGTTATCGCGCCGGCATCCTTCAGCGCGTAGTAGGGCGCGGCGAATTCCTCGAGCCAGAAACCTGTTTTCTTGCCTGTGTCGCCGAGCTGGTCGTGCGACGTGAGTACGATGAGGATTTTCATGCGCCACCTCTCATGGTCTTAAAGCGGTGCTGCTCTGCGAGCGCCGTGCCCGCATGCAGATAAGGCCGCCCTATCAGAGATTGATCGGTTGCAACTGCGTGGGGCCGGTGCTCAGTGCGAGCTTAAATCGTTGGGTTGGCTGGCGTTACCCGCGCTTATAAGCAATATAAACGGTGTTGGACGACGTTCTGCCGGAGTAAGGGTTTGGAAACGTTACGATGTGGGCCTCGGAAGAGTGGAACACCGAATTGAGAAGACGCGTGAATGCTGCGTCCGGAGGATCGTTCGACCACACGCCGAAGACGCCGCCCGGATGGAGCTTGGCCGCCAGGTTGCGAAACCCGGACTCGGTATAGAAAGCGCTGTTCTCCGGGTTTAGCCAGTGACTGGGCGAATGATCGATATCCAGCAATACCGCGTGGACGAGGCGGGTCGGGTCGGCGGCATCGAATCCACCGCTCGCTGCTGACGCGACTTCGAAAAAATCAGCGTGGACCAAGGTGCAGCGCGGATCGGCCATCAGTGTTTTCCCGAGCGGCACGAGGCCCCGACGGTGCCAGTCGATAACGGGTTTCATCACTTCGACCACCCTGAGCGAAACCACGGAGGGGTTTTCCAGCGCCGCCACCGCGGTATAGCCCAGACCCAACCCACCGACGACGACGTCCAGCCCGCCTCCCACGAGCGGGGCGAGCCCGAGCTTCGCAAGCTGAATCTCCGCTTCCGTGAACAGGCTCGACATCAGGAACTCGTCGCCGAGCTTCACCTCGTAGACGATTTTTCCTTCGAGCTTCGGTTCCGCCCGGCGCCGAAGACTGATGTCGCCCAGCGGCGTCTTGCGGTAATCCAGTTCTTCGAATTCGAATGTCATGAACGGCAAATCGTGAAATGCGCCCAACCCGGGCTGCGCCTGATTCTAGCCACCCGGGTGAGGTCGTGCGTGGAGGGGATGCAGACTGTGCGATGCCATCAATTCGTCCATCGGCTTCGCAGCGCTGCTACGCGGGGCGTCAATCTCGAATTTTCGCCCGGATTGCGCCACCCCCCGGCTGACGGCGCCGCCGCCATATCAGCACGGCGTAGAGCACGCCTGGCACGAGGCCGCCGAGTACCGTCACGCTGACGCCGAGCGTCAGCGTGAAGTAAGCCTTGCCCCAGAC
>JBKJKJ010000031.1:0-11157 GCA_046597455.1 Burkholderiales bacterium
GACGCAGTCGCCTTCATCCCGGATTAGATCGAACCTAACAGGGCTTCGTGCCGGCGATGGTGACGCGATGCCCGTAGCGACGTTGGGGGTAGTAGTCCCACATCGCGAGATGCATGGTGCAGCGGTTGTCCCAGAAGGCGATCGAGTTGGGTTGCCACTTGAAACGGCATTTGAAATCGTCCCGCTCCGAGTGTCGGTAAAGCATTTCGAGCAGGCCATCGCTCTCCAGGCGCGACATGCCGGCAATATGCGAAGTGAAGTTCCGATTGACGAACAGGGCTCTTCGTCCCGTCACAGGATGGGTGCGCACCACGGGATGTTCGGCGCGGGGAATATCTCCCGTCACGTTTTTGCCCTGTCGGACCCGAAACACCCTGTCGCCGTCATGCACGGCGCTCAGGCCATCGATCAGGCTGCGCACCGGGGCTGACAGGGTTTCGTAAGCCCTGTACATGTTGACGAACAGCGTGTCTCCGCCTCCATTGTCAGGCGCTGTGTGAAGATAGAGGATGGAACCCATGGGCGGAACCGGATTGCAGGTGACATCGGAATGCCAGATCTCGCCTGCCACGTATTTCGAATTTTCATCCGCCTTGATCTCGATGATCTCCGGATGCCCTTCCATACGCGTGGTGGGATGGATGTCCAGACTGCCGAATCGCTGTCCGAAAGCCTTGTGCTGATCGATGGTCAGGTGCTGATCCCGAAAGAAGACCACCAGATGGCGCATCAGGGCTGAGTGGATTTCGTCGAACTGATCCCCGGTTAACGATTGGCTCAGATCGACGCCAAAGATTTCCGCACCGATGGTGGGCGTGAGTGGACGGACCTGGATCGTCTGGAATTCGATTCGGTCGTTGGGCATCGCAGTCGTCCTCCGCGTGTGAGCGTCCTTGGCCAGCAAGGCGCTGGTCGGGGATCAAAGGATAAGTCCTCTACTTCAAATCGGGCAGCTTGACGCAGTGGCAGCTCACTCCACTTTTACGTTGGCCTGCTTGACGACCGCCGCCCATCGCGTGGTTTCGTCGCGAACATAAGCCGCGAACTGCTGGGGCGTGTTCGATACCGCATCGATACCGCTGTCGAGCAAACGTTTTTTCACATCCGGCAGGGCCAGCACTTTCGCAAGCTCGGTGTTCAGGCGCGCGATCGTCTCCGGCGAGGTCGCCCCTGCGACGAACACCCCGCACCAGTTGTTCACCGCGAAGCCGGGAATGCCGGCCTCCGCAACCGTCGGTACATCGGGCATGAGCGGGAAGCGCTTGCTGTTCGTGATCGCGATCGCGTTCACCTTGCCCGCCTTGATCAGCCCGATCGCAGTAGGCACCGTCGAGAACATGAGCTGAAGGTTGCCGCTGAGCAGATCGATGATCGCAAGCGGGCCGCCTTTGTACGGCACGTGCACGAGCTTCGTCTTCGTCATCGATTGAAACAGTTCCGCTGAGAGATGATCGGCGGCGCCCGTGCCGGACGAGCCGTAGTTGAGCTGGCCGGGGCGCGCTTTCGCGAGCGCGACCAGCGCTTTGACCGACTGTGCAGGCAGGCTCGGATGTACGATGAGGACATTGAATATATCGCCCGCAATCGTGACCGGCGCGAGATCCTTCCCCACGTCGAACGGCATTTTCGCGTAGAGACTCGGATTGATCGAGACCGGGCCGACGGTGGCGAGCACCAGCGTGTAGCCGTCGGGCGGTGACTTCGCCGCAAGGTCGACGCCGATCATGCCGCCTGCGCCGGGCCGGTTATCCACCACCACCTGTTGCCCGAGCCCCTCGGCAAGCTTCGGCGCGATGGTGCGCGTGAGCACGTCGGTGCCGCCGCCCGGCGGAAAAGGCACGATGAAGCGGATCGGTTTGGCCGGCCAGCCCTGTGCGTGAGCGGGAGCTGCAACAAGACACAATATTGCGAAGGACGATGCGACGATCTTTCTGAGCATGACGGGTCTCCGGTTCGTTGTTCGATGCCTCGGCGCTGCGCACCACTTCGGCATCAACGCGACGCGGTCGGCTGCTCGAGCTTGAGTTGGGTCGCGCGCGCGCAGTTCTCCGTCACCTTGAAATAACGCTGCACCCAGTCCGCGCCGATCTCGTAAGGATGCGCGCCGTTGCCGCGGCCGGCGAGCATGCGGTTCTTGTTGTAGGCGTTGTCGAACTCGGAATGATTCGAAATCAGAACCGTCGCGCCGGTCTCCTTCGCCTTGGCCGCGAGGTGGCGCTGCGAGTCGATGTAGGTTTGCAGGTTCTTGATGCTCCATTCGGGCAGGTGCCACTCGTATACGATCGCGGTCCCGCCGGAATAGACGAGGTTTACCGGGCGGCCGCGGTCGAGTACCGGGAACGTGAAGGAGATCGTCCCGTCGGTATGACCGGGCGTGACCCAGATGTTCACCGTCGATTCGCCCAGCGTGAGCTTCATGCCGTCGGTCGCCACGATGTCACGCTTCGGGGCCATGGTCTTGAAGCGGTTCGGCAGTTTCTCGACCAGGTTCCAGTCGGGGGCGGACATGACGACGCGCGCGCCGTAGCGCTTCTGAATCATCTCGGCGCCACCGATGTGGTCCTGATGGGCGTGCGAGATCACCACGTACTTGATGTCCTTCGGATCGAGCCCGAGCTTACGCATGCCGCCGACGATGAGCTCCTCCGAGTTGTACGGATAGATCGTGTCGAGAAGGATGATGCCTTCGCGCGTCGTCAGCGCCCACGCGGAGTGGATTTTCCCGCCCACGAAGTACAGGTTGTCGAAGACCTTCGCAGGCTCGGCATACCAGGTCGCGCGCGCGGGCGCCTTGGCCGGATCCGACACATAGGGCGCCGGAATGTCGCGGACGTCCTCACTTCGGCTCGGCGGGAGCAGGCACGTGCGCGCGAGGGTGCCCAGGAATTCGAATGCTGCAGCAGTCTTCGCAGCCTGCTGCGCGGCTTCTACGGGGTTCTGTGGCCCGGGTTTCGGCGCCGGCTGTTGCGCAAGCGCGTGGCCTGCGACGGTTACGAGACCCAGAACCAACCCGACAAATGATATGAGACGACGTGCCATGCGATCTCCCCTGAGAAAAAAGCCGCGGCGCGTTGACGTTGGCCGCTCCGTAGAGCTTACCGAATTTCATCGGGTCGATGAGAAGTGATCAGGCATCGGGTCGCACCTGATGCAGGCGCAGTCCGGCGACCCAGGCCAACCCGATTGGATAACCACACTATGACCGCACTACGGCCGGTCGCCGTAGCAAAGCGGGCGCTGGATTCAGGCCGCGCAGGGCATACGCAGCCGATTCGAAGCCTGTGGGGCGTCTTTAAAGACGCGGCTGGCCCACGAACATCGTCGCGTCGGCGCTCTCCGGAACGCTGCGCTTTGGCGGAGAGGCGAACGTGAGCGTAAGCACGTGCGCGATGCGGACTTTCGATCCCGGCCTGATCATGATCTCGTGACCCTTTGCGATGAGCTCGCCGTCCACTTCGGTGGTTCCGTCCGACACCGGGCGCAGGCGATAGCCGTCCTCGAACCGGCGCAGCTCGAAGTGCCAGCGGCTGATCTGGCGCGCCTGCACGGGGTCCGGATGGGTCAGTATCACGTCGTTTGCCAGCATGCCCTCGTGTTCGCGCAGGCGGCCGAAGCTGATGATGTCCTGCTGAGGAAGGCTGACCTCTTCCTGCGTTTCCTCGATGCGGAACAGCGTCGGGAAGATGGAGTCGTCGCGCCAGTCGAGGACGAGGAGCTCGATCGGCCGGGCGTAGCCTTTGATCTCGACCGGGCCGAGCGGACGGCAGTTGAGCCGGCGCGTGAGCGCCAGGTCCTGGAACACTTCCCGGGTGAGCCGGATCTCGCCGGGGCTGGCCGAGGTGGCGACGCGGGCGCACAGGTTCACCGAGTCGCCGCTGATTACGTCGCCGTCCGTGAGCACCGGGCCCCAGTGAACCCCGATGCGCACCTGCAATTGCTGATAGCGGGCGCGGGCGGCGTTTTCGCGGGAGATAAGCTGTTCGATCTCGATGATCGCGTCGGTGGCTGCGGTCGCGGTCGGGAACACCAGGAACGCACCGTCTCCCGCGATATCGACGATCCGGCCCTGGGAGGCGGGCATGCATTGGTTCAGCAGGTCGACGTGGACCTGCTGCAACTGGCGGCCCGCCGCATCACCAAAGCGGGCGAAGTAGGGTGTGGAGCCCACGATGTCGGAGAAAACGAGCGCCACGTGGCGCTCGAACCTCCGCGTCAGTTCCTGCCGGAGCCGGTTTTGCAACCGGATGATCTCCGCCATGCTGAGCGTGTCGAAGTCGATCATCGTAGACGCACGATACCCAAGGGCGCGCCGCCGGACAAGTCAAGTCGGACCTGTTGCACCATCGTTCGTCTCCTTTGCCGGTGCGGTCGATGTCGGCGTCGTGCGCGGTTGGAGATTCGTCACTTCGCGCCTAAGGGATGGCGGCCAGGAAGTCCCTTGCAGCCTGAATAAAGCCTGCCGGGTTGTCCAGGGTGATGTGATGGTCGGCGCCGGGAACGACGGTCACGGTCGCCTGCGGCGCCCGTGTTTTAACTTCCGCGATCGCCTCCGGCGTCATGCGCGTGCTGAGCCCGCCCTTCATCAGGAGCGACGGAATCCGGATACGGTTCCAGAGTGCGAGGCTATCGATGAGCTCGCGATTGGCATACGTCCTGCGGTCGACCTTGTGGCGCCAGCGGCCGTCGTCGAACCGGCGTCCACTGTGTTGCGCGATATGACGCAGCGCTTCGGGAGGCGCCGTGCTGCCGCCGGGGCGGACGCGGTAGTTCGCGATGAACTCGTCCTGGGCGGCGTATTCGCGGGCGGGGCGGTCCGCGACTGCCTGGAAACCCGCGATCCGCTCGGGCGACATGACGAGGTTCGAGTCCACCACGATGAGCGCCCTGGCGCGGCCGGGGTAGGTCGAGGCATACACGATGGAGACCATACCGCCCATCGAATGCCCGACTAGGACGAAGTCGTGAAGGTCGAGTTTTTCCGTCAGCGCGTGTATGTCCTCGGCATGGCGGGAATAGGCGTAGTTGGGCGGGTCCGAATTGTCCCACTCGCTGTCGCCGTGGCCGCGCAGATCGACGGCACGCACGTGATAGTGCGCGTTGAAGCCTTGGGCGACGAAATCGAACCAGTGGGCGTTCGCACCACCTCCATGTACCCATAGCATCGGCGGCTTGCCCGGAGCGCCGTAGTCCTGAACGCGCAGCTGCAGACCGTCGATGTTCACGAAGGACTCGACATACGAGGCGGGTTCGAGTGCGGTTTGTGAATGGGGTTGGGCTGGCATCGGCATGGTCGCAATCGATCCGGTCAAAGAGCTCGAAGATACCGTGGAATCGGCAGAGCCGCCAACGCAGTCGTGAGCCGCACTGCTGCGACGGTTAGAATAAAACGGTTGCTGATGACTTCTCGCATCGCTCATCGCCGGAAACTATCCTGGAAGGGTCGCCTCGTGGCGAGGCTTCCGGGGACATGCGCCCGACTGGACTCGATCGAGCACTTCGAGCGTCAAGCGAGTCCCTGTCAGGCACTCACGCAGTTTTACACGCCAGCTTATAGTGGCCTGATTCACAAGTTCGCTTCAGGGTCCGTTCGTCCTGAGCCCTTCGACACGCCAGGACAAGCTACGGCAAACAGGTGCCGAAGTCGAAGGATGAACGACGAGCAACTCCCTTCATGCTTCGACTTCACAGCGTTACGCTCAGCACGAACGGAAGGCGAAATATGATGCGAACTTCAGAATCACGACAATAGATGTTGACGCTCTACGTTCTCACACTGACCGCATTGAGCGGCACGGCGGTGCGCGCCGGAAATATGGTGCTCGTGCTGTATGCGCTGAAGCTCGGCTCGTCGGCTTTCGTCATCGGTCTGCTCGGGGCCATGTTCGCCGTCCTGCCGATGCTTTTTTCGATGCCGGCGGGCAGACTCGCCGATCGCTACGGTTCCCGCGCGCTGCTGCTGTTTTGCGTCGTGGGCAGCGGCCTGGGATTGCTGGTGCCGTGGGCGTTTCCCGGCTTCACGGCGATGTTCGTCGCGGCCGCCCTGATCGGGCTCTCGCTCGCCATGGTCGTGCCGCTGCAGAACCTCATGGGTCTCATCAGTACACCGAAAACCCGCGCCCGCAACTTCGCCAACTTCAGCCTCGGGATGGGAGTGGCGAACCTGCTCGGCCCGCTGATCGGCGGTTTCTTCGTCGATCTCGCCGGGCCGGCGACCACTTGCCTCTATCTGTCGCTGCTCAACGTCGTCGCGGTCGCAATGCTCCTCGTCTGGGGACGCCGGCTGCCCCGCGCCCCCGCGGCGACGAAGGCGAAGGACAAGGGCAGCGTGTTCACGATCCTGAAAATCGCCAACGTGCGCCGGACCATCGCTACGAGCAGCCTGATCAACGTGGGCCGCGACCTCTACCAGTTCTACTTCCCCGTGTATGCGCACAGCGTCGGGCTTTCCGGATCCCTGATCGGCATCGTGATGGCCACCAATTTCGGCGCCGAGCTCACGGTGCGCCTGTTTCTCGCGCGCCTGGTGAAGAAGTTCAAGGAGGAACGGCTCCTCGCCTACTCCTTCTTCATCGGCGCCGTGAGTCTCGTGCTGATTCCCTTCTTCCAGAGCGTGTACGTGCTCATCGTGCTCTCGTTCATGCTGGGACTGGGGATGGGCTGCGGCCAGCCGATCATCACGATGCTGATGTACGGCTATTCGCCCACGGGCCGCACCGGCGAGGCGCTGGGTTTGCGCATGACCTTCATCCATCTGACCAAGCTCATTGGCCCCGTGGTATTCGGGGCAATCGGCAGCGCGCTGGGACTCACGGCGATGTTCGCTGTGAATGCCGCGGTGATGGCCGGAGGCGGCATGTTGAGTCGGCCGCGAAAGCGCAGGGAGGGGTAAACAGGGTCAGTGCCTTACACTGATCCTCTATATAAAAAAGGCGGGCGAGAGCACTCGCACCGCCTTCTCGCTGCATCCCGATCCGGTTTATCGGGGCAGCATCACCGCGTCGATAACATGTATTACACCGTTGCTCGCCACGATGTCGGTTTTGATGACATGGGCACCGTTAACCTGCACACCTGCTTGCGAAGCGCGCACCGAAATCGGCTGGCCTTCGACCGTATCGACCTGCCCGCTCCGGACGTCGGCTGCCATCACCCGTCCGGCGACGACGTGGTAAGTCAGCACTTTCGTCAGCGCCGCTTTATCGGCGAGCAGCGCATTCAGCTGGTCTGCCGGGATTTTGGCGAACGCCGCATCGGTCGGTGCGAAAACGGTGAACGGGCCGGCGCTTTTGAGCGTATCGATGAGACCCGCTTCGGTGAGCGCTTTGGCGAGCGTGTTGAACTGGCCGGCCGCGACGGCGGTGTCGACGATGTCGGCTTTCGCCGCAGGTGCGCTGTGCGTCATGCCGTAGCCTTCCGCGAGAGCCGTGGTCATGCCACCTGAAAGGGCGGCTGCGGTGAAGGCGGTAGCGATGATGGTCTTGAAGCTTTTCATTTGCAAATCTCCTGGGTGAAATGGAAGTAAGAACCGAGTATTCAACGTTGCGGCAACCAAGGTTGGAGTCGATCGATCCCGCGATTGCCTTGCCACCATGACCCGTATTGTTCAGACGGGTTTCAACTTTTTTTAGCTGTCCCGCTCGCAGCAGCGTTGGGGGTGATGTCCGGGCCGGAGGCTCAGGCGGTGGATCGCGATACGCTGCGCGCACGCTCGGCGGCGCGCGATTCAAGCTTTACCGGCGTACTCTTCGCCTTGCGAAACTCAACGACGGTAAGGACGAGGCCGATGAGCGCCATCACGAACACCAAAACGCCCGAGACGAGCAAATCCATCTGTGTCATGAGTTTCTCCTCAGTAACGTGGCCAACTTGAAATAGAGTCCGAAGCCGAAGATCGAGGGGACCCAGATCGCCGTGAATATCGCCTGCTCGCGATCCTGCACGCCGAACCAGAGATAAGCCGAGATGAAGAACGAGATCATTACAGCCAGCAGAATGAAAAAATCAGATTTTCCGAACATGAGAACTCCCGAGGTTGTTAATGCTCCAGATAGCCGTAACCGATCGCGCTCAGCAGACAGCCGGTGATTGCCACTGAACCGACGATGCGGATTCCCGAGGAAATTCCGACGGCCAAGAGGTCTGCGGCGACGAGACCGCTCGCAACAAGCGCGAGCCCGAGGCAGCCGATCACGACAAGCGAATTGCCGACGAGAACGAGCAGCCTGAAGATGAAGGCGTGGTCGCCGCTCACGCTGAATTGCCACGCCCCGACACCCGGGACGCGCTCAGCCGGCAGACGGGCGCAGCGCAGCGGCACGTGGTTGAGGGCACGTTTCCTGACCTCATGGATCAGGCCGCTTTCCTGTTCCACGCGCTGCACCAGCCTTTTCCTTCGACACTCTTGCCTGCGAACGCGGCGCACGGCGCCGATGGATCGGCGGCCTTGCCCTGAAACAGGATGCAGTTGGCACAGATCTGCCCGGGCGCGTACTTCGGAAACTTCGCTTTATCGACTTTGCTGGCGTCGCGCTTGTAGCCGAGCGCGGCTGCGGCGGGATCCGACTCTTCGAGACGCCCAGCTTGTGCGTATACGTGGCGACTGAGCGCGGCCGCGCCTGCGAGCGCAGTTGCGGCGACCTTGATGAATGTGCGGCGGTTGGACATCTGTTTTCTCCTTGGACGTTCGGCAGGGGCCGCGGCGCGTGGCTGCGGTTACACGACAGGACCCGTGTTCGGGGAAGGAGTTACAGGTTTTTTTCAGCTGGCCGATCGTGCTGCGATTGGGCCGCAGGCCGCGCCGTTCGCGCATTGGCGCAGGATGGCGTGTGATCGCGCGGGCATCGCGCAGACACCTTGCAACGCGCCGGCAGGCGTGCCGCGCAAGGTCATCAGGGGAGGGCTGGTGGTTTTATGGAACGCGCGACCGGAGAGCGCGCAATAGCGAGCAAGCGTGCTGTCGAGACAGAACTCGATTCAGCTCAGGCGAGGGGGTCGTATCCGGGTTCGATTTTCGCGTCTTCGGCGGCGAGCCGGGCGAGGATACGGCGGGTAAATCCATCGTCGGGCGTGCCGTTGCCGCGCAGCGCGTCACCAACCAGACCATAAACGGTATAGCGATCGCGCAGTGCCGGATCGGCTGCGACCTCGTCCAGTACCGGCTTGACCTTCGCCGGAGGAAGCTGACCGTCGAGAAGCTGAGAAACCTGAAGGGCCATCGCTACCATCTCCTGTCTCGAACCGGACCGAGCACGGGCTCGAGCCGTTTCGCAATGAATTCGCGCGCTCTGAAAATCCGGGTGCGTACCGTGCCGATCGGAACGGCGAGCATCTGCGCTATTTCCTTGTACGGCTTGCCTTCCACTTCGTAGAGCAGCAGCGCTTCAGCGAGCTCGGGCTGAAGCCGCGTCATGGCGTGATTGACCGTCTCGGAAATCTGCCGGGCCAGCAACAGCCGCTCGGGATCTTCGTCGTTGCTGCCCTGCAACTCCTCGGCCTGCAGGCCTTCACCGTGAGGCGAGTCGTCCTGCAGAACGACGAGCTTTGATTGCCGCGTGACAAAGCTGAAGGAGGTGTTTTTCGCGATCCGGTATAGCCAGGTGTAAAACGAGCTCTCGCGCTTGAACGAGGCTAGACCTCGATAAGCCCTGAGGAAGACGTCCTGCACCACCTCTTCGACGTCGCCTGCGCGCTTGACGTAGCGCGCGACGTGGCGCGCCACACGTCGCTGATACTTGACCACCAGCGCTTCGAAGGCTCGCGCATCGCCGTGCTGGGCCAGCCGGACGAGTTCGGAATCGGGGTCCGTGGAGGCCATTGAAGAAGCAGCATAGCGATCGCGAGAAGGTTCCGCAATCGATCGATACAGTTCACTTGAAGCGATTGATGTCATTGCCCAGTACCGCAAATTAAGTTGAAACCGCCGCGTCGATCCGGGGTCGCACGTCCCGAAGCCGACAGTGCGCTTGTCACGGTGACCCGGCGGACGTGATCGGGTTTCAACTTTTTTTCGGATATTTTTTAATGGAACGGTTGACCGGAGTTGTGCCGGAAGAGCACTACATGCTGGAGGACGGCCTGTATGTGCTGCTGCGCGGTAGCGCGCGTGTCTTTGCAACGCCGGTAGTCGCGGTTCTGGTCGACACGAGGCGCGTCGTTCTCGTCACGCACGGCGCCCCAGCTTGCGTGCGCCACGAACTGGACGAGTTGCGCCGCTGCTCGGTGAGCACGGGTGCCGGGCCCGATGACGACTGGCTGCTCCTGGAAGGGCGGCCGTGGGTCGAGAGGCTCAACGACGCGCTGCAGGACCCGGGCGACCTGCTGGCGCTGGGCGAAGCCTTCACGGCAAGCCACGCCAACGAAGCGCTGAGTATTGCGCGTGACCTCCTGGCGCGAATTGCCCGCAGCGGGTGACGGGCACCGCTTTCGCTCCCCGATCAGGTCGAATCGCCCGTGGCCTCGCAGCTGGCCCGCAGCAACGCGCGCAGCGCGTCGACGTCGGCCGGCTTGACCAGGTGATGGTCGAAGCCCGCGGCGCGGCCGCGCGCGCGATCCCGCTGCTGGCCCCACCCGGAGAGGGCGGCAATCGCGCGCATCAGTCGGCCCATCTGCCCGCCTGCTGGAGGAAGGGGCCGTGTCTGGAGTCTCGTGTGCCCATACCGCTCACTATACGGCGCAGGCGCGCCTGACGAGTGCCTTCGGCGGATGCACCTTACTGCACGCGTTTCTGCGGAATGACCTCGATAACGCGGTTCGTCGCCGTCTGGTGTATGAGCAGCGTGCCTTCGCGCGTGATGCGCGCGTTGCGCAATATGCCCGAATATATGTTGCCGGACTTGATCGGCCAGCTCTGGAACGTCTCGGCGGCAGGGTCGAAGCGCAGGAGCATGTCGGGCCGCACGCCCGACTCGTTGTACCAGACCGCGCCGTCGAGCACCGCGATGCCGTAGGGATGGGACGAGGGGCCCGAGGGCGAATCCCATTCCTTGATGTCGCCCGTCTTCGGATCCAGGCGCCCGAGCCTGCCCGCGCCTGAATTCACGTACCACACGATTCCGTCCGGCGCGATATCGAGACGGCGTACGGTGGTCTTCGGATGCGGGAGCTTTACTTCGGTGATCGCCAGTGTGTCCGGATCGACCTTCAGGAGGCACGGACGCG
>JBKJKJ010000371.1:0-2774 GCA_046597455.1 Burkholderiales bacterium
CGCCCAACAGCAGCCACCCGATCCAGAAAGCGTGGGCCGAGCACGACGTGCCCCAGTGCGGCTACTGCCAGTCGGGCCAGATCATGGCCGCCTCGGCGCTGCTCGCCAAGAACAACAACCCGAGTGACAAGGACATCGACCAGGCGATGACCAACATCTGTCGATGCGGCACCTACCAGCGCATACGTGCGGCGATCCACACCGCCGCCAAAGCCAAAGCCTAAGGCGCCAGGAGACACTCCATGAAAACGACAACGCCCAAAGCCCCCAACCTCTCCCGCCGCAATTTCATCATCAGCACCGCCGTCGCAGGCGGGGGTCTCGCGCTGGGTTTCAATCTTCCGTTCGGTCCCGCAGCGGTCAACGCGCAGGCCCCGCTCGCCGCGAGCCCCGAAGTCAACGCCTGGGTCGTCATCAAGCCCGACGACACCGTCGTGATCCGCATCGCCCGCACCGAAATGGGACAGGGCACGCTGACCGGCCTCGCACAGCTCGTAACCGAAGAGCTCGAGTGCGACTGGAACAAAGTGACCACCGAGATGATTACCCCCGGCCAGAACCTCGCGCGCAAGCGGGTGTGGGGTGACATGTCCACAGGCGGCAGCCGCGGCATCCGCGGCTCGCAGGACTACGTTCGCCGCGGCGGTGCAGCGGCCCGCATGATGTTGCTCCAGGCCGCGGCCGACGATTGGAAAGTGCCGGTGGGCGAGCTCACCGTATCGGACAGCGTCATTCGCCACGCCGGATCCAACCGCACCACCACTTACGGCAAAGTCTCCGCGGCAGCTTCGAAGATCACGCCGCCGGATACGAAAGCGATCAAGCTCAAGGACCCGAAAACCTGGAAGGTCGCCGGCAAGCCCTTGAAACGCCTCGACACCGCGAACAAGCTGAATGGCTCGAAAATTTACGCCATCGACCTGAAATTGCCCGGCATGCTCAACGCTGCTGTGAAGCAGTGCCCGGTGTTCGGCGGCAAGCTCGTGAGCTTCGACGAAGCCAAGATCGCGAAAATGCCCGGGGTCAAGCGCACGATCAAAGTCGACGATGTGACGGTCGCCGTGATCGCCGACTCGTGGTGGCGCGCGAAGACGGCGCTCGATGCACTGCCCATCGTCTGGGACGAAGGTCCCGGCGCCACTGCATCGAGTGCGACGATCTCGAAGAATCTCGACAGCGGCCTCACCTCCGACGACGCTTTCGCGGACACCAAAGTCGGCGACACCCTGAAAGCGCTTGCTGGCGCGACGAAGAAAGTCGAAGCGGTCTACAGCACGCCTTTCCTCGCTCACGCGACGATGGAGCCGATGAACTGCACGTCGAAGATCACGGCCGACCGCGCCGAAGCGTGGGTTCCGACCCAGAACGGCGAGCAGGCGCTGGCCGCACTGTCGGAAATGTCGGGGCTGCCGCTCGACAAATGCGAAGTCTACAAAATGGATCCGGGCGGCGGATTCGGACGGCGCGTGACGATCCCGGACTACGTTCGCATGTCCGCGAACATTTCCAAGCAGTTCCCCGGTGTGCCGGTCAAGATGACCTGGAGCCGCGAAGAAGACCAGATGCACGGCTTCTATCGCCCGATTTCGAAAGCGCGCATGGTTGGCGCGATCGACGAGCAAGGCAACCTGCAGGCATTGCACATCCGCGTCTCGGGCCAGTCGATCAATGCCTACTCCAATCCCGCGGCGATCAAGGACGGCAAGGACGTGCGCCAGCTCCAGGGCATGTGGAAAGAACCCGGTGATGCCCAGTTCGGCTACACCGTGCCGAACCTGCAGATCGAATACGCGATGCGCAATTCGCACGTCCCGGTCGGTCCGTGGCGCGGGGTCAACACCAACCAGAACGGCATTTATCTCGAATGCTTCATGGACGAGCTCGCAAAAGCGGCGAACAAGGATCCGGTCGAATTCCGCCGCGCGCTCATGAAGAACCATCCGAAACATCTGGGTGTGCTCAACGCGGTGGCGGAGAAGTCGGGCTGGGGCAAACCGCTGCCTGCCGGCGTGCATCGCGGCGTCGCCGTGTTCATGGGGTACGCGAGCTACTCGGCGGCCGTTGCCGAAGTCTCGGTCGGCAAGGACAGCGCGGTGAAAATTCATCGCATGGTCGTCGCGACCGATTGCGGTAACGTCGTCAATCCCGGTCAGATCGCCGCCCAGACCGACGGCGCGGTGGCAATGGGTCTGAGCGCGCTGTTGTTCAACGAAATCACGATCGAAAAAGGTCGCGTGGTCGAGACCAACTTCCACAACTATCCTGTCCTCCAGATGGCGGGGATGCCTAAGGTCGAGAGCGTGCTCGCGCCCACCCATGATTTCTGGGGCGGTGTGGGCGAGCCGACGATCTGCGTCATCGCACCGGCGGTGATGAATGCGATTTTCGCGGCGACCGGCAAGCCTGTGCGGCAGCTCCCGTTGAAAAACCAGAAGCTCGTGTAGGCGTTTAATAAGTGACGAATAACAGGGGGAGCCTTCGGGCTCCCCCTGTTCGCTTGGGAAGCCGGAACGCCGTTAGAATGGTCTGACGCGTCAACATAAAACCGATTAACTATAGATCCGACGTAACTGTTCGCCACTCGGGAGATACTCATGGCACGACTCAACATCAATGGCAAAGTTCATGACGTGCAGGTCGAAGACAGCACGCCGCTGCTCTGGGTGATCCGCGAGCAGGTCGGGCTCACCGGCACCAAATACGGCTGCGGCGTCGCCCAGTGCGGCGCGTGCTCGGTTCACATCAACGGCGAAGTGCGCCGCTCGTGCGTGACA
>JBKJKJ010000041.1:0-2860 GCA_046597455.1 Burkholderiales bacterium
GACGCGCAGCGTGCCGCCGTCGGGCTTGTCGATGCCGGCAATCAGATTGAGCAGCGTGCTTTTGCCGGATCCCGAAGGGCCCATGAGCGCGACGAATTCACCCGCTGCAAGATCGAGCGTGATGTCGTTCAGAACGGGCACGACCTGTCCGCCGCGGCGATACGCTTTCGAGAGATTCCTGATCTCGACGATCGGCGGATGCGTCATCGTGAATCCCGGCACCCCTGTGTCATCACTTCGACGCCGTCGAAAGCGCCGTGCCGTCGCGTACCCGTCCCGACGGCTTCAACACCACTTTGTCGCCCGCCTTCACACCGGTCACCTGCACGAGATCGCCAGAGCTCTCGCCGGCCTGCACGGCCACCTCGGCGGCTTTTCCGTCGCGCGCAACAAAGACCACCTTGCGCCCGTCCCGATCCACGACGGCTGACGCCGGCACGGCGATGCGCAGCGTGTCGTCCGCCTTCGGCACTTCGCGCGACAGGAAAGCGACCTTGGCGCTCATTTCCGGAAGGATGCGCGAATCGGTGTCGACGAAGCGGATCTTTACCGTGACGGTCGCTTTTGCGCGATCGACCGTCGGCACCATACGCTGCACCTGGCCGCGAAAGCGCGCATCCGGCAGTGCGTCCAGCTGTATTTCGCACGGCTGCGCGAGTGTCACTTTTCCGACGTTGGCCTCGGCCACATCCGCTTCGACTTCCAGTGTGCTCATATCGGCCATCGTGACGACGGCGGCCTGCGAGCCGAGCGCGGATGAGAAAGGCGTGATGACATCGCCCACATTGGCGTTCTTGGTGAGCACCACGCCGTCGAAAGGCGCGCGGATGAGGGTTTGATCGACCGCAACCTGCGCGGCGCGATGGTTGGCGCGCGCCGCGGCGATCGCCGCGCGCTGGCCGCTGATCGCCGCGACCGCGCGCGCGTGGCGCGCCACGACGGTGTCGTGCGCGGCCGCAGAAACGAACTTTTCAGCGAGCAACTCAGCCGAACGCCTGAGCTGCCGTTCGGCATCCTTCAGCTCAGCCTGCCCTTGCTCGAGGCTGGCTTCGGCGACTTTGATGTTTGCTGCCGCCTGGTCCATCTGCGCTGCGACGTCGCGATTCTCGAGGCGCGCGAGCACCTCGCCCGCGCGAACGATGCTGCCTTCGCGCACACCCAGCCATTCGAGCCGGCCAGTCGCTTTGGAGGCGACCGCAGCCTTGCGCTGAGCGACGACATAACCGGTGGCGTTGAGCACGGCATACGCCTGTGACGGGTAAATCTGCGCTGCGGTCCCCAGTTCCACCTGAACCGAAGGCCGATACGCAAACGCAAAATAGAGTGCAAGGAGAATGACCGCGGCGAGTATCCCCCAGCGCCATGGACGCCGCCGACGTCGTACGGTTGCGGTCTGATGCTCGTCGCCGCGCGCGATGCGCAGCTTGGACAGGTCGGGTTGTGCCAAATCAGAAGCCCGATGGGAGTGAGTGGTGGAGGGGGTGGAGGGGTGAGCGCAGGTCCTGCGCGACGATATCGGATATAACGCGCGACGGGACACGATCCTCGGCGTGGCGCGAAGGGCAAACCTGCCATAAAATCAAGCAAAAGCGCTTAGCCCTCTTTTCTTACTTGCCAGCCACTTGCGTGATTCAAGCGCGACAGGGGCGCCGGTTAAATTGTATCAGGAGACACAGACATGACAGCCCCCATCCCGAACCCCAAACCCGCATTCGTCTGGGAAGACCCGCTGCTCTTCGAAGACCAGCTCACCGACGACGAGCGGATGATTCGCGATGCCGCCCGCACCTACTGTCAGGACAAGCTGATGCCGCGCGTGGTCGAAGCCAACCGGCATGAAAAGTTCGATCGCGAAATCATGAACGAGATGGGCGCGCTCGGCTTTCTCGGGCCCACACTCGAAGGCTACGGCTGTGCGGGCGTCAACCACGTCAGCTACGGCCTCATCGGCCGCGAAGTCGAGCGCGTCGACAGCGGCTATCGCTCCGCGCTCTCGGTGCAATCGAGCCTCGTGATGTATCCCATTCACGCCTTCGGCAGCGAAGAGCAGCGCCAGAAATACCTGCCCAAGCTCGCCACCGGCGAATGGATCGGCTGTTTCGGCCTGACCGAGCCCAACCACGGCTCGGATCCCGGCAGCATGGTCACGCGCGCGAAGAAAACCGAAGGCGGTTATCGGGTCAGCGGCGCAAAAATGTGGATCACCAACGCGCCCCTCGCGGATGTCTTTCTTGTTTGGGCCAAAGACGACAAGGATGTGATCCGCGGCTTCCTGCTCGAAAAAGGCATGAAAGGGCTGTCCGCCCCGAAGATCGAAGGCAAGATGAGCCTGCGCGCCTCGATCACGGGTGAAATTGTCATGGACGAGGTGTTCGTTCCTGCGGAGAACCTGCTGCCCGGCGTGTCCGGACTCAAAGGCCCGTTCAGCTGCCTGAATAAAGCCCGCTTCGGCATTGCGTGGGGCGCGCTCGGCGCGGCCGAGTTCTGCTGGCACGCCGCGCGCAATTACACCCTCGATCGCAAGCAGTTCGGCAAGCCGCTCGCGGCCAATCAGCTCGTCCAGTTGAAGCTCGCCAACATGCAGACCGAAATCACGTTGGGATTGCAGTCGGTTTTGCGGCTCGGACGCCTCATGGACGACGGGCGCGCCACGCCGGAGATGGTCTCCCTGCTCAAGCGCAACTCGTGCGGAAAATCGCTGGACATCGCGCGAGTCGCTCGCGACATGCACGGCGGGAATGGCATCTCGGACGAATTCCATGTCATCCGTCATGTCATGAACCTCGAGACGGTCAACACCTACGAAGGCACCCACGACGTGCACGCCCTCATACTCGGTCGCGCCCAGACCGGCATTGCC
>JBKJKJ010000442.1:0-9355 GCA_046597455.1 Burkholderiales bacterium
GTTTCGATGTCCTGCGTCGAGAGCGCCAGCAGATCGCCTGACCGGCGCTCCAGCAGGAACGCCGGCGCAAGCGCTTCGAGCTTCATGAAGAGCGCGATGCGCATCTCGGCAAGCAGGCGATAGGCCATGTCGTGCGCCAGCCAGGACTCGAGCCAGTGCAGCAGGCCGGCCAGCGGTGCTACGGCGAGCAGCGCAACGATTAGCGCGTCGGGCCGCGTTCCGCTTTTGACTGCTGCAATGATGAGCGCGCCCAGCACGCCCACGCCGATGAACGCGGCCACACGCCCGATGCCCAGGACGACGGTCACCGTGAGCTGCCGCCACCATGGCCTGATGAACGCCATCAGCGTGCGTATCGTGTCGCGCCAGCTGACGTCAGCCGCATCGGCAGCGATATCACGCACTGCCACGCGCGCTTCGTCGTCCCGCTCCGCGCCGATTGCCGCAGGACTGCTCGTCAACGCCGGGTCCGCAGCGGCCGCTATCAGTCCGGCGCCGATCGCTTCCTCACCGGTGGCCTGCGCGCCCATCAGCTGTCGATACCGCCCATCGTGGCGCATCAGCTCGTCGTGACGTCCGCTTTCCACAACCTGCCCGCGCTCCAGGACGAGGATGCGGTCGGCCGCGATCACGCTGGACAGGCGATGGGCGAGTATCAGCGTCGTGCGTTCACGCATCAGGCGATCGAGCGCCTCCTGGATGACGGCCTCGTTTTCCGCATCGACGGAGGACAGCGCCTCGTCAAGGATGAGAATCGGTGCGTCGCGCAGCACCGCTCTCGCAATTGCGAGGCGCTGTCGCTGCCCGCCGGAGAGTCGCGTGCCGCGCTCGCCGATGAGCGTGCGATAGCCGTCCGGAAACGCTGTGATGAAGTCGTGCGCGTTGGCGGTGCGCGCGGCGGCCTCTACCTCCTGCACGCTCGCATCGGGACGCCCGAGCCGGATGTTGTCTTCGACTGTGCCGTAGAAGAGATAGGTGTCCTGCGCGACGACGGCGATCTGGCTTCGGATCTCTTCGGGATCGACGCCGCGCAGGTCGTGGTCGCCGATGCGCACGGTCCCGCCCTGCGGGTCATACGAGCGCAGCAGCAGGCGCACGATCGAGGACTTGCCCGCGCCGCTATGCCCGACGACGCCGACGCGTTCGCCCGGCGCCACCGAGAACGTCAGATTCTCCAGCGCTGCCCCGCGCCCGCCCGGATACGCGAAGCGCACGCCTTCGAAAGCGATCCCCGGCTGCCGGCCGGGTGCGGAAATCGTCGCGGCCCCGCCGCTCGGCGCCGAGCCCGCTTCGTTGAGCAGTGCGCGTATGCCTTCGGCGGCGGATTGCCCTGTCATGCCCTGGTGGAGCACGGTGCGAAGATCGCGCAGCGGCCGGAAGATCTCGGTGCCGGCCATCAGCACGACGAGCAGCGCCTCCATGCCCATCTCACCGTGCGTCACGCGCCAGGCGCCCAGGGCGAGGGCGAGTGCTGCGCCCAATGCCGTCCCCAGGTCGGTGAAGGCCCGCGTGAGCACGGTGACGCCGAGCACCCACAGCGTGGTGTCGCACAGCCTCTTCGCCTTCGCGGCCAGCATCCGGCCGTAGGCCTTAGCCTGGCCGAATGCCTCGAGCGTGGGCAGGCCCTGTGTCGCGTCGAGAAATTCTTCGCCGTAGGACTTGAAGGCGGCCTGCCGCGCGCTCGCCGCGCGCCGGCTGTTCCGATGCACGAGGCTGGGAAGCAACAGCGTGAAGATCGCCGCGGCGAGCATGACGCACGCCACGGGCACGTCCCACCACATCATGAACGCGAAGATCGCGAACGGCGCCAGCGCGGAGATCGCAAGCTGCGGGAGGTATTGGCCGAAGAACGTCTGCAACTGCTCGACGCCGTCGACCATGGAGAGCATGACGCCCCCGGTGCGCTCGGTCGCGAACCAGCCCGGGCCCAGGGCGACGATCTTGTCGAAGAGCCGTGCACGCAGCGTCTCCTGGACGCGCGCGGCAGTGCGATGGGCCATCATCGTACGCGCGTGCTCGAGCACCACGCGCAGGACGATCGTTGCGGCGACGCCCGCAAGCGGCAGAACGAGATCCGCCAGCGGCGCGCCCTGGAACACGCGAGCGAGGAACCATCCGAGAAAGCCGAAGCGGGCGATTCCTGCGGCGAGCGCGAGCAGCCCGAGCGCGGTCGCGAGGACGATGCGTCCGCGCAGGCCTTCGGTCAGTCGCCAGAGCTGGATATCGAAATACATCGGGAACCGCGTGCTCCTGTCAGGCGATACGCCCGCACCGCCTCATGGAGTTGCCGCCCTCGATGAGTAGCATCATCGGGGACAGACCCTGAGGTTTCCCCGCATTTAGCGGTGAGAAGCCCGCGGCAGTGTCGCCTAAGGCTCGCATTATCGACCTC
This sequence comes from Burkholderiales bacterium, assembly GCA_046597455.1. GTDB lineage: Bacteria > Pseudomonadota > Gammaproteobacteria > Burkholderiales > SG8-41 > JAQGMV01. The sequence goes on from JBKJKJ010000442.1 coordinate 2,393, forward strand.
GCGCACGCCCGGCGCCGCTTCGCCGCCGGGGTCGGGCAAGGGCCGGCGCTGCCGGTGCGTCGTCTCCGCTGGGATGGCGGGCTTAGCGATAGACGGCCTGGATCAGTGCGCGGAGATAACCGATGGCGAAGGCCTGGTTCGCGGTCTCGGCGCCGGGGAATATCGGGGAATGATCCAGCGAGAAGGGGCCTTTGAATCCGACGTCGCGGTAGGCCTGCATGGCCCGGAACATATCGACGTCGCCGTTATCGACGAAAACTTCCTGGAATCGGGGAAACTCGCCGCGCACGTTCCGGAAATGGACCATGACGATCTTGTCGAGCGATCCGATCTCGCGAATCGCCTCGTAGACGTCGACGCCTTTCATTTCGGTCACGCATCCCTGGCAGAACAGCATGCCGTTCGATCGCGACGGAACGAGGCCGAAGATTCGGCGGTAATTATCGAAGGTGGATACGATATGGGCCGCGCCCGCGAGCGCCGGCGTTCCCTGCGGGACGGGCGGATCGTCGGGATGGAGCGCCATGCGCACGCCGGCCTTTTCGGCGGCGGGGATCATCGCCTTCAGGAAATACGTGAGGTTGTCCCACATCTGCGCTTCCGAAATCGGAGGCGAGACCGAGGCAGTCGGTTTTTTCAGATACGTGTCGTAGTCGAACGAAATGTATTTCGAGCTCCCGCGCCCTTGCGTCGGCTCCGCACCCAGGTCTTTCGAAACGAGCAGCTTGAAGTTGTAAGCCATGATCGGAATGCCCGCGGCGCCCATGCCGTGCAGGGCGTTTAGCAGCAAGGCGATCTTCCGGTCCCGGCCCGCCGTACCTTTCTTGATGTCGTAGAGACCGCTGGTTGCGAGAACGGTGCGAAGCTCCAGGCCGTGCGCGGCCACCGTCGCTTTCGCCTGCCTGAAAAAGGCGGTGGCGGACTCCGGCGTCGAGAGGTCCACGCCCGCCGGCGGTGGATCCGTCAAATCCAACGCGACGCAGTCCACCCCGAGGGTCGCGAGATGCGCGAGCTTGCGATCGACGTCGCCATCCCAGGTCAACTTGTCTTGTATGAGCATCGCCGTTCTCCGTTCCGTTCTATTCGGCGTGCACGCCCGCCGCGATCACGACCTTCCTCCATTTCGCGATCTCGTCACGGATGTGATTCCTGACCTCATCCGGCGACATGAGCGCCACGTCCGTGCCCTGATTCGCGAGCGCGCCCGCGACCTCCGTCGACTGCGCGCTCTGGGCGATCGTCGAATTGAGCAGCGAGATCACGCTGCGCGGCGTCTTTGCAGGCGCGGCGAGCGAGGTGAACGAAGTCGACTCGAATCCCGGCAAGCCGGATTCGGCGATCGTCGGTATCTCCGGCGCCGCCGCGGTGCGCTTCAAACTCGCAATGCCGAGAGGACGTATCCGTCCGGCCCTCACGTGAGGGATGAGCGCCGGCACGGAACCGAACATCACGTCGATGCGCCCGCCGATCATGTCGGGAACGGTCATCGCGCTGCCCTTGTAAGGCACGTGCAGTATGTCGGTGCCGGTCTGGAGCTTGAGCGACTCCATCGCGAGATGCAGAGTGCCGCCGATTCCGGTGGAGGCATAAACGAGCTTTCCGGGACGCGACTTCGCCAGCGCGACGAGCTCCTTCACGCTCTTGACCGGCATGGCATTGTTCACGACGAGGAAGTGCGGCGAGAGGCCGAGCATGCCGGCCGGCTGGAAATCACGCTGAGCGTCGAAAGGCACGTTCTTGAGGACCAGAGGGCTGATGGCGATCGGCGAGTTCAGGAGAAGCAGCGTGTATCCATCGGGGGCGGCGCGCGCGACGAGCTCCCCCGCGATGTTCCCCGAGGCGCCTGCGCGATTGTCGACGATGAAGGGCCGGCCGAGGCCATCGCCGAGCTTGGGCGCGTAGATGCGGCCGATGAGGTCCGCGCTCGATCCCGGGGGATACGGCGAGACCACGCGCACGGGTTTGGTTGGATAAGCCTGTCCGGCGCTTTGCGCATGCGCGAGCATCGGCGCGGCGCTGCACGCGAGCAGCACCGCGAAACAAAGGGGCCGAATGGATGCGTTATTCTTCATGCGTGTGGGAGCATAACCTATGAGCCCGAAGCCTCGATCGCCATGACTGACATGGCTGCTGTTCGCGATCGTCTCGACTCTGGCCGGATGTGCCGCCGAATCACCATCGAGAGGCTCGCCGATTTTCCATCCGGCGCGCGATCGATGAGCGCCGCAGTCGGGTGCGTCGCCCACGCGTGCGGGCAGCGCCGCAAAGTCCTGGCCTCAAGCTTTATCGTCGCCGCCGATCGTCACGCCGGCGAGCCGTTCGAATACCTTGACGATTGCCGAGCCGTCTTCCTTGTTGAGCCCGGCAGCGCGGCCCATCTGGTAGACCTGCTGGGAGAGGTTGGCCATCAGCAGCGGCACGCCGAGTTGCTTCGCGAAAGTCGTTTCGAGGTCCTGGTCCTTGTAGGAAATGTCGATGGTGCCGCCCGGCGCGAAGTTGCGGGCCAGTATTCGTGGCACCCGGTTCTGGAACTGCACGCTGTTGCCGGTGCTGACACTCACGACTTCGTAAATCTTCCGGGGATCGAGCCCGGCCTTCTTGCCCAATACCAGCGCCTCGGCGATGGCGACGGTCTGGATCTGCCCGAGCATGTTGTTGATCAGCTTCATCGCGAGGCCGAGCCCGTGCCCGCCTACATGGAAGACGTTCTTGCCCATCGCGCGGAACAGATCCTCGGCGGCGGCGAACGTTTCTGCCGGCCCGCCGACGATCACCGACAAGGTCCCGGCCGCTGCGCCATGGGGCCCGCCGCTGACCGGCGCATCGACTATCGCAACGCTCTTTTCGGCCAGGCGTTCGGCAAAGCGGCGCACGGCCAACGGGTCGATCGTGCTCATGCACAGGACGATGTCGCCCTGCCTGGCGGACTGGATGAACCCGCTGTCGCCAAGGATCACGGCTTCGGCCTGGGCGGTGGTTTCGACCATGCAGATTGTGCGGCGACACCCGGCAGCAGCCGCCGCGGGCGAGGCCACGACCGTCGCGCCCGCGGCCGTGAGCGGCGCCAGTCGCGCCGGATTGATGTCGTGGACGAGGAGCTCGAAACCCGCCTTGACGAGATTGAGCGCCATGGGCCCGCCCATGTTGCCCAGGCCGACGAATCCCACTTTCTCAGCCATCGAAGATCCTCCTTGGGTCACGGAGCCGGTCGGTTCCCGGCCTGACTTTAAGAGAACACGTGTGACCTAATTCAACTTTAAGAGTCGATCGCAGCGAGCACCTTCGGCGGCGACATCGGCAGGTCCGTCAGGCGCCGGCCTATCGCCTGGTTGATCGCGTTGGCGATCGCCGCCATGGGCGGCACGATGTTGGCCTCGGCTACGCCCTTCACACCGTACGGATGGTTCGGGTTCGGCACTTCGACGATGATGGTCTCGATCATCGGCAGATCGGACGCGACCGGGATGCGGTAGTCGAGGAATCCCGCGTTCGACAGGTGGCCTTCCTTATCGTAGATGTATTCCTCGTTCAACGCCCATCCGATGCCCTGCACGACGCCGCCCTGGATCTGCCCCTCGACATATTTCGGATGGACCGCACGGCCCGCGTCCTGCGCGGCGACGTAGCGCAGGATCTTCACGGCACCGGTCTCGGGATCGACTTCGACGTCGCAGAACTGCGCGGCGAAGCCGGGCCCCTGGCCTTCCGCGTTGATCGACGCAGCGGCGACGATCGGTCCGCCCGTCGCGGCGCGCTTCGACGCGATCTCCTTGAACGTAAGCGGCGGGAATTCGCTGGCACGCGCGCCCGCGGGCCTCGCCGCACCGTCTTCCCAGATCACGTCCGCGACGTCGATCTTCCAGATCTTCGCGGCGCGGGCGCACATTTCTGCGATCACCTTGTTGCAGGCGTCGATCACGGCGCGGCCGGTCGCATAGGTCACGCGCGAGCCGCCGGTGGCCTGCGTGTAGCCGACCGAATTGGTGTCGGCGATGATCGGCCTGACGCGTTCGTATTCGATTCCCAGCGTCTCGGCCGCCATCTGCGCGGTGGACGCGCGCGAGCCGCCGATATCCGGGCTGCCGGTCGCGACGACGGCCGTGCCGTCCTCGTTGACGTGCACGGTCGCGCTCGATTCGCCGCCGCCGTTGAACCAGTAGCCGACGGCCATGCCGCGTCCCTGGTTCTTGCCGAGCGGTTTGGTGTAACCCGGATGTTTCTGCAGCGCCTGCAGGGTCTCGGCGAAGCCGGCATGCCCGATCTTCGCGCCGTGCACGAGCGGCGTTCCCGGTTTGGCGATATTCTTCAGCCTGAACGCGAGCGGGTCCATTCCGATGCTGGCCGCGGCCGCGTCCATCGTGCTCTCCACGGCGAAAGCGGAGATCGGCGAGCCCGGCGCGCGGTAGGCGACCGTCTTCGGCCGATTGCACACCACGTCGTAGCCGATGGTGCGCACATTGGCGATGTCGTACGGGGCGAATCCGCACATCAGGCCGTTCATGACGGGTGAGGTCGGGAAAGCGCCCGCCTGATACTTCATGAGCGCGTCGGCGGCGACGATCTTGCCGTCCTTCATGACGCCGACCTTGATCGTCATCGAAGCGCCGGACGTCGGCCCGGTCGCCTTGAACACGTCTTCCCGGCTCATCATGATTTTCACGGGATGGCCGGACTTGCGGGACAACGTCACGGCGACAGGTTCGACATACACCACGGTCTTGCCGCCGAATGCGCCGCCGAGCTCGGCGGCATGCACGCGCAGGTCCGCGGTCTTGATGCCGAGTAGCCTGCACACCATGGTGCGCACGACGAAATGCCCCTGGCTCGAGACCCAGAGCTCCACCTGGCCGTCGGAGTCAAAGCGCGCGAGCGTTGCGTGCGGCTCGATGTAGCCCTGGTGCACCGGCGCCGTCTTGAAGCTGAGCTCCACGACCTTGTCGGCCGCCGCGAAGCCCGCCGCGATGTCGCCCATCTTGTATTCAATGCGCTTCGAGACGTTCGACGGCTTTTGCGGCGGCGGATCGATGCCGCGGGTGATCATGTCCTCGAAGAGCAGCGGCGCCTCGGGCTTCATCGCCTCGTCGACGTCGATGACGTGCGGGAGCACTTCGTAATCCACTTCGATCAGCTTGAGCGCCTCTTCCGCGATTGCCGACGTGGTCGCAGCGACCGCGGCGACGGCGTGGCCCTCGTACAGCACCTTGTCGCGCGCCATGATGTTGCGCGTCATATGCCAGAAATTCACGGCGACGCGCTCGGGGCCGAGATACTCGAACTTGTGGTCGGGCAGATCCTTCGAGGTCATCACCGCCTTGACGCCTTTCAGGGCCTCGGCTTTCGACGTGTCGATGGAGCGGATGCGCGCATGCGCGTGCGGCGAGCGCAGAATCTGGCCCCACAACATGCCGGGCAGATGGAAGTCCGCCCCGTACTGGGCGAGCCCCGTCACTTTCGGCACGCCGTCGGGCCTGACCGGGCTTGTGCCGACGACTTTCAGCTCTTTTTCAGGTTGGGGAATCACGATCGCCATGTTCAGCTCCCTCGCATTTCAGTGGCGGCGTCGAGCACCGCCTCGATGATCTTGTTGTAGCCCGTGCAGCGGCACAGGTTACCCGCGAGCCAGTAGCGGACTTCTTCCTCGGTCGGATCGGGGTTGCGCTCGAGCAGCGATTTCGCCGCGACGAGCACCCCCGGGGTGCAGATGCCGCATTGAAGCGCAGCGTGCTCGAGGAACTTGCGCTGGAGCGGATGCAGCTTCTCGCCTTCGGCCATGCCCTCGATGGTCGTGATCGCCTTCCCCTGCACTTCGGCGCCGAGGATCAGGCACGAGCACATCAGCCGCCCGTCGACGGTGACGCTGCACGCGCCGCAGTCGCCCGTGGCGCAGCCTTCCTTGGTGCCAGTCAGGTGCAGATCGTCGCGCAGGATCTGCAGCAGCGTCTGGCGCGTTTCACAGAGAAACTCGACGTCATTGCCGTTGAGTGTGGCCGTTACATGTACCTTACCCATCAGTTCGTCCCCCGCGCCCGATCGAGCGCAATTTGAGCGGCGCGCCGCGCCATCACACCGGCAACCTTTATCCGGTACTCCTTGGTTCCGCGTTTGTCGTCGATCGGCCGGCACGCGGCGCTCACGGCGGCGGCCATGCGTTTGAGCGCGTCGGCATCGACCTTGGTGCCGATCAATGCCGCCGCTGCCTCGGGCACGAGCAACGCGCGCGCGGCGACCGCGCCCAAGCTGACTCGCGCATGAGTGCAGATACCGGCTTCGTCCAGCGTGAGATTGATCCCCGCGCCGACGACTGCGATGTCCATCTCGGTGCGCGGGATGAAGCGAAGATAAGCATCACCCGAGCGCGCCGCGCGTTTGGGAAGCAGGAACGACGCGACGATCTCGCCCTTCGCGAGCGAGGTCTTGCCCGGTCCGGTGGCGACGTCTTCCACCGGTACCTCGCGGCTGCCGCCAGGTCCGATGATGCGGGCCTTCGCGCCCGCCGCGATCAGGGCCGGAACGGTATCCGCGGCCGGCGAGGCGTTGCATAGATTGCCGCCGACGGTTGCACGTCCTCTCACCTGGATCGATCCGATCAGGTTCGCGCCATCCGCCACGCCGGGCCATGCCTTCGAGAACGCCTTGTCCTCGACCAGCGCCATGCAGGGAACGGCCGCGCCGAATCGATAGCCGCCGTTCTCGGCAACGATCGAAGTCATCTCGGGAATGCCTTTGACGTCGACGAGCAGTTCCGGCTCGACGCGGCCGCCGCGCATCTGGATCAGCAGGTCCGTGCCGCCAGCCAAGACTCTCGTTTGCCCGGTTGCGCCTGCGAGCAGCGAAACCGCCGCCTCCAGCGTCTTGGGCGCTTCATAACGCATTTCTTGCATTTTCCTACCCCCAGTTTGCGGGTTCAACCGGTACGCTTTCGCCGCGTACCGTAGAAAAGGGCGCGTTTTTCGTCAGCGGAAT
>JBKJKJ010000494.1:0-3245 GCA_046597455.1 Burkholderiales bacterium
CCGACCGTGCGCGGCACCGGACAGGTCGTCTACAGCGGGGCGAACTGGTCGACGGCGTTCTATGGCGTCACGCCCGAATATTTCGAAGCCCGAAACTGGGTGATTGCGTCGGGAAAAGGGTTCGAACCGTCCGACATGACGGGTGCCGGCAAGGCGGTGTTGCTCGGAGAAACGGTCGTTCGCAATCTTTTCGGCAGCGAGGATCCGATCGGGCAGGTCATACGCGTGCGTAAAGTGCCGATGGAAGTGATCGGCGTCCTCGAGCGCAAAGGGCAAAGCCTGATGGGACAGGACCAGGACGATGTGATCCTGATGCCGATTTCCACTGCGCGTAACCGCGTTCTGGGCGGCAGCCAGGCGAAGCTGAGACTGGTCGGATCGATATCGGTCAAAGTGCGCGAAGGCGCCGACATGACGCATGCCGAATCGGAAATCCGCACCCTGCTGCGTCAGCGCCATCGGCTTCAGGATGGCCGGGAAGACGATTTCTCGCTGCGCAATCTGTCGGAGGTGCTCGGCGCCCGTGAAGAGTCCACGCGAATCATGACGCTTCTGCTGGCTGCGGTGGCGTCGGTCTCCCTGCTCGTCGGCGGCATCGGGATCATGAACATCATGCTCGTCTCGGTGACCGAGCGCACGCGGGAAATCGGTCTGCGCATGGCAGTCGGCGCGCGCGGGCGTGACATCCTGTCGCAGTTTCTGGTCGAAGCGGTGACACTCGCGCTGGTCGGCGGACTTTGCGGCATCGTGCTCGGCGTCGGAGGCTCGTACGCCATTGCGCATTTCGCCGGCTGGCGCACTTCGCTGGACATCAATGCCATCGTGCTCGCCGTTGGATTCGCCGGCGCTGTCGGGGTGTTTTTCGGTTTCTATCCGGCGCGCAAGGCTTCCCGGTTGTTGCCGATCGACGCGCTGCGCTACGAGTGAGGCCTCTCACGTAGAATACGCGCGCATGGAACCTCTGCTACTGCTCAAGGCGCTGATACTCGGCGTCGTCGAAGGCCTCACCGAATTTCTTCCCATTTCGAGCACCGGCCACCTCATCATCGTTGGACAGTTGCTCGATTTTCACGATGAAAAAGGCAAAGTATTCGAGATCGTCATCCAGACCGGCGCGATGCTGGCGATCGTCTGGGAGTACCGGGAGAGATTCGCACGCGCGGTGACGGGGCTCGGCAGCGATCCTGCCGCCCGGCGTTTTGTTTTCAACCTCGCGGTGGCATTCATGCCGGCGGCGGTTCTCGGACTGGCGTTCGGCAAGCTCATCAAAGCCCATCTTTTCCAGGCCGTCTCGGTCGCGCTCGCGTTCATCGTCGGCGGGGTGATCATCCTCTGGGTCGAGCGCAAGCCGCGACGCGTGGTCGTCGAGAGCGTCGACGATATGACGTGGAAAGACGCGCTGAAAGTCGGAATTGCGCAATCGTTCGCGCTGATCCCGGGCACCTCGCGCTCCGGCGCGACGATCATCGGCGGCATGCTGTTCGGCCTTTCGCGCAAAGCAGCGACCGAGTTTTCATTCTTCCTGGCGGTTCCGACCCTGATCGCTGCCGGACTGTACGATCTGATCAAGCACCGCGAGCTTCTGAGTGCTGCGGATCTACCGGTGTTCGGCGTCGGTTTCATCGCGGCCTTGATCTCCGCATTCGTGTGCGTGCGCTGGCTCATACGCTATATCGCCACTCACGACTTCACCGTGTTCGCGTGGTATCGAATCGTGTTCGGCGTGATCGTTCTTCTCACGGCTTACACGGGTATGGTGTCCTGGTCGACCTAGTCGCAGCCGTGCAGCGGGAATCCGCGGCGGTGAGCCGCGCGGCGGACGGCGCTGCGAGTGCGGGTGGCCTGCTGCATTCCTTTTCGGGTCGCGCGTGATTTCCCTTCAGCGATATCGCGATTTGTTCGAGGTCCCGCAGGTGCGTTCGGCACTCGCGGCGTCGATCGTGGGTCGGCTGCCCATCGGCCTTGCAGGCCTGGCGATTCTGCTCTTCGTTCAGAACCGGTCGGGATCGTTCGTGCTGGCCGGAAGCGCAAGCGCGCTCTACGTGCTCGGACTGGCAGTCATCGCACCTTTCCTGGGCCGGCTGATCGATCGTGCGGGTCCGCGTCCCGTCCTGCTCGTATGCGGGGCGCTCTACCCGGTCGCGATGATCGGGCTGGCGGTCCTGGTGCTCATCGGCGCACATGCGGCATCGATCAATGCGATGGCATTCATCGCGGGGGCGTCGTTGCCGCCGGTCAGCGCGTGCATACGCACGCTCTACCCGCGCCTCATCACCGATCCTGCCCTGATTCAAACCGCCTATTCAGTTGATTCCGCTTTGGTCGAGGTGGTGTTCATACTCGGGCCGGCACTGGTCGCGGCGTGCGTTGCCACCGGCTATCCTGAAGCGGCCATCGCGCTGACGGCACTGTCGGCGGGTGTGGGCACGGTCGTGTTCGCGCGCGCACCGGCGATCGCGCACTGGGCTGCGGCGCCCGTTCAGCGGAATCGAAGCTGGTTCGACGCGTTGCGCCCGCCGCGGCTACTCGTGGTGTTCGGCGCGACCGTGCTGTACTCCATCGGTTTCGGACTGTTCGAAGTGGCAGTCACCGCCCACGCGGCGAGCAAGGGCGTGCCGTCAGCCGCGGGTATCGCACTCGCTCTGGCGAGTCTGGGTAGCGGTGTGGGGGCCGTGGTGTATGGCTCGAGGCATTGGCATGCGCCGCTGGCCCGCCAGTTCAGGATGGCGACGCTTGCCATGGCGGCCGGGATCGCGCTGCTCGTGCCCATCGACAATGTTGCGCTTTATTCGATCACGTGCATCGCCGCCGGCACACCGATGGCGACCGTGATCGCGGCGCAGTCGCTGCTCGTGTCCCAGTTGGCGGCTCGCGAACGGCTGGCGGAGAGCTTTACCTGGGCTTCGACCTGTCTCCTCGGGGGCATCAGCGCGGGTATCGCCGCGGGCGGTGCGATGGCGGATAGCTACGCGCCGCACGCGTTGCTCGTCGCGGCCGCGGTGTCGACCGCTGCCGCCGCGTTTCTGGTGTGGGCGTGTCTCGAGCGAAACGTCGAAGTCACGACGTCCCACAGTGACGTGGTGACGAAGTGATCAGGCGCGATGCCGTGCGCCGGGTCCCCCGCTGGGCGCTTAAGGGCGCGCCGCTAGCTCTGCGTCCACGGCAGACCCGCCGCCCGCCAGCCGCCTGCGGTGCTGCGGTGCCCGTGCGCGTCCTTGTCGCCCTCGAATCCTTCGAGCACGTTG
>JBKJKJ010000542.1:0-3871 GCA_046597455.1 Burkholderiales bacterium
CATCCTGAAGTGCGACGAGCGCAGCGCCGATGAACTGCGCCGGATACTGTTTGGTGAGATTCACGATGCTCACGTTGTAGGAATGCGCCATGGCGACGGCGAGCTCGGGATCCAGCGTGTAGTTGAAGAGCACGGCCGTGTACTGCGGCAGCAGCAGCTGCTTTTCGATGCCGAGCTTGCGATAATCCTCCAGGCGCGCGTCGATGTCTGTCATTCCGGGATAGCCGGCGCCCGAGCCCGCCGGCCACAGCGGCGTCGTGCCTTCGACGGTGTGCCATCCGGGAAACGACCATTTCACCAGCTTTCCCTTCGCATCGAACTCGTAGACCGGCTTGCGCGCGGCTGAAGGTCCTTCCACGTAGTCGTAGATGTCCCGCGGAAGGATGTGCGTGTCCATATCGATAATCACCAACGATCTCCTCAGTACAGCCTGATGTAGCCCGTATAGTACATCGCGCTGATCAGCGAGAGCCATCCTGCGAGGCAGCGGTCAATGCGAACGTATGGCGGGCCACCATCAGTTCTTCGTTCGTCGGGATCACCCACACCGAGACAGCGCTTTGGGCCGCGCTGATTCGCGGTCCGCCGGTCTGGTTGGCTGCAGCGTCCAGCGCTATCCCCAGCCATGCGGATTCCTCGCAGATACGCGAGCGGATCTGCGGGGCATGCTCACCGATACCCGCCGTGAACACGAGGGCGTCCAGCCCGCCTGCAGCGGCCGCCAGCGAGCCGATCTCCCGTGCGGCGCGATAGACGAACAGGTCGATCGCTTCGCGCGCACCGGGTTCACGGCTGTCCAGCAACCGGCGCATATCGCTGCTGATTCCGGATACCCCCAGCAAGCCGGATTGCCGATATAGCAGCGTCTCGACCTCCGCCGCACTCATGCCTTTTTCCTGAAGCAGATAAAGCAGGACGCCCGGGTCCAGCACGCCGCACCGCGTTCCCATGGGCACACCGTCGAGCGCGGTAAAGCCCATCGTGGTGGCCACGCTTTTCCCGCCGACGAGCGCACAAAGACTGGCGCCGTTGCCCAGATGGGCCACGATCACGCGACCGTCCCGCGCCTTGGGCTCGAACGTCGGCAACGCGCCAGCGATGTACTCGTACGACAAGCCATGAAACCCGAAACGCCAGAGCCCTTCTTCGGTCAGCGCGGCGGGCAATCCATAAATGCGCGAGATTCTCGGGTTTGTGGAATGAAAGGCCGTGTCGAAGCAGGCAACCTGGGGCAGCCCCGGGAAGCGCGCCGCCAGTGCATCGATCGCCGCCAGATTGTGGGGCTGGTGCAGCGGCGCCAGCGGTATCAGCGAGCGCAGGTCCTTCAGGACTTGAGGATCGACGAGCCGCGGCGCGACGCCGGCGACACCCCCATGCGTCACGCGATGCCCTGCCGCCGTCAATCGATCGGCTCCAATATGCGCCTCGATCCATTCGAGGAGATGCACGAGCAGCTCATCGTGCGACGTGTGTGAGTCCCAGGCCCGATCCGCAAGACGCTGACCGGAGCTGTCCTCCGCAGAAAAATGCGCAGCGGTGCCGATGCCTTCGATTTCACCGTGGACCGCGCTGCGCAGCGTCTCGACGGTGCGCCCGGTGAGCAGCGAAAACTTGATGCTGGACGATCCTGCGTTGATGACCAGCAGACACGGGGCGGCGCGCTTCGCGTCGGGCGTCGATCCAGGCATGGCTCAGGTCTTTCGCAGGTTGCTTGGGGGACGTTTCGACGACCCCGCGACGGGCTTCATCACAAGTCCTATCGTCCGGCCAGCGACTCGAAGCCGGCGATCACGTCGAACAATTCCTCGTCGATGCCGCTCTGACGCAGGCGGTGGAAGGACCCGTGAAAATCTTCGAGCAGCTCGTCGATGTTCCGGTCAGCGCGATCCATCGCCGCGAGGCGGCTCGCGTTCTCGCTCGCGAGGGATTCGGCGCAGGCCCGAAAAAGCGAGATGAAAAGATACTCACGGATCAGCGCCCGCACGGTCGTCGTATCGCCCCCTGTCACCTCGGGCAGGTTTCCCGTCGGCCAGGGAAGGTGAGCCAGCTTGCGTCGCCAGGTTTCGTCCAGCGGTAGCAGTCGCTGGCTGACGGGCGCATAAACCGCGCGGGCGGCGGGGCGGTTATAGACGAGGTGCAGCTCGGTGACTGCACCGCCGCTCTGGCGCTTCTCGCTCTCGACGAGTATCTGCCCGACGAGCGGGGTGATGGCCTTGACGGAATTCGGCACCGCGAAGAGTCCGACGAGCGGCAGCCCCGCGTCCGACAAGCGCCCGTGCACGCGTTCGCCGACCGCCCAGACCTGGGCTTTGCCTGTAAGAGCGGCCAGGGTCTTTATCGCAAAATTAGCCACCACGTCGTTGAACTGCCCCACCAGTCCCTGATCTGAACCGAACACGACCACACCCACGCAGGCGGCATCGGTACGCCCTTCACCTTCTGTCATCAGCGCTGCGGGGACGCTTTTCCGGAAGCAGATGCTCAGACCCAGCTCCACAGTCCGATAGTAGTCGCCTAACGCGCGCACCGATTGCTCGTATTGCCCGATGCTCGAAGCGGCCAGAGCTTTCATGGTGCGCACGACCGACTGGAGGTCGCCGGCACTGCTGATCTTTCGGCGCAGGCTCGCCGCGGTGTCGCTCATGACTTCTCCTCAGGTGCCGCACTGGGCTTGGGTTTGATCTGCGTGCGGGACTCAGGCATGGACCCGGTGTCAAGCTCGGATTCGGCATCGGGTCTGGATTCCGGCTTGGGTTGAAAAGGGGCGAGCGATCGGCGGGCGATTTCGATAATCACCCGACGATCCTCATCGCTCAGCTTGTCGGCGGTTTCGAATCGCGCGCACACCGGCGCCGGGATATTCGCCGCCGCCTCGCGTACGGCGTGCTCGGCGTTCGTCATCTGCTCGAGCGGCACCGGGTCGAAGAGCTCCGCGGTCAATGCCAGCAGGACGGCGATCTGCTCCGGTACCGTTACCGGGGCCGACTCCGACTGCTTGAGACAGGCGCGGATGCGCCGCCCGTGCTCGATGACCTTGCGGGTGTCGTCATCCAGGCGCGCGCCGAACCGCGCAAAGGTTTCGAGCTCCTCGAACTGCGCGTAGGCGAGCTTCAGATCACCCGTGACCGCGCGGTACGCTGCCCGCTGCGCCTTGCCGCCGACGCGCGATACCGATTTGCCGGCGTCGACCGCAGGCAGCACGCCCAATTCGAACAATGACGGAGAGAGATAGATCTGGCCGTCGGTAATGGAAATCAGGTTGGTCGGAATGTAGGCAGAAATGTTCTGGGCTTCGGTCTCGACGATGGGCAGCGCAGTGAGCGAGCCGCCTCCGCGCTCCGCGCGCAAATGCGTGGCGCGTTCGAGCAGGCGGGAATGAATGTAGAAGATGTCGCCCGGAAACGCTTCGCGCCCCGGCGGCCGGCGCAGGAGCAGTGAAAGCTCGCGATAGGCGCGCGCGTGATGCGTGAGATCGTCGTAGACGATGAGCACGTCACGACCCGACTCCATGAAATGCTCCGCAATACTGGTCGCGGCATACGGCGCGATGTAGGCGAGACCGGGCGGATCGTTGCCCTCGGTCACGACCACCACGGTATAGGCCATCGCGCCCTGCTCGCGCAAGACAGCCACTGCTTTCGCCACCGCGGATGCGCGCTGGCCGATGGCGCAATAGACGCACACCACGTCGTCGCCTCGCTGATTGAGGATGGTGTCGATCGCAATCGCGGTCTTGCCTGTCTGGCGATCACCCAGTATCAACTCGCGCTGGCCGCGCCCGATGGGAATGAGCGCGTCGATGACCATGAGGCCGGTCTGAAGCGGCACGGTCACCGGCCCGCGATCCATGATGGGCGCGGCGGGACGTTCG
>JBKJKJ010000604.1:0-3851 GCA_046597455.1 Burkholderiales bacterium
GACAGTTTATGCGCGCGACCCCGGTGCGGTTGCCGCACCGACGGCGGGTCTGCATTTCGACGAGCCCCTGCTGGACGCGCTGCGATCGCGTGGCGTCGCGATCGCCTACGTGACGTTGCACGTCGGCGCAGGGACTTTCCAGCCGGTCCGCACGAATGATCTGGCCGGGCACGAGATGCACTGCGAGTGGTATTCGGTGCCTCAGCAGACGATCGACGCCATCGACGCGGCGCGCGCGCGGGGCGGGCGGGTCGTGGCGGTGGGCACGACCACGCTACGGGCGCTCGAATCCGCGGGTGCGACCGAGCTTCGCGCAAGTGTCGGTGAGACCCGGCTTTTCATCGTCCCCGGCTATCGATTCCGGGTGGTAGATCGTCTGCTCACGAACTTCCACCTGCCGAAGTCGACGTTGCTCATGCTGATCTCGGCGTTCGCCGGGACCGCGCATGTACAGGCCGCTTACCGGCACGCGATCCGGAACCGCTATCGTTTTTACAGCTATGGGGATGCGATGATGATCGAACGAGCGGGTCAGGCATGAGTGCACCGGACCGCGCCACGCGCCAGACGCGCCTGGCGCGCGATGCCTATCGCCATTTCGTGACGATCACGACGCGCCTCATGGACAACGACCTCTACCACCATGTCAACAACGCCACCTACTATTCTTTCATCGATACCGCAGTGACGTCCTATATCGCCCATGCGGTGGAGCGCGATCTCGCACATGATCCGGTCGCCTATCTCGTCGTCGAAAACGGCTGCACTTACTTCAGGCCCATCGCGTTTCCCGATACGGTTCACTGCGGCCTGCGCGTTACCGCGATCGGGACAAGCAGCATGCGATTCGAGATCGGAATATTTCGGGAAGATGAATCGCTGGCCGCCGCGCAGGGCTTTTTCCTGCAGGTGTGCTGTGATCGCAGCACGCAGCGGCCCATCCCGATGCCGGCGCCGGTCCGCGCCGCCCTGGAAGCCATACACGTGACAGGATAGACATGCAGTTCGAAGTTCAGGAAACCGACGGCGCGGCGCGGGTGGGGCAGCTCACGACCGCACACGGCACGATCGACACGCCGGCTTTCATGCCGGTGGGCACCTACGGTGCCGTGAAAGCCATGAGCCCGGTCGAGTTGCGCGAGCTCGGCGCGCATATCGTCCTGGGAAATACCTTTCACCTGTGGCTGCGGCCCGGTCTCGAAGTCATTGCAGCGCACGGGGGCTTGCACCGCTTCATGGGCTGGGACGGACCGATACTGACCGATTCGGGCGGCTTCCAGGTCTTCAGCCTCGGCGCGCTCAGAAAAATCACCGAAGAGGGTGTGAAATTCCAGTCTCCGGTCAACGGCGATGCGTGCTTTCTCTCGCCTGAAGAGTCGATGCGCATACAGCGCGTGCTCGATTCGGACATCGTGATGGTGTTCGACGAGTGCACGCCGTATCCGGCGACTCACGATCAGGCCCGCGATTCAATGCGCATGAGCCTGCGCTGGGCCGAGCGCTCAAGCAACGCCCACCAGGGCAATCCGAACGCGCTTTTCGGGATCGTGCAGGGGGGGATGTACGAAGACCTGCGCGACGAGTCGCTGGCCGGGCTCATGCAAATCGGCTTCGATGGCTACGCGATAGGCGGGCTGTCGGTCGGCGAAACCAAGCCCGAGATGGTGCGCATCCTGCAGCACACCGCCCCGCGGCTGCCGGCGGACAAGCCGCGCTACCTCATGGGGGTGGGGACGCCGCAGGACATCGTCGAAGCCGTCGCCGCCGGCGTGGATATGTTCGATTGCGTGCTGCCGACGCGCAACGCGCGCAACGGCTGGCTCTACACGAGTGCGGGCGTGGTGAAGCTGCGCAACGCGCGTTATCGCGACGACCTGGGCCCGCTCGATGCGCACTGCGACTGCTATACGTGCCGCAATTTCACCCGCGCCTACCTCCATCACCTGCAGCGGGTGAACGAAATCCTCGGCTCCCGACTCAATACGTTGCACAACCTGCACCACTACCAGAGGCTGATGCAGGGCGCGCGCGCAGCGATCCGGGAAGGCCGCTACGCTGCATACGCGGCTTCGGTGAGCGGCAGCGGACCGGACGAATGATGTTAAAATACAACGATTTTTGCGGTGTCCGGTTCGTCCAGCCGGCGGCGCCCCCATTTTTTTGCGGAGTCGCGCACGCGCCGCTACGCAGGTTACTACGGAGGATATAAATGCTCATAAGCGAAGCTTGGGCGCAGGCGCCTGCAGGCGGGGCCGGAGGCGGTTTCGAAAGCATACTTCTGATCGGCGCGATGTTCGCCGTTCTGTATTTCCTGATGATCCGTCCCCAGATGAAGCGCGCCAAGGAGCATAAGGCCCTGATCGACGCGCTGCAGAAAGGCGATGAAGTCGTCACCGCCGGCGGCGTTCTCGGCCGCATCAGCAAGATCGGCGAAGGTTACGTGAGCGTCGAAATTGCGACCAATGTGGAAATCCAGGTGCAGCGCGCAGCGGTGCAAACGGTATTGCCCAAAGGCACCATCAAGAACGTCTGATCCAAGAGCCGACACCGGAGCGAGGCGCTTTGACGCCTCTTTCCGCTCTGCTTTCATTCTTCGAGTCCTATGAACCGCTATCCCCTCTGGAAGTACGTCCTCATCGGTTTCGCGCTCCTCGTGGCGTTGTTCTACACGTTGCCGAACTTTTTCGGGGAGGAGCCCGCGGTTCAGATCTCACCGGTGCGCAGCACCCTCAAGGCCGACAGCGCGTTGCTCGGCCGCGTCGAGGAGGTGCTCAAAAAGAACAACCTGGCCCCCGACGGCGTGTTTCTCGACAGTACGAGCGTCAAAGCCCGCTTCCAGGACACCGAGACCCAGTTGCGCGCGAAAGACGCGGTGCAAGCCGCGCTCGGCGACGATTACGTGGTCGCGCTCAACCTCCTTTCCCGTAATCCGCAGTGGCTGGCATCGATTGGCGCGCTGCCGATGTATCTAGGTCTCGACTTGCGCGGAGGGGTGCACTTTCTGCTCCAGGTCGATATGAAAGGGGCGATGTCGAAGAAAGTCGAGGCCTATACCAACGATATCCGCGGCGCGCTGCGTGAAAAGCGCATCCAGTACAGCGGCATCGCGCGCGACGGGCAGAGCCTCGTGGTGCGTTTTCGCGACTCCGCGGTGCGCGACAAGGCGCTGGCCGAAATCGACAAGAGCACGCCCGATCTCGAGCTTCGCACCCTGGACGACCAGGGGGAATTCCGCATCATCGGCTCGCTGAAGCCCGAAGCGCAGCGCCGCACCATGGATTTCGCCCTGCAGCAGAACATCACGACGTTGCGTAACCGCGTCAACGAGCTCGGCGTCGCCGAGCCGATCATCCAGCAGCAGGGCTCGGACCGCGTCGTGGTTCAGTTGCCCGGCGTTCAGGATACGGCGAAAGCCAAGGAAATCCTCGGCCGTACCGCCACGCTCGAGATTCGCATGGTCGACGATGAAAAGTCCGATCCGGCCACGCTGCAGGCCGCGCTGGGCGGGCAGGTACCTTTCGGCACCGAGCTCTACATGGAAAGAGGCGGGACGCCGGTGCTGGTGAAAAAACAGGTCGTGCTCACCGGGGATCGCATCAATGATGCGCAGCCCGGCTTCGACGGCCAGACCGGCGAGCCGGCAGTGCACATCAGCCTCGACGGCACGGGCGCACGGATTTTCCAGCAAGTGACCCGTGAAAACGTCAACAAGCGCATGGCGATCCTCCTGTTCGAAAAGGGCAAGGGCGAAGTCGTCACTGCGCCGGTGATTCGCCAGGAGATCGGCGGCGGACGCGTTCAGATCAGCGGCCGCATGACCACGCGCGAGGCGAGCGATGTCTCGCTGCTCC
>JBKJKJ010000232.1:0-10617 GCA_046597455.1 Burkholderiales bacterium
GCGCCGAGATCGATCCGGCCGCCGAAATCGGCGCATATGTCGTCATCGGGCGCGGGGCGCGCGTCGCCAAAGGCGCCGTTATCGGTTCGCGGACGGTACTCGGGGAGAATGTATACATCGGCGAGGATACCCGGCTGCACCCTGGTGTCACGATCTACGCCGGCTGCACGTTGGGTGATCGGGTGATCGTCCACTCGGGCGCCGTGATAGGCGCAGACGGTTTCGGTATCGCTTTCGATGGAGAACATTGGGTCAAGGTCCCGCAGGTCGGCGTCGTGCGCATCGGCGACGATGTGGAAATCGGGGCAAACACCACGATCGACCGGGGTGCGATCAACGATACCGTGATCGAAGACGGCGTGAAGCTCGACAACCAGATTCAGATCGCCCACAACGTTCACATCGGTGCGCACACCGCAATCGCAGCATGTACCGGTATCGCCGGCAGCGTTCAGATCGGCCGCTATTGCCGAATCGGGGGTGCTGTAGGTATCGCCGGGCACGTGAGCATCGCTGATCGTGTCGAAATTTCGGGACACACGTCCATCACCAAATCGATCGACCAGCCCGGCGTCTACAGCGGTGTCTATCCGTTCGAGCCGAATCGCGACTGGCGCCGGAACGCCTCGCAAATACGCCATCTCGCGAAGATCGCGCGGCGCGTCGGTGCGCTCGAGGACGCGGTTGCCGAGCTGACAAGGAGCCGCTCTTGAAAGACACGGAACTGAAAAGCATGGACATAAACCGCGTGCTGAAGTATCTGCCGCACCGGTATCCGTTTCTGATGATCGACCGCGTTCTGTCGTGCGATCCGGGCAAGCGTGTGCTCGCGCTGAAGAACGTCACGAGCAACGAGCCGTACTTTCACGGACATTTCCCGCACTATCCCGTCATGCCGGGCGTGCTGATCATCGAAGCGCTGGCCCAGGCTGCGGCAATATTGACATTCGCCGGCGAGGGGCACACGCCCGACGAGCGCATGGTCTATTACTTCGTCGGCATTGATAACGCACGATTCAAGAAACCGGTCACGGCCGGCGACGCTTTGCACCTGGATGTTACGCTGGTGCGGCAGCTGCGCGGTCTGTGGAAGTTTCACGGCGAGGCGCGCGTCGAAGAGGTGATCGTGGCCGAAGCCGACATTCTGTGCACGATACGCGAGTTGAAAGATGATGATGGCGCGTGACGCCGCGTTGCAATGAACGCAACTGCGTATTCCCGCATTCATGTGACGGCGATAGTCGATCCGGCTGCAAGGGTGGCGGACGACGTGGCGATCGGCCCCTACACGGTTGTGGGTCCAGACGTCGAAATCGGACCCGGCAGCAGCATCGGTTCACATTGCGTCATCGCCGGGCACACGCGACTGGGTGCGAACAACACGATCTCCCCGTTCGCGTCGATAGGGGAAGCGCCGCAGGACAAGAAATATTCCGGTGAGCCGACGCGGCTCGAGATCGGCGACGGCAATACCATTCGCGAATTCTGCACGTTGAATCGCGGCACCGTGCAGGATGCGGGGGTCACCCGTATCGGAAACGGCAACTGGATCATGGCGTACGTGCACGTTGCGCACGACTGCCAGATCGGCGATCGGACGATATTCGCGAACAATGCCCAGCTGGCGGGCCACGTCCATATCGGCGACGATGCGATCCTCGGGGGCTTCACGCTGGTGCACCAGTTCTGCCGTGTCGGCACGCACAGCATTACGGGCCTGGGGACCGTCGTCCTCCAGGACGTGCCGCCGTATACCAAGGCCTCGGGAAACCCGGTTCACCCCTACGGCATCAATTCCGAAGGCCTGCGCCGCCGGGGATTCAGCGTGGAAGCGATCGCCGCATTAAAGCGTGCTTACAAGACCGTATACCGCTCAGGCCATACGCTGGACGCCGCAATGCGTGAGCTCGAACCCCTGGCGGCGGAATTTGCCGAAGTGCGGCCGCTTCTGGATTTCCTTGCGGTGCCTGGCCGCGGCATCATCCGCTGAAACGGCTTCAGAGCATGCGCAAAGCCGCAGGGCAGCGCCCACAGGTCGTGGGCATCGTCGCAGGCGAACCGTCCGGGGATCAGCTCGGCGCGCATCTGATGCGCGCTTTGCTCGAGCGCAACCCGGGGCTGCGCTTCGTAGGCATCGGTGGGCCGAAGATGGAAGCAGCCGGCGCCGAAGTGCTTTTCCCGATGGAAAAGCTCGCCGTTCGCGGCTACGTGGAAGTCATCAAGCACTACTGGGAGATCGTCGGCATCCGCCGCCGGCTTCGTGACCATTTCCTGCGCACGCCTCCGGCGCTTTTCATCGGCGTGGATGCGCCCGACTTCAATCTCGACCTGGCGATCGATCTGCGCAGGGCGGGTATACCCACGGTGCAGTACGTAGCCCCTGCGGTGTGGGCGTGGCGCCGCGAGCGCGTGCAAACGGTGAAACACGCCGTCACGATGCTGCTCACGCTATTTCCTTTCGAAGCGCGACTTTTCGAGAAGGCCGGGGTGTCGGTGCGCTACGTGGGGCACCCGCTGGCTGACCTGCTCGAGACGCTGCCGTCCGTCGAAGCGGTGCGGGAAGAGCTCAGAATCGCGACGCATATCCCGGTGATCGCAATGCTCCCGGGAAGTCGGGTGAGCGAGCTCGAGAACATGGCCGAGCTGTTCGTGCGTACGGCCGTGAAGCTCAACGAAGCGGTACCGGGTATCCGGGTGCTGGTCCCGTTCGCCAGCCGCGAAACCAAAGCGTTGTTCGAAGCGGCAGTATCGCGCGTGCAGCCCGAAGAGCTGAATCTCACCCTGATGACCGGCCACTCGCTGGAAGCGATGGCGGCCGCGGATGTTGTCCTCGTGGCATCGGGAACGGCCACGCTCGAAGCCGCGCTGCTCAAGCGGCCCATGGTCATCACCTACAAGGTGTCGCGCCTGTCGTACTGGGTGTTGCGCAGACGCGCGTACCAGCCGTTCCTCGGGCTGCCGAACATTCTGGCGGGCGAGCAGATCGTCCCCGAACTCATACAGGATGCAGCCACACCGGACACCCTGGCGCAGGCGCTGCTCACCTTGTTACACGACGAAGATGTGCGCGAGCGACTCGACGAGCGTTTCGAGGCGATGCGGCGGTCGCTGCGTCAGAACACGGCTGAGAAAGCGGCCACCGCGATCATGCCGCTGCTGTCACGCATCCCTATCCCTGGGCGATGAGCGCGGGGCGTCTTCCTGCGCCCGGCTCGCCAATGCCCGCCTGGAGAGAAACCCCCGGGACTCTGCCCGAAACTCTCGTCCTTCAGCGCTCTTCCGATCGCTTTGGTCATCTAAAACTTTCCGCGTGCCTGGGTGACTTCGGAAATCAGCGCTTCGACCGCGCTGCGCTCGCGCTCTACGGTGACCAGATGAGCGCGCGCCTGGCATGCTTGGTCGAGCAGCTCGTAGAAGGCATGGTCGCGCTCGGCGCGGGACATGAGCGCGGCGAGCGAGCGCGCGTCGCCGAGGGGGTAATAGCCCGGGTAGCGGGCGCCCAGCATGCCGATGTTGCCCGAGATGCGCGACGCGATCACGGGCACGCCCAATGCGAGGGCTTCGGATACGACATTGGCCCCGCCCTCCATCCGCGAACTGATGACCATCGCGCGGCTGCGCGCAAGAATGTGCAGCGCCCGCCCGTGCGCAAACTCGCCGAGCCACCGATAGCGGGGCTCGCTCGCCATCCATGCGCGAGCCTCGGCTTCCATGGCGGGATCCAGAGCGCCGCCGATGTGCGTGACGCGTATGCGGCTGTCCGCCGGCAGGTGGCTCAGCGCGTGCGCGGCCCGGAAAGGATCTTTTTCCGCGCGCAGATGGCCGCTGACGACCACTTCGAAAGATGACGCGAGCGGGGACGGGCGGTCTATGCGGCGGGCAGACTGATAGATCACGCGGGTTTTGCGGCGCAGGCGCAGCGTCAGCTCGCGCCGCCCCATGTCCTGCAGGACGACGAGGCGCGTTGCAAGCTCGAGCGAGCGCTGCGCGTGCGCGTCATCAAGAATGTCGCGATACAGATCGGTACCGGTCAGCACGACCACAAGCGGGCAACCGGGACAAGACTCCGAAAATCGGGCGATCGATCCGTAACTGCGGCGGGCATGCAAGGCGATCATGACGTCCGCACGGCTTGCGCCCCATTGCTGGGCGACCTCCACGCGATGCCCGCCGGCGCGCAGAAATCCCGCCCATCGCGTGGCCGTGTTGCGGTTGCCGTTGCGGCTGTGTGCACCTGCCGGCGTGATGATGGATATTCTCAATCGGGAAGTGCGCAAGTTAAACTCATGGAGTGTAACGTTAGAACCGGTAGCAACTTACCGGTGAGCGACGGGCCCGCTCCCGAGCGGGCGGCCGTTGCGAACGTTACTCTCGAAATCACTGATACAGGCCACTAGCGTGAATATAGCAAATGCGAGCGAGTAATGATTGATGCGGACGTGCCGGCGTGCACGCTGCAGCAGATGCTGCTCGATGCGCGCGGGCGCACGCTTGCGCTCGCAGCAGATCTGAACGGTGAACAGCTGCTCGGGCCGCGGCTGAGCATCGTGAATCCCCCGCTGTGGGAGCTTGGGCATCTGGCCTGGTTCCAGGAGCGCTGGTGCCTGCGCCATCAGGACGCCGACCGGGCGCTTCTGCCCTCGATGTTCAAGGATGCGGATCGCCTTTATGACTCTGCCGTCGTCGCGCACGCGACGCGCTGGGACCTGCCGCTGCCTGATCTCGACGCGACACTGGACTACCAGCGCCGCGTGCTCGAGCGCGTGTTCGAGCGCCTGCGTTCGGACGCGAGCGCCGCGCTGCATTACTTCGCGCAGCTCGCCGCGCAGCACGAGGAAATGCACTGTGAAGCGTTCACGTACACGCGGCAGACCCTCGGCTATTCCGCCCCCCCTTTACCGCGGTTAGGGCCGCCTCCAGCGCGGGGCGCAGAGGCAGCCGGTGACGTCGACATCCCCGGCGGTCGATTCATGCTCGGCGCGGCGCCGGGATCGGGCTTTGTATTCGACAACGAGAAATGGGCGCATCCGGTGGACGTCGCCCCGTTCGCTATGGCGCGAAGATGTGTCACCAACGACGAGTTTCTGGCGTTCGTGGAAGACGGTGGCTACGCCCGGCGCGCGCTCTGGAGCGTTGAGGGCTGGGAATGGCGGGTATCGACGAATGCGTCTCACCCCGCCTACTGGCGGCGCCAGGATGGGCAATGGCATGCGCGTCGATTCGCAATGTGGGCGCCGCTGGCCGACCACGAGCCCGTGATGCACGTGAGCTGGCACGAGGCGAACGCGTATTGCGAGTGGGCGGGCCGGCGCCTGCCGTCAGAGGCGGAATGGGAATGCGCGGCCGCCTCGGCGCCTAGGCTCGGTGCGGCCAAACGACGCTATCCCTGGGGGGATACGGCGCCCGACGCAAAGCGCGCAAACCTGTACGGCGTGGGCGCCGGTCCGACAGACGTGGCCGATTACCCTGAAGGCGACAGCGCCTGGGGTTGCCGCCAGATGATTGGCAACGTCTGGGAGTGGACAGGAAGCACCTTCGGGCCGTATCCCGGATTCGTCGCCGACCCCTATAAGGAATATTCGCAACCCTGGTTCGGCGACCACAAAGTCCTGCGTGGAGGCTCGTTCGCGACGCGCGGCTCGCTGATCCGCAACACCTGGCGCAACTTTTACACCCCCGACCGCCGCGACGTGTATGCGGGGTTTCGCACTTGCGCATGACCAGGAGTGCCGGTGCGTCAAATCACATCGGCTGACAACGCGCATTTCAGGTCGCTGCTCAAGCTGCACCAGTCGTCGCGAGAGCGCCGCAAAGCGGGTTTGTCGCTGCTCGATGGCGTGCATTTGGTCGCTGCATACCTGCAGCATGTCGGGGCCCCCGAGGACGTCGTGGTGAGCCGGACGGGGCTGGTTGACGCGGAAATTGCCACGTTACTTCAGGCGCCGCACATGCCTGAGCCTCGCGTGCTGAGCGATGCGCTGTTCCGCGAGTTATCGTCGGTGGCCAGCCCGACAGGGATCCTCGCCGCTGTAAAGACCCCGCCAGCGAGCGCGATTCCGCTGCAGCCGGGACCGTGCGTGATGCTCGAGGATATCCAGGACCCCGGCAATCTGGGATCGATCCTGAGATCCGCCGCGGCCGCAGGAATACCGGACATCTATCTGTCGCGCCATTGTGTGCAGGCCTGGTCGCCGCGGGTGCTCCGGGCAGGCATGGGGGCGCACTTCGCGCTCAAGATCTACGAAGCCGTCGACCTGGACGCGCTCGTTCGCGCGTATCCCGGACGGGTGTTTGCCGCGGCGGGGGATGGGCCCATTCCGTTCTACTCAGCCGACCTCACAGGCGCCGTGGCGTTGCTCTTCGGCAACGAAGGCGCCGGACTGAGCCTGCAATTACGCAGCGCGGCGTACCGTGAGATTTCCATTCCGATGCCCGGTCAAGCCGAGTCCCTCAACGTCGCCGCCGCAGCTGCCGTGTGTCTGTTCGAACGGGTCAGGCAGGAAGCCGCGAGCCATGTCGGATGAGGGGGGTGACGCAGATGAATACGTGACGGGGATCAATGCGTGGTGGAGATCAATGCGTGAAGGAGATCAATGCGTGAAGGAGATCAATATATCCGCCGCACCAGCTTGGCCTCATGCAGGATCGTCGTCGCGAGCTCTTCGACGGACTTGCTGGTCGCATCGAGGTAAGGAATGCCTTCCTGCCGCATCAGCGCTTCGGCCTGCTTCACCTCGAATTCACAGTTGGCCAGCGTGGCGTAGGTGCTGCCGGGACGCCGCTCGTTGCGGATCTGCTGCAGACGTTCGGGCTTGATGGTGAGCCCGCGCAGCCGCCCGCGCAGGGAACGCAGCTGCCCCGGCAGTTGCATCGCGCTGAAGTCTTCCGGTATCAGCGGGTAGTTCGCGGCGCGTATGCCGAACTGCATCGCCATGTAGAGACAGGTTGGGGTTTTGCCCGAACGCGAGACCCCCACGAGGATAATGTCCGAATCGGTCAAGTCGCGTTTCGCGACCCCGTCGTCGTGCGCCAGCGCGTAATTTACCGCATCGATCCGGTGATAGTAGTTCACCAGATCGTTAACACTGTGACTGCGCCCGATGGCGTGGGACGCGAGCTCGCCCAGCTCTTTTTCGAGCGGCGAGATGAAAATCTCGAAGCAATCGAGGAACAGCGCGTTGGCCGCGCCGACGATCTGCGCGATCTCGGTATTGACGAGCGTGCTGATGACGATCGGCCGCACGCCCTCGTTCACCGCCGTCTCGTTGATGCGCAATACGATCTCGCGGGCTTTGTCCGGGGTATCGACGAAAGGCAGCGTCACCTCCTGGAAGCGCACACCTTCGAACTGGGTGAGCAGGCTGTGACCCAGCATCTCCGCAGTGATGCCCGTTCGGTCGGAAATGAAAAAAGCAACACGTTTCGGGCTGGGCATCGGAAGGATGAAGGGAATCAGGTTGGGTTCCGGTAAAATATCGTGTTTTCCCCGTCGGCACAAACAATCATGACCCATACAGACCAGGCGCTTGTCGTCGATCTTGGCGCAGTTCGGATGACCGATGTCGCAAGCGTGGGCGGCAAGAGCGCGTCGCTGGGCGAAATGATCAGCCAGCTCGGGGCCGCCGGCGTGCGCGTGCCCGGCGGATTCGCAACCACGGCGCACGCATACCGGCAGTTCCTGGCCCACGACGGGCTCGATGAGCGCATTGCCCAGCGGCTCGCCAACCTCGATGCGGACGATGTGAAAGCGCTCGCCGCTGCGGGCAAAGAGATCCGGGCGTGGCTCACGGCACAACCTTTTGCTGCGGCGCTCGAGCGCGAGATCGCGGCGAGCTACGAAGCGCTCACGGCTGACGCCGGAAACGAGGCGTCCTTCGCCGTTCGCTCCTCGGCAACTGCGGAAGACCTTCCAGACGCGTCTTTTGCCGGCCAGCAGGAGTCGTTCCTCAACGTGCGCGGCCTCGAGCATCTGCTCGAAGCGATCAAGCACGTCTACGCTTCCCTTTACAACGACCGGGCGATCTCGTATCGCGTACACCAGGGGTTCACCCACGCGGAGGTCGCGCTGTCGGCGGCCGTGCAACGCATGGTGCGCAGCGACCTCGCTGCGAGCGGTGTCATGTTCACCCTCGATACCGAATCGGGATTCGACCAGGTCGTGCTCATCACCTCGTCGTATGGGCTCGGGGAAACCATCGTGCAGGGCCAGGTGAACCCTGACGAGTTCTACGTCTACAAGCGCGGTCTGGAGGCCGGACGCAAGGCGATTCTGAGGCGTGGTCTGGGCTCCAAGGCGGTCAGGATGGTCTATGGCGAGGGCACCCAGGCAGGACGCTCGGTCAAGACGCTTGCCGTGCCGGACGCCGATCGCACCCGCTTCTCGATTACCGACGCCGAAGTCGAAGAGCTTGCGCGCTACGCGATGATCATCGAGCGCCACTACGGCAGGCCGATGGATATCGAGTGGGGCAAGGACGGAACCGACGGCAAGCTCTACGTGCTGCAAGCACGGCCGGAGACGGTGAAGGCGACCGAGCGCGTCGACACGCTCAGGCGCTATCGCCTGAAGGAGCGCTCGGAGGTCCTGACCACCGGGCGCGCTATAGGTCAACGTATCGGTAGCGGACCGGTGCGCCTGGTCAAAAGCGCAGCGGAGATGGACACCGTGCGTGACGGCGACGTGCTCGTAACCGACATGACCGACCCCGACTGGGAACCGGTGATGAAACGCGCCGGCGCGATCGTCACCAATCGCGGCGGGCGCACGTGTCATGCGGCGATCATCGCGCGAGAGTTGGGCATTCCTGCAGTCGTGGGCTGCGGCGACGCGACGCAGGTATTGAAGCACGGCAAGCCGGTCACCGTATCGTGCGCGGAAGGCGACACCGGTTTCGTCTACCGCGGCATTCTGGAGAACGAGGTTATCGACCTGTCGCTTGCAAAAATGCCGAAGGCTCCGGTCAAGATCACGATGAACGTCGGCAACCCGGAGCTGGCATTCGAGTTCCAGCGGCTGCCGAACGAAGGCGTGGGCCTCGCACGCCTCGAATTCATCATTGCGCGCATGATCGGGGTGCATCCCAAGGCGGTGCTCGCGTACCCGGACCTGTCGGCCGACCTGAAAGTCGCGGTCGAAGAACACAGCGCCGGCTACGCGGACCCCGTGACCTTCTACGTCGAGAAGCTCGTGGAAGGCGTCGCGACGCTCGGCGCGGCATTCTGGCCCAAGCCGGTCATCGTGCGCCTATCCGATTTCAAATCGAACGAATACTCGAGTCTCACCGGCGGCGCGCGCTACGAGCCGCACGAGGAGAACCCGATGCTCGGTTTTCGCGGTACGTCACGTTATATCTCGTCGTCTTTCCGCGAATGCTTCGAGCTCGAGTGTCGCGCCATGAAAAAAGTCCGCGACGAGATGGGCCTGACCAACGTCGAGATCATGGTGCCTTTCGTCAGGACATTGACTGAGGCGCGCAAAGTGATCGATCTTCTGGCTGAGAACGGTTTGAAACGCGGTGAGAACGGGCTGCGTCTGATCATGATGTGCGAGATTCCCGCCAACGCGGTGCTCGCGGATCAGTTCCTCGAGCATTTCGACGGGTTTTCCATCGGCTCGAACGACATGACGCAGATGACGCTCGCGCTCGACCGCGACTCGGGCGGAATCATCGCCGACGCTTTCGACGAGCGCGACCCGGCGGTGAAGCACATGCTTCATCTCGCGATCCAGGCGTGCCGCAAAGCAGGGAAGTATGTCGGGATCTGCGGGCAGGGGCCGTCCGACCATCCCGATCTGGCGAAGTGGCTGATGGACGAGGGGATCGAGAGCCTCTCGCTCAATCCGGACACCGTGGTCGAGACGTGGCTGTATCTGGCGCGGGAGAAGGCGAAAGATGCATAACACGTCGCATATCACGTCGCGCCCCACGTCGCGATGCACGTCGCAAACGGGCCTGCAAGTTTCAGGCGCTTCGAGTCAACTTTCGTTGGACTGTCCAGGCGTTTGCGCGATAAAATGCGCAAACGTGTGGCTTGCTATGTGATGACCAAATACATCTTTGTCACCGGTGGTGTCGTCTCCTCCCTTGGCAAAGGCATCGCCGCCGCCTCTCTCGCCGCCATTCTCGAATCGCGCGGCATCAAAATCTCGATGGTGAAGCTGGATCCGTATCTGAACGTGGATCCAGGCACCATGAGTCCATTCCAGCATGGCGAGGTTTTCGTCACCGAAGATGGTGCCGAAACCGACCTCGACCTCGGTCACTACGAGCGCTTTATCTCGACCAAGATGACCAAGCGCAACAATTTCACCGCCGGCCAGATCTACGAAAGCGTCATCCGCAAGGAACGCCGCGGTGATTATCTCGGGGGTACCGTGCAGGTGATTCCGCACATTACCGATGAGATCAAGCAATTCATCCGGCGCGGCGCCGGCGATGCGCAAGTCGTCATGGTTGAAATCGGCGGCACCGTGGGCGACATCGAGTCACTGCCTTTTCTGGAGGCCATTCGGCAGATGGCGATCGAAGTGGGGCGCGAAAATGCGTGCTTCATCCATCTGACGCTGGTGCCCTATATCGCTTCGGCGGGAGAGATCAAGACCAAGCCGACGCAGCA
>JBKJKJ010000339.1:0-4581 GCA_046597455.1 Burkholderiales bacterium
GATGCGGTGATGCGGTGATGCGGTGATGCGGTGATGCGGTGATGCGGTGATGCGGTGATGCGGTGATGCGGTGATGAACATTCGCTGGCTCAGAGGTTCAAATGAATCGTCACCTCGTCACCTCGTCACCTCGTCACCTCGTCACCTCGTCACCTCGTCACCTCGTCACCTTGGCTTGGGTTCCAGCGCCTTGATCTGCTCGGCCTGATTCGCCCTGAGGTCCATGCGCCATGCGGCGAGCTGGGTCGTGACGAGCACGAGCACGACCCAGAAACACGCCATCACCAGCGCCTCCACCCGATCCGGCGCAAAAAACCAGACGCCCATCGTCAGGCTGAAATTCAGCCAGCCGACGGAGCGCAGTCTCTCGGCATTGCGCCTCAGGCGCTGTGAAATCGACGGGGACAACGACATACTCGCGCGGGCAGTGAACGGCGGATGACTGAAACGGAGCGCAAGTATGGGGCCGGAAAGCTTTCGCCCAGCTTACGAACGCAGCGAGCCTGGGCGCGAACCCATTCAAATTCACGCTGCCGCAGTGCCGCATGGCGTCAAAAGTGCAGGCCCAGGGACAGCCGCACCATGCGATCACTCGAAAAATTGACGTGCGGGTCGCTCGCCACCCGCACGAAATAGCGATCGAAATCGTACGTAACCGATATGCCCGTGCCGCGCACGGTAACCGGGTCGTCCGCCGATGCGCGACCTTCCTTGTGAAACACGTCGATCGTCCAGCGCGTACGATCATCCGGCTTGATTCGCGCCACGACGTGAAACACGCGCTGCCCGGTGCCGAGCCGGTCGTCCCTGATCTGGAATACGCTCAACGTCGTGTTGGGGATGGCGCGCGTACCCGCCCCGATCATGATCGCATCGTTGGGGTCGAAATTCAGATTGAAGTAATCCTTGCGATTGGTGCGACCGATGCCGATCAGGCCGAAGTAGCGCTCGCCGATCTCGGCGTTCACGCTGCCGCCCAGGAAACCGCGCGTCGCGTATTGCGCTGAAGGCGTGAGGCGCCCGAATGGCAGCGCGATCGCATCTTCGTAGCCGACCCGCAGCTGCTGGAATTCGTTGGCGCGCTGGTAGAAACCGATCCACGCCGTGTGCGCTTTCACGTTGCCGCGCAGATTGATGTCGTACGCACCGGCCTGGTTGGCGGTGCGATAGAACGAAGGCGTGAGCTTGTAGGCGATACCTTCTTCGTCTGCCATTTTGAGGTCGGCGCGCTGCTGCGCATTGCCCACACCCTGCCCACAGGCGGCCCCCGCGCAAATGACAAACGTTGCAGCGGCAAAAACGCGTGCAGGCGCCAGAGTGACAGTGTTTTTCTTCATGGTTCCCATACAAAGCGCGAATGGCGCACCTGCCGCGTTACTATACCTGCGACCGGTGCGACACATCGGCATGAGACGTCCGGACAACGTTCCTGGAGGAAGGTGACATGCTTTCGAGATTCGCTATAGCGTTCGTACTCAGCCTGATCGCCGCGGTGTGTGCAGCGGCCTATCCCGAGCGCCCCGTCAGGCTCATCGTCCCGGTCGCGCCGGGAGGCGCGGTGGACGTCTTCGGCCGCATCGTCGCGCAGAAGCTTACGCTGCTCCTCGGCCAGAACGTCGTCGTCGACAATCGCGCCGGCGCGAACTACATCATTGGCACCGAGATCGTCTCGCGCTCAGCGCCGGACGGTTACACCCTGCTGGCAACCGCCGGCGCACACACGATCAATCCTGCGGTCAACAAGAAGCTGCCTTACGACACGGTCCGCGATTTCACGCCGATCGCCTACATGGCCAACTCGACCGGCCTGGTCATCGTCGTGCATCCGTCTTTTCCGGCAAAGACGCTCAACGAGCTGATCGCATACGCGCGCGCAAACCCGGGCAAGGTCAATTACGGATCGGGTGGCTTCGGCAACCTCACGCACATCGCGGGCGAGCTCTTCCAGGTCACGACCGGCGTGAAGCTGCACCATGTGCCGTACAAAAGCGTGGGCCCGGCGGTCAACGACCTCCTCGCCGGCCACATCCCGATGATGTTCGGGCCGAGCCCGGTCGTGGTGCCCATGGTGCAGGCCGGACGCCTGCGGCCGCTCGCGTTCACATCGCTCAAGCGCACCCCGCAGCTTCCCGACGTGCCCACGGCCGACGAGCTCGGTCTCAAAGGCTACGAAGCGACCGGCTGGTACGGCATCCACGGTCCGCGCGGACTGCCGAAACCGATCGTCGCGAAGCTCAACGACGCGGCGCGCCGGATGGTGCAGATGCCTGATGTCCTGGAGCGTTTCAGCCATCTGAATCTCGAGCCGGTCAGCATGAGCCCCGAAGACTTCGCCGCGTTTCTGAAGCAGGATCTGCAGAAGTATGCCGAGATCGCCCGGAAAGCGGGGATACAGCCGCAGTAAAGGGCAGAAGAGCGCACCCGCTGCACGACTCTCGAAGACCGTTCAGGAGGACACGCAATGATCCATCGCAACAGCGGGTTTCGGCTGTTCATCGTAACGTGCTTGCTGTCTATCGCCTGCCCTGTCGCGGCGCAGGCTTATCCGAGTAAGCCGATCCGCCTGGTCGTCGCGCAATCCACCGGCGGCAACGCGGACTTCGTTTCGCGCGCCTATGCGCAAAAGCTTTCAGAGCGCATCGGCCAGCAGGTCGTCGTCGATAACCGGCCCGGCGGCGCGGGCATCATCGGCACCGAAACCGTGGCGCGGGCGCTGCCCGACGGTTACACACTGCTGCTCGCGCCGACCGGGTTCAGCATCAACCCCGGTCTGTACGCGAAGCTGCCTTTCGATCCGCAGCGCGATTTCGCCGCGGTCTCGCTGCTCGGCATGAGCTACTGCGT
The DNA here is from genome assembly GCA_046597455.1 of Burkholderiales bacterium. Taxonomy (GTDB): domain Bacteria; phylum Pseudomonadota; class Gammaproteobacteria; order Burkholderiales; family SG8-41; genus JAQGMV01. The sequence goes on from JBKJKJ010000339.1 coordinate 2,845, forward strand.
GGTGGTGGTGAGCCCCCAGACGGCGGTGCGCACGATTGCGGATCTCGTCGGGCTTGCGAAGTCGAAGCCCGGTCAGCTTCACTTCGGCTCGTCGGGAACGGCGGCGGCCAACCACCTGGCAGGCGAGCTCTTCAACTCGATGGCAGGGGTCAAGATCGTTCACGTGCCTTACAAGGGCGCGCCGCCTGCGATCACCGATCTCGCCGGCGGCCGGATAGACGTCATGTACGCGAGCCCGCCGTCGGTCATGCCGCTGGTGCGCAGCGGCCGGCTACGCGCCATCGCGACGGGCGGCAGCAAGCGCGCCGCATTCCTGCCTGACGTGCCGACGGTCTCCGAATCCGGCGTGCCCGGCTACGAGAACACCATCTGGCAGGCCTTGCTCGCACCGGCCCGCACACCTGCGAGCGTGATCACCAGGCTGCACCACGAAGTCGCCGCCATCGCGCAACTGCCGGATCTGCGCGAGCGGCTCGCGGCCGACGGCACCGACGCCATCGGCAGCACGCCGCAGGACACTTCGCGTTTCATCGCCGCTGAAATCGCACGCTACACCAAGGTCATCAAGGCGATCGGCATCAAGGCGGAGTGAGGCCCGGATACAATCGCCTCCTGTGACACACCGAAGAGTAAACACATGCAGCGAATTGCAATACTGACCAGCGGCGGCGATGCGCCGGGGATGAATGCCGCGGTGCGCGCCGCGACGCGCGCCGCCCTGGCACTGAACTGGGAGGTCTACGGCGTGCGCAACGGCTACGCCGGACTGCTGGCAGACACCATAAACCCGTTACACGCGCGCGACGTCGGCGGCATCATCCAGCAAGGCGGCACGGTGCTGGGCAGCGCGCGCTCCCCCGAGTTCCAGCAGAACGCAGGCCTCAAGAAAGCGCTTTCCCACCTCGTGAAGCGAGGCATCGAAGGCCTGATCGTGATCGGCGGCAACGGCTCGCAAACCGGCGCTTTCAAAATCGCCGTGGCCGGCTTCCCGGTCGTCGGCGTCGCATCCACCATCGACAACGACCTTTTCGGCACCGACGTGACGATCGGTGTCGACAGCGCGGTAAACGTAACGCTGGAAGCGATCGACAAGCTGCGCACGACCGGCTCGTCACACCAGCGCGCGTTCCTCGTCGAGACCATGGGCCGCAACTGCGGCTACATCGCGCTCATGGCGGGCATCGCGGGCGGTGCCGAAGTCATCGCCACGCCCGAGTGCGAAGTCGAACCTCATGAAGTGGTCGAGCGCCTCGGTGCCGCCTATCAAAGGGGCAAGACGCACGCGCTCGTCGTCGTCGCCGAAGGCGCGAAACACGGCGCACAGCAGATGATGGCGTATTTCAACGAGCATCGCAGCACGATCGGCTTCGGTCTTCGCGTCACCACGCTCGGCCACGTCGTCCGGGGCGGCGTGCCCACTGCGGCCGATCGCGTGCTCGCGACGCGCCTGGGTGCCGCCGCCGTAGACCAGCTCGCGCGAGGGGCACACGGCGTCCTCATGGGATTGCTTAACAACGAGATCGCCGCCACACCGCTCGCCGACATCGCCGGCAAGACGAAGCCGATCGATTGCAGGCTGCTGGAGCTCGCACGCGTGCTGGCGCAGTAGGTGGCGACGGCAGGCGCGGAGTGCAGCTGCCATAATTCATTCCAGACTCCCGGGGAGGGGAAATGTCGAAGACGATGTCACGTGTGTTTTGCGCGTCCGTGCTGGGCGCCGCTGTGCTTTCCGCCGGC
>JBKJKJ010000355.1:0-2730 GCA_046597455.1 Burkholderiales bacterium
CGTTTTCGCGCCGCTTTTGATGCGCGACCAACTTGCACATTCCTCGATCCAAGTCACGGTCGACATCTACGGGCACTTGGTGCCGGGTGCCAATCGCAGAGCGGTCGACCGGCTGGACGCCGCACCAACGGGCAACCCGGGTGCAACCGAGAGCGAAAACGCCACGGGCACCGACGACGGTAAGTGCTTGATTTGAAAGTGTGGAGCCGGCGATCCGGATTGAACGGACGACCTGCTGATTACGAATCACTATCAGTGCAATCCGCTGACGCGCGTTGAAAAGCGCTGAACGCGCAACCCGTTGTTTCCTATTGATTTACGCGTGGCTCCGTGTTTTCATCGCATAGCAGGCAACTGCGTCGAGTGGCGTTTTTATGCTGCCCAGTTGCTGCCCAGAAGAAATCGGGAGACACGAACGCCATGCATCGAAACGAACGTGAGAGCGCGCCTGAGCCTAGCGCCTCGAGCGCGTATCGCCGCCTGAAGTTCATCGACCGAACCATCCAATCGTTGAAGCCGAGCGACAAACGGGTCGAGTATTGGGACGAGTCGCTTCCCGGCTTCGGCATGCGAATCTCTCCGGCTGGTCGCAAGTCGCCGAGCGGCCGGAAGGCGTGGATCGTGATGTATCGGCGGCCGAACGGCAGCGCGGTTCGGCTTAAGCTCGGTAGCTATCCCGCGGTTGGTCTCGCCGACGCGCGGTTGAAAGCGAAGACATATCTCGGACAGATCGAGATCGAAGGACGCGATCCGGTTGCCGAGCGCCACGCCGAACGCGACGCCGAGACCTTCGGCCAGCTCGCTGAGATCTACATGCGCAAGTGGGCGAAGCAAGTCGGCGCCAACGGCCGGCCGCGGAAGCGGTCCTGGGCGGAGGATGAGCGTCAGATCAACCGATACCTGCTACCGGGATGGCGAACTCGGAAAGTGAAAGACATTACTCGCCGTGACGTCCGCGATCTCGTCGAGGCGATCTCGGAACGGCGGTTGCGGAAGGGCACAACGGATGACGGACAAGAGAAGGTCGGCGCGCCGATCATGTCCAACCGGGTGCTCGCGCTTGTCAAGAAGATGTTCAACTTCGCGCTCGACCGGGAATGGATTGACGCAAACCCGGCAGCGCGTCTCAAGCCGGTCGCGCCGGAAACGGCGCGCGATCGCGTGCTCTCGCCGGAGGAGATTCGGACGCTTTGGCTGGCGCTGGATTCCGAGCACCACCGGATTGCGACGTTGTTCCGCACGCTGCTGCTCACAGCACAGCGTTCGGGTGAGGCGTCTCGCATGCGCTGGGCGCAGCTGCAGCCGACACTCTTCGAGCGAACCGAGGATGGACTTGTCTTCCCTTCGAAGCTTGAGCCGATTGTGTGGACGATCCCAGGCCCGGACGCCAAGAACGGACTCGCGCATGAGGTGCCGCTGAGTGGTGCGGTTATCGATCTCCTGCGTGACCTCGCTACGCATGACGAGACCGAGCGCCTCAGGATCAACTCCACGCGCCGCGCGAAGAGAACTCAGACTGAGCGCTCGGCAAGCGAGTACGTGTGCGCGACGACAATTAGATCTGCCGCATAGCGACAACTAGATCTGCCGCTTCGGGGTCAGCCGGCCGGCTGTGTCAGCCTGTGATCAATGGTCACGGATGCGCAGGTTCGGCTCATGAGGCGGAGACGTATGGATGGCAAGACCCAAGCGGGGGCCGCGGCCGCCAGTAGCATGAGTTTGCGGACGGCTCGGGAGTGGGACACGGGCCCGGTCCCGTCGACGACGAAACAGCCCCGGGATTGGCGGACTCGCCCCGATCCCTTTACCGCGGTCTGGAGCACGGACGTCGAGCCGCTGCTGCGGAGCGACAGCAAAGGCGTGCTCGAAGCGAAGTGGGTGTTGGAGGTGTTGCGGACGCGCTACCCCGAGCAGTTTCACGCGGGGCAGGCGCGGACCCTGCAGCGGCGCTTTCGGGACTGGCGCGCGCGGCACGGCGTCGAGCCCGAGGTGTTCTTTCAGCTGCTCGTCGTGCCTGGGCGCGAGGCGGCGATCGATTTCACGCATGGCGACGACCTCGGCGTGACGATCGCTGGCGATCCGTTCCCGCACCTGCTGTTTGAGTTCGTGCTCAGTTTCAGTCACTGGACGTGGGTGGCGGTGGTGTTCGGCGAGACGTTTGAGGCGCTCGTCGCCAGCGTCCAAGGCGCGCTGTGGGCGCTCGGCGGGGTGCCCGGCATCCTGCGCAGCGACAATCTGTCGGCCGCGACCCACGAGCTGAAAGCCAGTAGTGGCCGCGATCTGACGCCGCGCTTTCGGGCCGTGCTCGAGCACTACGGGATGCGCTCGACCCGGATCACGCCCGGGCGGGCGCATGAAAACGGTGTCGCCGAGCAAGCGCATCGGCGGCTCAAGTCGCTGGTCGCGCAGGCGCTGCTCGTGCGCGGGCACGCGGCCTTCGACGACATCGCCGCGTATGACGGGTTCGTGCAGGAGGTCGTCGCGTACTGGCGCAACCGGCCGGCGGCGGCGCGCCTGGCCGAGGAGCGTCCGGCGCTGCGCGCCCTGCCCTCGGCCGCGATTCCCAGCTACACGACCTATTACCCGGTCGTGCGGCGGTGGAGCACGATTCGCGTCGCGCATCGCACGTACTCGGTGCCGGCGCAGTTGATGGGGCACACGGTCGAAGCCCGTGTGCACGCGAATGTGGTCGAGGTCCGCTACCGCGACCACGTGGTCCAGACGATGCCG
>JBKJKJ010000452.1:0-9180 GCA_046597455.1 Burkholderiales bacterium
AAAGCGTCTGGCTGATGGCGACAGGGGCGCCCCCCGCCAGCAGCGTGTAACCGTCGGCCGGCGCACGCGCCGCGATCTCCGCTGCGATGTTGCCGCCGGCGCCGGGACGATTGTCGATCACGATCTGCTGCCCGAGCGCTTCGGACATTCTCGGCGCGATCAGCCGCATCGCGATGTCGATGCCGGCACCGGGCGTGAAGCCGACGATGATGCGGATCGGCTTGACGGGGTAGGTCTGTGCATGAACCGCGGCCGGGACGGCGGCGGCCGCGACGAGCGCGACGGCCTCGAGAGCAAGTCTGAACGGCATGAGCCTTTGCCTCCTCGTGCAGGGTTGTGGAGCCTCTCTGCTAATATAAACGCATCGCGCGTGCGGTGGGCCCATCCTGAGTCGACAGGCGCGTTACCCCCACTGCCGATGCGCAACCGAGCCGGATAACGCGATGGTCACGTTCGAAGCGGGCAATGCCTCTCTGGGCGCAAAGGTCACCGGTGTGGACCTGTCCCGTCCGCTGTCCGATACGGATTTCGCCGCGGTGCTGCTCGCGCTGGGACGGTACGGTGTGCTGTGTTTCCCGGACCAGCCGATCGAAGCCTCGGCTTTGCGCACCTTCTCAGCGCGCTTCGGCGCGCTGCAGGTGATAGCCGGCAGCAGCGGGCGAGTCGAGCCGGGCATGCCCGAAGTGTCAATCCTCTCCAACGTCGTGGAGAACGGACGTCCCATCGGCATTCCCGACGCCGGACAGGACTGGCATACCGACATGACGTACAACCGCGTCGTGGGATTCGTCAACGTGCTGGTGGCGAAGAAAGTCCCGATGCGAAACGGTCAGCCGCTCGGCGCCACCGAGTTCACCAATACGCAGGCGGCCTATGAGGGCCTGTCCGAGGTGCTTAAGAAGAAGCTCGCCGATGCGACCGCCACGCACGACTGGAACAACTTCCACGAGCTGATGCGGCGCAAGGGCAGCACGCGCCCCGCGCTTACCGAAGCGCAGCGCAGCGCACGACCTCCGGTTTCGCACCCGGTATTCCTGAGGCATCCCATCACCGGCCGCAAGGTGATTTACGTCAACCCGGGCTTTACCGTGAAAATAGACGGGCTGGCGCCCACTGACAGCCGCGACACGCTGGACCGACTGTTCGCGCACGTTCTGAAGCCGCAGTACCGGTATGTGCATCACTGGAGCGTCGGCGAAGTCCTGCTGTGGGATCACATCGGAACCTGGCACTACGCCGTCCCGGATTACGCGCCCGAGGAGCTGCGGCTCATGAAGCGTTGCCAGGTGCTCGCCGACAGGATTTTCGACCCGGCGTTTCAGCAGTCAGCGCTGGGCGCAAACGCACCGGCCTGAAGTCGGCAGGTGCTGGCGGTGCGCCCGGTCGTGCACCTCGGCGCGCTCCTCGATCGATACGGCGATCGGCGCGACTTTTCAGTCCGCAGTCCAGCCCTCGCCCGCCCGCCGCCCCCGCCGCGCCTTCAGTACGACAACTGACCGGAGAGGTAGAAGCCGTTCTGGTTGCGTTTGTCGGCGATGGTACCGAGCCTCGCGTAGGCCGCCGTGATGGACAGGTATTTGTTCGGGATGTAGGCGACGAAGGCGTCCTTGAAGCTGTCTTCCCTGAAGACGCTCAGGTTGTCCGGCTTGGCGCGATATTCCGCGCCGATGGCGAGCCGGTCGTTCACGAACAGTGCGACCGAAGCCTCGGGCTTCAGGCGATAGTGGTCGTTCCGGTCGCCGCCGAAGCCGAGCAGGCCGAGCTGGTTCGCCTTGGTGGCGCGAGCGGTCACGTTCCAGAGCACGTTGCGTCCGCCGACTGCGGCGAGATGAAGCTTCGTCGCGGCGAGGTAGTAATCGATGCCCGTATCCTTTTTCGCGCCCAGCAGTCGGGGCACGGCGAAATCGCGGTTGTTCTTGAATTGCAGCCCGGCCGCGATCTGGGGCATCCACCGGTCCTGGTCGTACACCGCGTCGCCGGCCAGCTTCAGCTTCAGTCCGATGATTTCCTGCGTAATGGATTGTCCCGGTACGGTCGAGCCCAGGCCGAGGCGCTGCTCCGCCAGCGAGAATTCGAAGCGATCGTAGAGCCCGACCGCGACACCGCCCGACTGCAGCCGGAAGTCATCGATGAAAACGTGGGTGTAATACGCCGTGAAGCCGACTTCGTCGCGCGTTCCGTAGCCGGCGATCAGCGCCCACGGCACGAGGCCGCCGCCCGCCTGCCCTTCGATCTGCGTGACGCCGCCGGTTGCGAGCAAGCGCTCCCCGGCAACGGCACCGCCTGCCGCCAGGGTCAATCCGGCGCAGACGAATGCCAGGGGCACGATCAGTCTGAGGAGCGAGGTCGTTCTCAAGTTCATGATGGATTCCGTCGTAATAGAAGCGATCTTCCGATGCCGATAGTCGCTCGTCAGGGCGCGACTCGAAAGCGGGAAAAAGGCCGAAAAGGCCGTGCATTTCCTGCGCGCGCGCGGGAGGCCCCAGCCTTCGCGGCGACAAACTGCGTCCCCGGGTGCGGGACAGAACGAATAAAACCGGAAAAGGATGGCGGGCTATGCGGTCATTTATTGCGCTGGCGTTGGGGGCGACGATGTCGTGGACGGCGCTCGCCGGCGAAAGCGGACGCAGCCTCTACGATCGCCTGGGCGGCGAGCCTGTGGTCGGCAAAGTCGTCGAGCAGACCATTGCCACGGTCGCCCGCGATCCGCGCGTGAACCACTCGTTCGACAAGATCGATCTGAAGAAACTCAACGGCAAGATCGTCGAGCAGTTCTGCATGCTCGCCGGCGGCGGCTGCAAGTACACCGGCGACAGCATGAAGGACGTCCATGCCGGCCTCGACATCACCGAAAAGGACTTCTACGCGCTCGTCCAGGCGTTGCGCGATGCGCTCGACGCCAACGGCGTGGGCGAGCGAGAGAAGAACGAGCTGCTGCGTCTGCTCGCGCCGATGAAGCGCGAGGTCGTCACGCGATGACCCCGGGGCGCCCCGCCCGGATGCCGGCAACGAGCCGACTGACACGCATGGCGACCGTGCTGTACGCGCTGCTCGCTGGCGTGCCCGCGAGCGCGGCCACGCTGACGCTGCAGGTTGCGGACACTGCCGGGAAAGCGCTGCAGGATGCGGTCGTCTACGCCATGCCGGCGGCAGGCAAGGCGCCGGTGAAACCCGCCAAAGCGGTGATCGACCAGGTCAATCGCGATTTCGCACCGCTGGTCTCCGTCGTGCCTACGGGGACCGCAGTGAGCTTTCCGAACAAGGACAACATCAGGCACCAGGTCTATTCGTTCTCGCCGGCCAAGACGTTCGAGTTGCGCCTTTATTCGGGAACGCAGGCGCCGCCGGTCACGTTCGACAAGCCGGGCCTCGTCACGCTGGGCTGCAACATCCACGATCACATGATCGCGTATGCCTACGTCGTCGATACGCCGTGGTTCGCCAAAACGGACGTGCGCGGCGGCGCGAGCCTCGAGGGTCTTCCGCCCGGCGATTACATCCTCCATGCCTGGCACTACCGCCAGACGGGTAGCGCTTCATTCTCACGACCATTCAGCATCAAGAGCGCCGATGCCGCGATCGCCGTCGGAATCGAGGTCAAGGCGGCCATAGAGGGCGCACGACATCACTGACGCATCGGGGGAGGCTGTCCTTCGGGGCTGCCCATCATCGTGAAGACTTACAGCCTGCAGAGCAGGATCGTTCTTTTCTTCGTGCTGCTCATGCTCGCGGTGCAGCTCGTCGCGCTATGGGCGACGAATACCGTGACGGTGAGCCATGCGCGCGAGACCCTCGGCGAGAGCCTGGTGACGGGCGAGCGCGTTTTCGAACGCGTGCTCGAGCAGAATCGGGGTCAGCTCGGCCAGGCTGCTCGCGTGCTCGCCGCCGATTTTGCGTTCAGGGAAGCGGTGGCATCGCGTGACCGCGAGACGATCGAATCCGCCCTGGTCAATCACGGCGGACGCATCGATGCCAGTCTCACGGCGCTGATCGGCCTCGACCGGCGGATCATTGCCGACACCCTCGACACACAGGGTGAGGCCCGCGAGCGCGCGCTGCAGAACCTGGTGATCGAAGCCGAGGCGAAAGGCCAGGCGACCGGGATCATGCCGATCGAAGCGGGGCTGTATCAGGTGGTCGTCGTTCCGGTGCGCGCGCCCCAGGTCATTGCGTGGGTCGCCATCGGCATTGCGGTCGACAACGCGATGGCCGCGGAGATCAAGCGCGTCGTCGGGCTCGACGTCTCGTTCGCGACGCTCCACGGCGGGAGCGGCGGTACCTGGCGCTTGCAGGCGAGCACGCTCGCGGCTGCGCTGCAGCCGCGGCTGCTCGAGCGGTTCACGCGCGGCGATCTCACGCTGGGATCAGTCACGGATGTGACGCTCGACACCGAAGAGCTCGCGACGCTCGCCACGAAGCAGGCGTTGCCGGGCGGTTCTGAAGTGGTGGCGGTGCTGCAGGCATCGCTGCAGAGCGCGCTCGAGCCGGCGCGGCGCCTCCAGCGCGGGCTGCTTGTCCTGTCGCTGCTCGGCATCGCGGTGTCCATCATCGGCAGCCTGTTCATCGCTCGCGGCCTCGCCCAGCCGGTAAAACAGCTCGTCGCCTACGCCCGGCAAATCGAGGCGGGCGATTATACGCAGCGACCTTCGATCTCGAGGCCCGACGAGCTGGGTGATCTCGCCGAGGCGTTCGACAAGATGCGTGACGGGCTGGCGACACGCGAAACCCGGATCATGGATCTCGCGCATCGCGACACGCTGACGGGGCTTCCCAATCGCGCGCTCTTCCACGATCGCGTGCAGCAGGCCATCGCCGCCGCCGCGCGCACACAGCAGCCGCTGTCGATCCTCATGATGGATCTGGACCATTTCAAGTACGTCAACGATACGCTCGGACATCATCGCGGCGATCTTCTGCTGCGCGAGGTGGCGAGCAGACTCGTGGCCACCGCGAGGCGCGGCAGCGACAGCGTTGCCCGGCTGGGCGGCGACGAATTCGCCGTGCTCCTGCCCACGGACGGTTCGGGCGGCGCACTGAAGGTCGCGCGGGAGATCCTGCTCGCGCTGGAGGCGCCCATGCTGCTCGAAGGGCACCTCGTCGACGTACGCGGCAGCATCGGCGTGTCGACTTTTCCGACGCACGGCGCCGACCTCGACGTGCTCATGCGGCACGCCGACATCGCGATGTATGCTGCCAAGCAGAGCAAGATCGGCGTGGCGGTGTACGACCTTGCCAACCATACCGACAACACCGACCGCCTGTCGCTCATGGGCGAGCTGCGCACCGCGGTCGAACAGAACCAGCTCACGCTTTACTACCAGCCCAAAGTGAGCTTCGCCGACCGCCGCAGCCGGCAGGTCGAGGCGCTGGTGCGCTGGATTCATCCGGTGCGTGGCTTCGTTCCACCGGATCAGTTCATCCCCTATGCCGAGCAGACCGGCTGCATCAAGTCGATCACGCGGTGGGTGCTCAACGAAGCTGCGCGCCAGAGCGTAGAGTGGGCACAAAGCGGTTGCCCCATCGAGATCGCCGTGAACATCTCGGCGCGCGATCTGGTTGCGCCCGACTTTCCCGAAATCTACGCGGACATCCTGCGGCAGCACGCGTGCGACCCGGCAAGTCTGTCCCTCGAAATCACCGAAAGCGCGATGCTCGACGATCCCGACCGCGCCCTGGCCACGTTGCTGCGGCTGCGCGATCAGGGCAGCGCGCTGGCGATCGACGATTTCGGGACGGGTTATTCGTCGCTGGCCTATCTGAAGCGGCTCCCGGTCGCACAGCTCAAGATCGACCGGTCGTTCGTGATGAGCATGGAAACCGATCCTTCCGATTCCGTTATCGTGCGATCGACCATCGATCTCGCGCACAACATGGGCCTGAAGGTCGTTGCCGAAGGCGTGGAGAACGAGGCCATCTTCGGGTTGCTGCAGCAGCTCGGCTGCGACCTGGCGCAGGGCTATGTTCTGAGCCGTCCGGTGCCTCCCGCGGCGCTCGTGCAGTGGATGCGCGATTCGCCGTGGATCAACGGGCCTGCAGAATCGATCAGGGCCGCCTGACCCGTCACGAGCGCGCGTGCTCTGTATGCGTGAGCCGGCGGTGCGCTCGTCGATGGGCGCTGCAGAAGTTTCGCCTCGATGATTTGGCGACCTGACGGATTCCGCTCGACTCACGGCAAGTCGAACGCGATGGTATTGTCGACGCTGACATCGCATTCCCGACGAAACCCGATCTCAAGGCTGCAATACAGAATGCCGTTCCCCGCGAGCACAATCGGTTTTAAATGACGCGCGGCTGCGGATGCCGCGCCGGAATCGCTGCGGTCACGGGCGCCGTCTGCGTGGGCTGGCCGCTCATTGCATGGGCCCACGCTTTCGGCGAGCGCTATGACCTGCCCGTGCCCCTCGGTTACTTCATCGTCGGGGCCGTTGCAGCGGTCGCGCTGTCCTTCGTGGTGGCTGTGCTGTTCGCGCGCGCGCCATCCCGGGTGTCGCATGCGTCGCCTGGGCTGATGGTGCAGCTCGGCTGGCTGCTTCCGGCTGCCCGTGCCGTGTCCCGAGTGGCCGCTGTCGCCATGCTCTTCATGGTCGTGATCGCGGGCCTCGCGGGCACCCGCAATCCGGAAATGAATCTGGCGCCCGTCCTCATCTGGATCGTGTGGTGGGTGGGTTTGTCCCTGGTCGTCGCCTGCATCGGCAACATCTGGCTGGCCCTCGATCCGTGGCGGGCGCTTTTCGACTGGACGCAGGCCGCCGCGAAGCGCCTGGGGTGTGCCGGCGGCATCACCCTGGGGCTGCGCTACCCGGCCGGGCTGGGCGCGTGGCCCGCGGTGGCCCTGCTGCTCGCATTCGTCTGGATCGAAGTCCTCTATCCGCACGCGGTGGATCCCGCACGACTCGCGCATCTCGTGCTCGCGTGGTCCGCTTTCACGCTCGCCGGCATGGTGTGCTTCGGCGCCGACGCCTGGCGCCGCAACGTGGATGCCTTCGCGATTTATTTCGCGACGCTCGGCCGTTTTGCGCCGATTGCGCGCGGCCCGGACGGGCGCAGCGTCATCCTTCGGCCATGGGGGCGGGGACTGATCGAATCCCCCGCCGCGTCGCTCGCCGGGGTGGGATTCGTGCTCGCGATGCTCGCCACCGTGCTCTTCGATGGCCTGCTCGGCACGCAGGTCATGCGGCTCGCCCAGCTTGAGTTGACGGTGCGGCTGCCTGAGCTTGCGGATGCCCAGGGCTATTTCGTGGGCACCGCAGGTCTGATCGGCGTGTGGCTGCTTTTCTTCGGCGCGTATCTGCTGGCGTGCTGGGTCACCACGCGTCTCGTGCCCGATCGATCGGTTGCGGCGATCGCGAAGTTATTCGTTCTGACGCTCGTCCCGATCGCCATCGCTTACGACATCGCGCATTACTTTACCTATCTCATGGTGCATGGCCAGCTGATCGTGCCGCTCGTTTCGGATCCGCTGGGTCGCGGCTGGGATCTTTTCGGCACGCTGCAGTTCTATCCGGACATCGGAATCGTCAGCGCGCGCGCCACGTGGGAGCTCGCGATCGTCTCGATCGTCGCAGGACATATCGTTTCGGTGTGGCTCGCTCACCGGATCGCGCTGCGTGAGCTGCGCACGCCGCGGGCAGCGGTACTCGCTTCGGTTCCGCTCACCGTCCTCATGATGACTTTTACGGCGATCAGCCTGTTGATCATGGCGGAACCGCTGGTGCAGTTCGCGCCGGGATCGGCGAAGTGATGACCCTCGGAACAAGCCCGGGCGCACCCGTCATGTCGATGAGTTTGATGAGAGCGACGTCATGCGATGGCACGGCGGGCGGCGCAGAAAGGCGTGCGCCGCCGCAAATACGCTCTACTTCTTTGGGATCTCGAGCACTTCGTGCGCTTCGGTTTCGACCACCGCACCCGGACCGCCGCCGGATTGCACGTTGCCGCTCACGACGTGCAGCCGGTTGCCAATGAAGTCGGCGGCCACGCCATGACGTGACGTTTCCATGGGCGGCAAGGCGCTCCAGGCGTTGGCTTTGGGATCGTACGCTTCGACGGTCCGGAAGGTTGCGGACGACACCGCACTGCGCATCTCGCCGCCGACGACATAGATCCTGCCGTTGTGCGTGCCCCAACCCGACGCGCTGCGAGGTGTGGGCATCGGTGCGAGCAGCGGGCCCCACTGGTCGGTTGTCGGATCGTAAACTTCGACGATATCGGTATTGCTCGCACGGGTGATGAAGCCGTTGCCGACGCGACCCGCGATGACGTAGATCTTGTTATCCACGACGCCTGCTGCCGAGTGATTGCGTGCGGTGGGCATGGTGTTGCGGGTTTCCCAGGTGTTCTTCGCCGGATCGTAGACTTCGTTGGTGCCCAGGGCGCGGTGAGGGCGCGACGGATGGAGTGACACTTCCTTGGATCCGGGATGAATGCCGGCGCCGCCGATCACATAGATTTTGCCGTTGACCACCGACGCGACCGGCGAGCCGCGTTTGGTGGGGAGCGGCGCCAGCGCTTTCCAGGTATCCGCGCGCGGGTCGAACTCCCACGCGTTGTCGATCGGTACCCACGCCGAAGGTCCTTTTTCAGGTTTTGTGAAGCCGCCGAAGACATAGATCTTGCCGTTCATCTCGGCCAGCGCCACGTGGTGAGACAGCAGCGGCATGTTCTTCTTCTTGGTCCAGGCGTCGGTCGCCGGGTCGTATTCGTAGACCAGACCTTTCGGTGTCCAGCCCGGTGCGAGCCCGCCGAATACGTACAGTTTGCCTCCGACGCTGATACCGTAGACCTCTTCGGAGGCTTCCGGGAACGGCGCGGCCTTACTCCATTTCTGCGCATGCGCGCCCGAGATGAGCAACACGCTCACGCACAGCGCGACCAGACCGGTGCGCACGACATTCGACACTTGCAGGAACATGGAACTTCCTCCTTTGATTACCCGGTTTTTCGAAAGGCCCGGAGCTGTTGAATTCTTATGGATGCCGGGCTGGAAGCCTACTGCATTCTGCCCGTGTCCGGTGGCCCAACGTTACAAAGTGCAGGCGTGACGCATGCGCGCCGCGCACTCACTCCGCCTTCAGCCCTGCGTCCTTTGCAACTTTGGTCCACCGCGCGAGCTCTTCGCGATACATCTTCGTGAACTGCGCGACAGAAGGCGCCGTCGGATCCATGTCCTGCTGCTCGATC
>JBKJKJ010000606.1:0-3828 GCA_046597455.1 Burkholderiales bacterium
CGGAGCAGTTCGAAGCGCGGGTGGCGATGCTGGAGGTGCAGCCCTCGCCTTCGCTATTCTTTCACGGCACTGTCCGCGAATTCCGCATAGCCTTCGCCGTGCGCGACAGCGACCGGCAGACGGCTTCCCGCCATGCCGTGAAAGAATAGCGAAGGCGAGGGCTGCACCTCCAGCATCGCCACCCGCGCTTCGAACTGCTCCGACTTGTTACGCACGAAATGCGGCCAGCGCTCGGCGCCGGGAATGAGCTCCCGCAGATTGCTCATCATCTGACACCCGTTGCACACGCCGAGCGCGAAAGCATCGCTGCGCCCGAAGAACGCCGCGAACTCGTCGCGCGCGCGGGCGTTGAACAGGATCGATTTCGCCCAGCCTTCTCCGGCGCCCAATACGTCGCCGTAGGAAAAACCGCCGCACGCAGCAAAGCCCGCGAACGCTTTGAGCGTGGTGCGTCCGGCGATGATGTCGCTCATGTGGACGTCGATCGCGGTGAAGCCCGCGCGCTCGAACGCCACGGCCATTTCCATCTGCCCGTTGACGCCCTGCTCACGCAGAATCGCGACGCGGGGGCGGCCCCCCGCTGCCCCGCGCTGAACGTTCGTTCCCCGAGCGCTCCGCTCGAGAGGAAGTGCGACATCCTCGCCCGGATCGAACGTGAGCTTCGCGTGCAGCCCGGGATCGCCCGCATCGAGTATGCGGTCGTATTCCTGCTGTGCGCATTCGGGGTTATCGCGCAGGCGCTGCATCTGATAGGTCGTTGCCGACCAGGTCCGCTGAAGCGTGATACGGGACTCGGCGTAAATCTCCTCGCCGCCTGCGACGATGCGCAGGCGATCGTCGGCATTCGGGCGGCCGATCGACTGCAGGTGCAGTGCGAGGCCGGCTTCGTCGAATGCGGCTCGCACGCGTGGTGCGTCCTGCACGCGCACCTGGACGACTGCACCGAGCTCTTCGTTGAAGAGGCCGGCGAGGCTGCGCGCCTCGTCGTTTGCGGAGACGCCCGCATAAGTGTCCACCGTGACACCTGCATGGCTCGCGAACATCATTTCGGCCAGCGTCACGAGAAGGCCCCCGTCCGAGCGATCGTGGTACGCCAGCAGCAGCGATTCGTGATTGAGCCGCTGGATGACGTCGAAAAAGCACCTGAGTGCAACGGCATCATTCACATCCGGCGCTTCATTGCCGATGTGCCCATAGACCTGCGCCAACGCAGAGCCGCCGAGCCTCGCCTTGCCCGCGCCCAGATCGATCAGCATCAGCACCGTGTCGCCGCAGTCGGTGCGCAGGAACGGCGTGAGTGTGCGCCGCACGTCATCCACCGGTGCGAACGCCGAAACGATCAGCGACAGCGGGGCCGTGACCTCACGCTTCATCCCGTCGTCAGTCCACGTCGTCTTCATCGACAACGAGTCCTTGCCCACGGGAATGCTGATGCCCAGCTCCGGACACAGCTCCAGGGCGACCGCCCGCACAGTGTCGTAAAGGGCGGCGTCCTCGCCGGGATGGCCTGCGGCCGCCATCCAGTTGGCCGAAAGCTTCACGTCGCCGATGCACCCGATCGACGCAGCCGCGATATTGGTCAGCGCTTCGGCGATCGCCATGCGGCCGGAGGCCTCGGCGCTCACCAGCGCGAGCGGCGTGCGCTCCCCCATCGCGAAAGCTTCACCGCGATACGTCTCGTAGCCCATGGCGGTGACGGCGACGTCGGACACCGGCGTCTGCCAGGGACCGACCATCTGGTCGCGCGCAGTCAGGCCGCCGACGCTGCGATCGCCGATCGTGATGAGGAAAGTCTTGTCGGCGACGCTCGGCAGACTGAACACACGCTTCACCGCTTCGCAGATCGTCACGGCCTCGAGCGCGAGCGGCGGCAGCGCGCGCCGCGCCCGCTGCACATCGCGCCGCATGCGCGGCGGTTTACCGAGCAGCACCTCGAGGTCCATGTCGACGGGGGAATTGCCGAAGTGGGTATCGAATACCGTGAGTCGGCCGTCGCTCGTCGCTTCCCCCACGACAGCGAAGGGACAGCGCTCGCGCTCGCAGATCCCCGTGAAAAGGCCCAGCGCGTCGGGCGGTATCGCGAGGACGTAGCGTTCCTGCGCTTCATTGCTCCACAGCTGCATGGGCGACATGCCCGGCTCTTCGTTCGGGATCTTGCGCAAGTCGAACCTGCCGCCACGCCCGCCGGTGTGCACGAGCTCGGGCAACGCGTTCGAGAGCCCCCCTGCACCCACGTCATGGATGGAGAGAATCGGATTCTCTACGCCCAGCTCCCAGCAGCGGTCGATCACCTCCTGCGCGCGGCGCTCGATTTCTGCGTTGCCGCGCTGGACCGAATCGAAATCCAGGTCCTCCTGGTTGGTGCCGGTGTCCATGCTCGACGCGGCGCCGCCGCCGAGGCCTATGAGCATCGCCGGACCGCCGATCTGGATGATGAGCGCGCCGACCGGCAGCGCCGCCTTGCTGGTATGGATCGCGGCGATGTTGCCGACGCCGCCCGCGATCATGATCGGCTTGTGATAACCCCTCACTTCACCTGCCACGCGCTGCTCGAATGTGCGAAAATAACCCGCCAGGTTCGGCCGCCCGAACTCGTTGTTGAACGCAGCACCGCCGAGCGGACCGTCGATCATGATCTGCAGCGGGGATGCGATTCGCGAGGGCGCGCCGATAACGTCCTGCTCCCACGGCTGCTCGAACCCCGGAATGCGCAGATTGGACACCGTGAAGCCGGTCAGGCCTGCCTTGGGCTTGGAGCCTCGCCCGGTCGCGCCTTCGTCGCGTATCTCGCCCCCCGAACCGGTCGCAGCACCCGGATACGGTGAAATCGCAGTGGGATGGTTGTGCGTCTCCACTTTCATCAGGATGTGCGTGAGCTCGTCCTGGTAGCGATACTGACCTTCCGCGCCCGGGTAGAACCGCGCGATATCGGCGCCTTCGATCACCGATGAATTGTCCGAGTAAGCCACGACCGTCCCGCGCGGGTTGCGGGCATGGGTCGTGCGGATCATTCCGAAAAGCGTATTGGGCTCGGGCTCGCCGTCGATCACCCACTCGGCGTTGAAGATCTTGTGCCGGCAGTGCTCCGAATTGGCCTGAGCGAACATCATGAGCTCGACATCGGTGGGGTTGCGGCCCGCGCGTGCGAAGTTGTCGACCAGATAAGCGATTTCGTCCTCGGACAGTGCCAGGCCCATGTCCCGGTTGGCGCGCGCCAGCGCCGGCACGCCGCCGCCCATGATGTCCACCGCCTGCAACGGCTGGGGGGCGAAATGACGGAACAGGCGCTCGGCGTCGTCGAACGAGCCCAGCACCGTCTCCGTCATGCGGTCGTGGATCAACGGCAGCAGCGCGCGGCGCTCATCCTCGCTCAGCCCCGCGCCGCTCCGGTGTTCAGCCCAGAATGCGACGCCGCGCTCGATACGCTCGATCGCCTCCAGATCACAGTGCCGTGCGATGTCGGTCGCTTTGGATGACCACGGCGATATCGTGCCGAGCCGGGGCGCGACCAGCAGCAGCGAGCCGCGCTCGGGCGGCGTTTCCGACTTCGGCCCGTAGGTCATCAGGCGCGCGAGGCGCTGCAGCTCTTCCGGCGTCAGCGCGCGATGCGCGTTTGCGAAATGCCAGTATTCCGCGCTCACCCGCACGTCGGGCAGTGCAGCCGAGAGCGAGACGTGGAGCTTGTTGAGGCGGAACGATGAAAGGGCGGCGCGGCCCCGGAGCCGGATGAGCTGCGACATGCTGAGAGAAAAGACGCTAAAGCGTTATTTTACCTGAGGTTAGGGGCCGAGGACGGTTCGGCTACACTGCAGGCTGCTTCGATTCTGA
>JBKJKJ010000260.1:0-3012 GCA_046597455.1 Burkholderiales bacterium
GACGCCGATCACGACGCCTGCCTTCGCGCAGGCGTTGACCGCCCGCGCGGCATCGGAGCGCTTGAGAGACAGGGGTTTTTCACAGAATACCGGTTTGCCCGCCGCCGCGACGCGCACGATCTGGTCGGCGTGTAGCGAATGCGGTGTCGCGAGCACGATTGCCTGCACCCGCGGATCCGCGAGCGCGGCGTCGAGCTGCGCCGAGAGCGTGAAGCCGTGCTGTTCGGCGAGCGGACGGGCCTCATCGAGCTCTTTGCTCACGCCGTGCACGAAGCGCAGTTTGTCGCTTTTGCCCTGGACCGCCTTCAGGATGTTTCTGCCCCACCAGCCCAGACCTATCAGTGCTGCATCTATCATTCATACCTCCATCAGGGCATCGAGAAGCCTAGTGCGCCCGCTGGCCCGCTAACGCGACCCGTCGGTTCGAGGAAGACGAAACAGGTCGGCGAGTGTGCTCACATTTAAGGTGCAGCCGTCAGAACTGGGCTTTAAGGCCGATCTCCTGGATGATTTTCTTCACCCGCACTTGTTCGTCGAGCATCACTTTCTGGAACTGTTCAGGCGTGCCCGGTGCGGGGTCGGCGCCGTTTTGCTGATAGCGCGACCGCATGTCATCGGTCTTCAGGAATTTTACCGAGTCGCCGTTGATTTTCGTCACCAAGGCGTTCGGCAGTGCGCGCGGGCCCACGAGTCCGAAATAACCTTCGGAGACGAATCCCGGCATGCCCGATTCAGACATCGTCGGTACTTCCGGCAGTGCGACACTGCGCGTGCGCCCACCGGTTGCGATCGCCTTGAGCTTGCCATCACGCAGCGCGGGCATGCCCGCGGGCAGCGGGAAAAGATAGTAGTGCACCCGCCCGCCGTACATCTCTGCGAGCGCGTCGCCCAGCAGCTTGAACGGCACGTGCACAGCTTTCAGGCGTGCGGCTGAATTGAACATCTCGGTTGCAAAATGCGACGTGCTGCCCACGCCGGCGGACCCGAAGTTGTAATAGCCCGGTCTCTCTCTTACGCGGGCGAGCAGATCGGTCAGCGAGCCGACCTGCAGCCCCGGCCCTACCACCGCCACGTTGGGCATGGATGCGACCAGCCCGATGTAGACGAAGTCCCGGAAGGGATCCCACGGCGGCTCTTTTGCGAGCAGGGGTGCGGTCAGCTGAGGCTGTCCGACCAGTGCGATGGTATAGCCGTCGGGGCTGGCTTTCGATACCACATTGCCCCCGATCAGGCCGCCGGCTCCGGGACGATTGTCGACGACGACCTGTTGTCCCCACGATTCGCCGAGCTTCTGCCCCAGCACGCGGGCGAGGAAATCACTTGCGGCGCCGGGCGGAAAAGGAACAACCAGCCTGACGGGCCGGTTGGGGTAGCCTTGGGCCTGAAGGGGCGCGGCACTCATCGATCCGACAGCGATTGCGAGTACAGCACAGGCAGCGAGGCGAGTCTTCAAGGGCGGTTCCTCTTCGGTATCGGGTCGTGCGCGAGCGTGGCGCGCGCGCACGATGTTGCAGGTGTGGGGCACGCACGTGCGATGCTAGGAATTGCCGGCATCCTCGGCGAGCGCTGCATACTTGCCGCCGCAGAACACGAGTGGGGCACATTGGCGATAGGCATAGTGGAGCACGTGCCCCACGAAAATAACGTGGTCTCCACTGTAGTAGCGCGTCTCGTTGCGGCACTCGAGCTGTGCGGCTGCATCCGTGATGAGCGGCACCCCGAGCACGCCCCGGGTGTGGCTCACCCCTTCGAATTTGTTCGCAATGGACTGGGCGAAGCGATGGGAAATGTCGCGCTGGTCGGAGGCGAGGATGTTGATGGCGAAATGGGGCGCCTGCAGGAAGTTCGACAGGTTCGGCGAGCGCAGCGACAGGCTCCACAGCACGAGCGCGGGCGACAGGGAGACCGAGCTGAACGAATTGCACGTGAGCCCGATCAGCGTCCCGTCGGCGGTCGCTGTGGTGACGACGGTAACCCCGGTGGGAAACGTGCCCAGCGCGTTACGAAAGTCGCGGGGGTCGAAAGGCTGCTGCGGATCGCAGGCGCCGGGATTCGGCGTGTCGCTCACAGCGTCGGACTGTCGGGGGAGATCCCGAGCATGAACTTGCCCGCTGCGGCGGCCACCACGTCCCAGGTCAGGGCGAAGTGGTTTTGTGCGGCGTGCACATCCCGGAAAATGCGCTGCATGGGCTTGTCGTCGTAGAGGAATTCTCCGCCTCCGGCCTCGAAAAGCAGATCGACGGCATGCGTGCAAAGCCGGGCTGCATAAGCGCCGTCGCGGCGGAGCCGGATTTTTTCTTCGATCGTGGGCACGCGCGCAATTACCGCTGCCGACATCGCCGTCTGGCAATTTGAGAGCAGCAGCAGTTCGGCCGCTTCGACGGCCGCCGCCGCCTCGCCCAGCCGCAGCTGGGTCGTGGCGTGGTCCGACATGAGCGTCGTGGTATACGACGTGACGCGATGACGCGTCTCTTCGACGAAAACGTCTACAGCGCCTTGTGCGAGGCCCAGCGCCGTGGCTGCCACGACATAGGGAAACATGTCGAATACCGGCAGCCGGTAAAGGGGCCCCGGATTCAGCTCGGCGCCCGGCGCGCCGCAGCCTTTCATCTGGCCGACTCCCAGGGTGCGGTGGTCGGGGACGAAAATATCGGTGACCTCGACATCCTTGCTGCCCGTGCCCCGAAGGCCGGCTGCGAACCAGGTGTCGATGATTGCGTAGTCGCTGGCGGGCACGAGGAAGACGCGATAATCGGGAAGCTCGCCGTCAGCGGACGAAATGCCGCCGAGCATGGTCCATGCGCACGCGTCGATTCCGCTCGAGAATTTCCAGCGCCCGCTCAGGCGATAACCGCCAGGTGCCTTCGTCGCACGCCCTGGCGGAAACATCAGCGCAGAGCCGATCAACTGGTCGGTCGAGACGGTCCACACTTCGTCCTGCGCTTGCCCCGGCCACATCGCGAGCATGAAATCGTGATTGACGAGGTTCGCATAGACCCAGGAGGTCGAACC
>JBKJKJ010000146.1:0-10101 GCA_046597455.1 Burkholderiales bacterium
CGGGCGGTGACGGGCGCGCAGTCGCGGCGGTCTCGTTCAACTCGAGCGGGACCGCACATCTGAATGACGTGCCCACCCCGAGGGTGCTATCGACAGTGAGCGTGCCGCCCATCGCACTGACGAGCTCTCGCGAAATGGACAAGCCGAGTCCGGTCCCGCCGTAACGCCGTGACATGGCTTCATCGGCCTGTGTGAACGGCTGGAAGATACGCTGCATGGCATGCTCGGGAATGCCGATACCCGTGTCGCGCACGGCGAAGACGATTCCCGCAGCAGCCGCGGACGAGGACTCTACGCTCACGGAGAGCACCACGTCCCCGCGTTCGGTGAATTTCACGGCGTTGCCGAGGAGATTGGTGAGTACCTGCCTGATCCGTCCGGCGTCACCGACCAGGTCATGCGGCACATCGCACTCGAGCTCGAACAGGAGCTCGATGCCTTTTGCGTGGGCCGCAGGCGCGAGCAGCGTTGCGATCTCCGCGGTCAGGCGGTGCAGGTCGAGCGGCAGGCGTTCGAGATCGAGCCTGCCCGACTCGATTTTGGAGAAGTCGAGCACATCGTTGACCAGACGCAACAGCGCTTCCGCGGACCGGTACGAGGTCTCGGCCATCTGGCGCTGCGGCTCCTCGAGTTCGGTCCCCAGCAGGAGCTCGGTCATGCCGATGACGCCATTGAGCGGTGTGCGAATCTCGTGGCTCATGTTGGCGAGAAAGCGGGCTTTCGCTTCGTTGGCCTCGAGCGCCGCGTCTTTTTCGCGCTGGATGGATGCGGCGCGCTGCCGGGCTTCGAGCAGGGCGTTCGCGCCTTCTACCGCTTCCTTCTCGCGCTGCAAAGCGCTCGAGCGCGCCTGTTCCTCGAGCAGCGAATCGACGGTCTTGCGCAGGGCGCGAAGCGGAAGAATTTTCAGTACGAGATAGATTCCCAGCGCGATCAGCAGGCTGAAAAGTGATACCCCGGCCGTCTCGATGACCAGGGCGCGCACCGAGCGGTCGATCTGCAAAGTGCCGACCGGGTTGCCTGCATCGTATACCGGCGCAAGAATCGATATGACCGGCGCAGGCAGCGCATCGCTCATCTGGGCGATTAGTAAACCGCCCGAATTGAAAACCGCCCGCCGTTCCGGGTCAGCCTGCAGGGAGCGGCGTGCGAGCAGGCTTTGCAGCCGGAATTCGTCGACTTCCCACAACTCAGGGTTGGTGTTGATGAACTGGCTGATGAGCTCTGCGGTGAATTGCGCCTCGGTTTTCAGGCTCGCACGATGCGCGTTGAGGCCCGAGAATGAAAACATCGCCGGGAGCATGATCGCAACGATGCACGCGACCAGCGCTGCCCACAGGCGGATCTTGTTTTCCAAGTCAGCTCACCTAACGTGTCGCGCCAGCCTTGCGGGCGTCTGCAACCCAGTGGCCGGTGTCCTCGAGAATGCGACGCCCGTCGGACGACTTCACGAACGCGATGAATGCGCTCGCCGATGCCGGCGGGCTGCTTCGGGTCACGATGAACAGCGTCTTGAAATGCGGGTAGGTCCCGTCAGCGATCGCTTTCACGGTGGGCGCGACGCCGTCGATGGCGAGCGCGCGTAATGCGTGCTTTTCCGAAAGTATGAGCGCCAGGGAAGACGTGCCGAGGCTGTTGCTCAGCCGCGCGATGCGTGTGGCGCTGTCCTGGTCGGTGATGCCGATGACCATCCCGGGCCGGCTCATGGCCTCCGTGACCGCGTCCCGGATGCGCGGCGAGAACGAAGACAGGTGCTCGGTATCGACATCGTTGGCAGGGCGCAGCACCAGGCGTATGGGGGCGCCGTCCGGCCAGCTGGTCTGCTTCGCCGTATAGATATCGGCAATCTGAGCGAGGCTCAGGCTGGGGATGTCTTTACGTGCAGTGGCCAGGACGAAAGGCGTGCGGCCGTATTCGATGAGCGCGAACCCTTTGGCCTGCTCTTCCCGGGAAAGCGAGCGGCTGATGACCGCGAACTGGATCGCATCGCGTTCGAGGGCCTTGAGTCCCCCTCCGCTGCCCAGGTTGGGCACGATTTCCAGCGAAAACGTGGGATCGACTTTTTTATAGGCTTCGCCGAGCAGGCCCATGGTTCCGAGCGCGGCTCCGGTGCCTCCGATACGGACGGTTTCCGCTACCGCGGCGCACGGCGCCTGAAGCAGCAGGATCAGGGTGAATGCCTTGATGACCGTGAACAGTAATTCAGTCTGAGAACGCGTGCCGGGACACGGGTTTGGCATTGTGATTTCCCATAGGATAACGGGCGAAATCCCCCGCGTAAGGGATATATCGGCCGTTTCCGGGATTTCATGAGTCTTGGGCGGTGGCGGTCCGGGCGGCACGTCCGCGCCCGGAGATGGATCGGAATCGGCCTCCATGATCCCGCGCCCGACAACCGTCGGGGTGGGGGAGCGACCAGTGAGGTACCATAGTCGCGCCGCAGCGAGCGGAACCAAGGAACACCAACGATGCAGCCCGTCATACTCGAAAGCCTGCCCCAGCACATTTACGTGTTTGCCGTCATCCTCGGCGTGCTCACGCTCGCGTTCCTCGCCTTTTTCATCATCCCGTCGTTCGTGGTGTCGTCGCGGCTTTCGAAAGTCACGAAGAAGCTGCGGAAACTGGAAGGCAAGCCCAACGCCAATCTCGACGAGCTGTTCAGGGAAACAGGAATTCTCGAGCACCTGTGGCGCGAGTATTCGCACACGCTGCACGAGCAGGTCGAGCCGAATCCGGATGGGGGCGAGCCGCGCGTCCGGTGGCGCTCGACGGTTCCGGCCGAAGCGCTGTTCCGCCCCGAGATCATCGTCGACACCCCGCTGCGAATCGAGTTTTTCCGGCACTTGCCGGGTATCTTCACCGGCGTCGGGATCATCGGCACGTTCTTCGGCCTGCTCATGGGCCTGCGCGCGTTTCAGGTCTCCGAGAATCCCGTCATCGTCCGGGACAGCCTGAACAGTCTGCTGCACGGCGTGTGGGAGGCCTTTCTGGTCTCGGTCGTGGCGATCGCGCTGGCGATGGTCCTCACGCTGGTGGAGAAGCTGCTGATCGCGCGCCTCTATGCGAAAGTCGAGAGGCTCGTCCAGACGCTCGACGGGCTGTTCGAGGCGGGAGCGGGTGAAGAGTATCTCGCCAGGCTGGTCAAGGCCTCGGAGTCTTCCTCCGTCCTCAATCACGCCCTGCAGGACACACTCGTAGCTGAGCTGAGGCAGTTGAGCGCGCAGCAGATCGCAGCGGCGAACGCCGCGAGTACCGCGCTCGGCGACCGTATCGCGCTGGGTATCGAGGGCAGCCTCAAAGCGCCGATGACGGAGATGGCGGCGGCGATCAGAGGTTTGCGAACCGACGAGTGGGTCGCGGTGCAGGGTTTGCTGACGGACGTCCTGGGGTCGTTCAGCCGCCAGATCCACGAAATGTTCGGGGGGCAGATCTCCGGCATCAACGGCATGCAGCGCCAGACGATAGAGGCTTTACAGGCGGCGGCCCTCCAACTCGAGCGGATGGGGCAGGCCATCGAGTCCGCGGGTCTGCGCGGCGCCTCCGCGATGGCCGAGCGGCTGGGCGAAGCGCTGTCCGGGGCGGACGCGCGCCAGCGCGTCATGAACGACAACATGGCGGAGTTCGTCGAGCAGATACGCCTCGCCGCCGCAAGGATGCAAGGCGAAACACAGGGCCGGCTGCAGGTTACGCTCGACGAGCTGTCCACACGCATGAGCGCAGTCATCGAAGCGCTGAGCACCCAGGTCCAGAGCGCAACCGACACCAGCCGCAAACATCACGACGCGCTGGCCGGTCAGACTTCGCGCATGGTGGGCGAAGTGGGCGGGCAGGTCGGCGCGATCATCGATGGCGTCAATCGCGCGGTCGGCGAAATGAAAGCCGCGGTCGACACGATGCAGCGCACGACCGGCGATGCGTACACCAAGCTCAACACCGGAGCGGACAGGGTGGCGGCGGCCGCCGCCGATTTCGCGAAAGCCGGACAGAGCGTCACGGGCACGCTCGACAAGTCGGAAGCCGTGGCCGGTCAGCTTTCGCACGCTGCGGGCTCGGTGGCGGGCGTCTCGAGCGGGCTTGCGGCGATGGTCGCGGATTACCAGGGTGCGCGCGATGCGCTCGGCGAGCTCGTGCGCTCGCTGCAAAGTGCAGTCGACCATGCCGGCAAGGAGCGTTATATGACAGACGACGTCCTGGGGCGCATCGAGGGCGCCACGGCGCGGCTCGTCGAAGCCCAGCACACCGCCGACGGTTATCTTGCGCGAGTCTCGGACGTCATCGGCGAAGCCCACGGCACGTTCAACCAGGGTATCCGCAAGACGCTGGAGGAGGTCAACAAGGATTTTCACCGCCAGCTGTCGGACTCGGTGAAGCTCCTGCGCGTCGGCATCCAGGAGCTGCAGGCGACCCTCGAAACCGTGACTTCACGTCGATAAAGGCGGGCTGAGAACATGTTCGGCACGCGCGTGGTCGTGGGCAGGCGAGCGAAAGAGGAAGCCGAGAAGCCTTTCTGGATCTCGTTCGCGGACCTGATGTCGGCGCTGATGGTCCTGTTCCTGCTGGTCATGAGCGTGGCCTTGCTCGCGGTGACCAAGAATGTCAGCGAAGCCGAGCGCAAGACCGCCGAGCGCGGGCAGCAGGTCGGCGAGGTGCTCGTCCGGATCGACAAGGCCGCGGCGCGCTATCCGGGCATATCGGTCGACAAAAAGCGCCAGGTGATCGATTTCGGCGATCGCGCGCGGTTCGAGACCGCCAGCTCGCAGCTGTCGAAAGAACAGGCTGAGTATCTGCGCACCTTCGTGCCCGAGGTGCTCGCGATCGCGCGCGATGATCTCGGAGGAAAATGGCTTAAGCGCATCGTCGTCGAAGGTTTCGCGGACCAGCGCGGCGATTACCTCCTCAATCTCGACCTCAGCCTGAAACGCAGCCAGCGCGTGCTGTGTGCGCTGGTCGCGCCGACGGCCCCGAACGAGAAGGCGCTGACCCCGCAGGAACGCGAGCAGGTGCGTGATCTTTTCCTGGTCGGCGGTTACTCTTTCAACTCGGCCCGGAAATCGTTCGAGGAGAGCCGCCGCATCGAGCTGCGGCTGGAGTTTCTCGACGTCGGCGAATCGCGCGCGGCTGTCGATGAGACGCAGCGCGGCGACTTCGGCACGTGCAGGATCTAGGATCTTGTCGGACTTGCGATGCGACAAGCTCCTTATGCAAAACCGGCCGGCCGAATTGAAGTCGGAAACATGTTTTTGAGGCTTTTCCAAATGATATTTTGCGGACACCCGGCCGGTTTTGCTTTTAGCAGCCTGTCCCGACCGGTAAGTCCGACAGGCTGCTAGTGAGCGCAATCGAGCGCCTCGAGCGCACGCTGCGCGCCGCCAACGATGCCGCGCTGGGCGAACTCCTCCTTGGCGACTTCGCGGGGCTTGAGGACGAGCTGCCCGAGCTCGAGGCGCTGGCCGGGCGCGGCACCGGTCTCGCAACCGTGGAGGACGAGCGGATCGCGGCCGCGCTGCGCAGCTACCAGCAGACCGGCGCTGTGGACAGCATCGGCGATACGCGCCTGCTGTGTTACGGCTGCATTCGCGTTGTCGATTCGAAAAGGCTGATCGAGGAACCCGGGCGCTTCACCGGCTTACTCGCAAGCGTGGACCGCTATCGTTTCCACGCGCGGCCGTTTCGCAGATGCTATCGCGGTTTACTGAACGCCTACTTTTCGTACGACCCCGCCGGCGTCTCTTCGAACGACGACGGGCGGCGAGGCTGGCTGGAATTGAGGGCTTACCTGCAGCGCCGAAGAAACTCGATCGAGACGCCCGGCTTCGATCCGGAATGGGTGAGCGCGCTGCTGGAGCATCGCAATCTGCTGATGGACGATCCGGCTGCGCGTTACGGCATGGCGGCGCTCGGCGGCAATCATGCGGCGTTCGACGCCATCCGCAAGCGGTTGGGCATCGGCGATGATTCGTGGCTGACGAGGGACCTCGCACTCGCGCAGCTGGACGCCGCTGTCGCGCTCACCGACCAGCACTTCAAATCGGTCGTCGTTCGGCTGCTGGTGCTGTTCGCCAGGCATCCGGTGATACGGGATCCGGGGCTTGCGCAGGTCATCGACCGCTACGCGAAAAGCGGGACCCCGGACGTGCACCCACGGCTGCGGGATTTCGCGCTGAAGCACTGGGGCGATCCGGCCTCGCCTTTGAACGCCGCGAGCTGGAGCCGCGTCCACGAGGCCTCGCGGGAGATGGTGGCGGCGTGGCTGAAGGCGGGCGATACGCAGTAAGCATCGCGCGCCCGCGCTCGGTGCACTTGCAGGCGGCCTCGTAGCACTCTCGGCGCCGTGGCCCGCGTGGCGATCGCGTGGCGCACGTAGAACCGCTCGGACGCCCGATGGGTTGCGTTGTGGCGGTGCTTCTCGCGCGACCCCAGCCCTGTGACGCGAGACGTTACGTCATCGGAACGAAGTCGTATTCTCCGACGCCCTGAAGAATCAGGAACGTCGCCGAGGTGTCGCCGGCATTCGTGACGAGATGCGGCCGCTTCGCCGCAAGCGAGAGCGTCTCACCCGGACGCAGGGTTACGTCCTCCTTGGGCTCGCGCATGAAGACCCGGATCGTGCCTTCGAGCACGTAGAACGTGTCGCCGACATTGGTGTGGTAATGCCACGGCACTTTCTGCGTGGGCGAGATCTGGAGCTCGTTGATCCTGAATCCGGGCCGCTCGGCGTGACGCGCCCGACGCTCGACTTCGTAAAGATGTGATGCGTCTTTCACGGGTTCCATCGTCATGCTCCTGCGAGGTATCGGGTGCGGCCAGTATATCGCCCGTGCGATGTCTTCGCGCTGGCGCTTCATTCCGAACCGGTGGCTGAACCCTGCGGAGAAGGCGCTGAGACTCGGCCGCACTGGCGCGACCGATCGGCTGGTCGCTGCGGTCAGCCGCTCATCGAGCCCAAGTGAATACGCGCGTGATGTGCAGGGTACCGTCCTCTCGTCTCACATCGTCAGGCAATGGCGCGTAGGGCGCTGCACGGGTCACCACGCGCTTTGCCGATTCGTCCACTTCCGGGTTGCCGGAAGATACGAGGATCTTCACCTGTTCCAGCGCGCCATCAGGTCGGATTGCCGCTGTCATGGTCAGGTTTCCGCGCAGGCCCCCCGGGGCGAGTTCGCCGATGTGCTGCGCTGCAAAGGCTTCGACGTGCCGTCGCCAATCCTCTTCATATTTCGCGGCATGGTAATCCGGGAGGCTCAAGCGCCTGACAACCGCACCCAATGGGAAACGGTTCGGTTCGCCGGCTCGGAAAGGAACCTCCGCCGTCGCCGAGCCGCGAAACATCGTGAGCGCACCGGAAACCGAGCGAGGAAGCAGGCCTCCGGTAGCGAGCAGCACAATGACGGCGCAAACGAAAAGGGCGGCGAATATGGCCGCGGCCCAACGGCTGGCACGGCGTTTGAATCGCTGCTCTTCATCGTATTCATCGACGATCCCGCGAATTTTTCTCAGGGTCGAGATCGCAACCGTTTTCTGAATGTTCCGGTCCAGGACGTCGCGAGGGTCGTCTGTGGAATGATTCGGCGTGATTTGCGACATTTTGCCCCCGCGACATCGAGCGTCATCGGAGAATGATAGCACCGGGGGACAACCCGGGAAACGTCATACGCGTGACGGCCTCGCCCACGGCCAGGCGACGTTCATTGCCCGGCCGTGCGACGATACTCCCGGCATTTCACTACTTCCGGCGAATCGCCGCCGCGACGGCGTCGCCCATTTCGCTCGTGCTCGCTTTGCCGCCCAGATCGCCAGTCAGCGATTTCGCTTCCGCGATCACCTGATCCATCGCCGCGTCGATCAGTGCGGCCGCCTGCGTCGCCTTGGGGTTGTTGTGCTTGCGTCCCAGCCATTCGAACAGCATTTTCCCGGACATGATCATCGCGTACGGGTTCGCGATGCCTTTGCCTGCGATATCGGGAGCCGAGCCGTGCGTGGCCTGGGCCATGGCGTGGTGCTCGCCGATGACGAGACCCGGTGCGAGGCCCAGACCGCCGACGAGGCCCGCCCCTTCGTCGGTGAGGATGTCGCCGAACTGGTTGGTCGTCACCACCACGTCGTACTGCTGAGGTTTCATGACGAGCTTCATCGCCATGCCGTCGACGAGCACCTCTTCGAGCTCCACGTCGGGATAGTTCGTCGCCATCTTGCGGCACTCTTCGGCGAACATGCCGCACACGAGTCGGTAGACCGGTTCCTTGTGCACCGCGGTGACTTTCTTGCGCTTGCGGGTGCGCGCGATCTCGAACGCTTCGCGCGCAACACGGCTCGCCCCTTTACGCGTGACCACCCGCGAGCCGATCGAGATCTCGTCGTTCGGCCGGAATTCGCCATTGCCTGCGACGACCGTTCCGCTCGCCTGCATGCCTTCGGTGACTTCGCGCAGGAAAACGATGTCGACGTCCTTGTGGATCGACGGCAGGTTCGGATACGACTTCACCGGTTTCACATTGGCGTAGAGATCGAAACGCTTGCGCACCGGCGGCATGATCCATGTCGGATCGTTGCGCGGATAGGCGTTGTGGCCGATCGGCCCGCTGATGAAACCGTCGGTCTTCTTCAACGCTTCGACCGTGGATTCGGGCAGCGTATGGCCGTGCTGCTCGTGACCGATCTTGCCGAGCGGAAGCTCCTGCCATTCCACTTCGAGGCCCGCGGCGGCCGCGGCCGCTTTCATTACCTTGACTGTTTCGGGAACGACTTCGAGCCCGATGTCGTCGCCCAGCATGACTCCGATTTTCAGCATCACTACTCCCGTGGTATTCACTCGACCTTGATATTCGCGGCTTTGATCACTTTCGCCCAGCGCTCGGTTTCTTCGCCGATGAACTTCGCGAACTCGGCCGGCGAGTCGGGCGCCGCGTCGAGCCCTACTTTATTGAGCTGTGCTACGGTCTCGGGCGCGCGCATGAACTTGCCGACTTCGCTGTTGAGGCGCTCGACGACGTCCGGTTTCACGCCCGCAGGCGCGAACAGCCCGTACCAGGTCGTGACGAGCAGCTCGGGCATGCCCGCTTCGGGTGCGCTGGGCACCTTCGGCAGCGTTGCGACGCGCTGCGGTGCCATCACCACCAGCCCCCTCAGCCTGCCAGCGTTGATGAGCGGAATCGTCGCCGGAACCGTCGACACGACCATGTCGACTTCACCGCCGAGCATTGCGTTCATCGCGATCGACGCACCTTTGTAAGGGACGTGAACGATGTCGATTTTCGTGAGCGCCTTGAACAGCTCGCTGCCCAATTGGCTTCCCGAGCCGATGCCGCCCGAGCCGAAGTTCAGCTTTCCGGGATGGGCTTTGGCGAGCCTGACGAGCTCCTGCAGGTTTTTTGCGGGCACCGACGGGTGCACGACCATCACGTTCGGAACCGTTGCGAGCAGCGATATCGGCGCGAAATCCTTGATGCCGTAGGCGAGCTTCTTGTAGAGGCTGGGGCTGATGGCGATCGAACCGCTCGTCAGCAGCAGCGTGTAGCCGTCCGGGGGCGCTTTCGAGGTGAGCTCGGCTGCGAGGTTGCCGCCGGCGCCCGGCCTGAAGTCGGGCACGACCGGTTGTACGAGCGCGTCGCGCAGCTTTTCGGAGACGAGGAGCCCGAGGATTTGCGAGGCGCCGGTCGGAAACGCGACGATCATGCGCACGGCTTTGTCTGGATACTTCTGTGCTGCGGCGGGAAGGGGCCCTGCGATTGCGGCGAGCAGGGTCAGGCACAGCGATACGCCAGCGACTCTCATGTTCTCCTCACTCCGGGATTATCAGCGGCACTTTTTAGCATGCGAGCGCATGCGGCGCCTGGGCCAAAGTGTAATGCGACGCTGACCGGTGCGTCTATGCCGGCGTTGAAGGCGGCCGTGACGGCGCGATAGACGCCGTCGTGCCACCGAAGAATCCGATCGGCTCGCGCAGGCCGTGCAAAGACGCCCGAGGCGGTGTCGCGCTCGTCGCCCGATCCGTAAGGCCCCTTCAAAATCCGTTCGTCCTGAGCGGGGTAAGGCCCGCCGCGGGCGGGCCAAGACGAGATGGAGAAACGGGCGGTGCAGTGGTGGTAAGGTGGGATGCCGCTCTGG
>JBKJKJ010000313.1:0-8448 GCA_046597455.1 Burkholderiales bacterium
GTTTCCCATGGATAATACAGAATACAAATGGGGCTTTAGCACCGATATTGAAAGCGACACGCTTGCCAAGGGCTTGAACGAAGACGTCATTCGCATGATTTCGGCGAAGAAGAAGGAGCCGGAATGGCTGCTGGAATTCCGACTGCAGGCTTATCGTCACTGGCTGACGATGGAAGAGCCGAAGTGGCCGAATGTGCATTACCCGAAAATCGATTTTCAGGCGATCAGCTACTACGCCGCGCCCAAGGCCAAGCCCAAACTCACGAGCATGGACGAAGTCGATCCGGAATTGCTGCGCACCTTCGAGAAACTGGGCGTGCCGATGCACGAACGTGCCGCGCTGGCGGGCGTCGCGGTGGACGTCATTTTTGATTCGGTGTCGGTGACGACGACGTACAAGGAAAAACTCGCCGAAGTCGGCATCATCTTCGGTTCAATTTCCGATGCCGTTCGCGACCACCCGGAGCTGGTGCGCAAATACATGGGTTCGGTGGTGCCGACCGGTGACAACTACTATGCCGCGCTCAATTCCGCCGTGTTCACCGACGGTTCTTTCTGTTTTATCCCCAAGGGCGTGAAATGCCCGATGGAGCTGTCGACCTATTTCCGCATCAACACCCAGGATTCCGGGCAGTTCGAGCGCACGCTGATCATTGCCGAAGAGGGCGCGAAAGTGTCCTATCTCGAAGGCTGCACCGCGCCCAAGTTCGACACCAACCAGCTCCATGCGGCGGTGGTCGAGCTGGTGGCGCTGGACGACGCCGACATCAAGTACTCGACGGTGCAGAACTGGTATGCGGGCGACGCGAACGGCGTGGGTGGCATTTACAACTTCGTGACCAAACGCGGGCTGTGCCAGGGCGCCAACTCGAAGATTTCCTGGACGCAGGTGGAAACCGGCTCGGCGATCACGTGGAAGTACCCGTCGTGTGTGCTCCTCGGTGACAATTCTATCGGCGAGTTCTACTCGGTGGCGCTGACGAATCACCACCAGCAGGCCGATACCGGCACCAAGATGATCCATATCGGGAAGAACACGCGCAGCACCATCATCAGCAAAGGCATCTCGGCCGGGTATTCGAATAACAGCTATCGCGGGCTGGTGAAAATTAGCGCGAAAGCGGCCGGCGCGCGAAACTATTCACAGTGCGACTCGATGCTGATCGGGCAGAAGTGCGCCGCGAACACGTTCCCCTATATCCAGGTGAACAATCCGACGGCGATAGTCGAGCACGAAGCGACGACGTCGAAGATCGGCGAAGACCAGCTTTTCTACTTCCGCCAGCGCGGCATTGGCACCGAGGAAGCGGTCTCGATGATCATCAATGGCTTCTGCAAGGAAGTGTTTCAGCAACTGCCGATGGAGTTCGCCGTCGAAGCGACGAAGCTGCTCGGCCTCAAGCTCGAAGGCAGCGTAGGATGAAAAAAGACTCGGCGAAAAAGATTGGCAAGGCTTTGCTCGAGGTGAGCGGATTGACCGCGAACGTTTCCGGCGTGCAAATCCTCAAGGGCATGGAACTTACGGTGCGCGAAGGCGAAATCCACGCGATCATGGGGCCCAACGGATCGGGCAAAAGCACGTTCGCGAAAGTGCTTGCCGGGCATCCGGCTTATGAGGTGACCGGCGGCACGGTTCGCTTCGAAGGCACGGATCTGCTCTCGATGGAGCCTGAGGACCGCGCTCGCGCCGGAATTTTCCTGGGCTTTCAATATCCGGTTGAAATTCCCGGCGTGTCCAACAGCGCGTTTCTGCGGCTGGCCTACAACACGGTGCAGGGTGCACGCGGGAAAGAAGAGCTCGACCCGCTCGAATTCGACGATTTCATCCGCGAGAAGATGAAGCTGCTCGAAATGGATCCCGCGTTTCTCAGCCGCAGCGTCAACGAAGGCTTCTCCGGTGGTGAAAAGAAACGCAACGAGATTCTGCAGCTCGCGACGCTCGAGCCCAGGCTCTCGATCCTCGACGAGACCGATTCGGGCCTCGACATCGATGCCTTGCGGGTCGTCGCGAACGGCGTCAATGGTCTGCTCAAATCCGAGAACGCATTCGTGCTCGTCACGCACTACCAGCGCCTGCTCAATTACATCGTGCCCGATTACGTGCACGTGATGGAAAGCGGGCGCATCATCAAGACCGGCGGCAAGGAGCTTGCCCTCGAGCTCGAAAGCCGCGGCTACGACTGGGTCGTGGAAGAGGCTCGGGATCGGGACCGCGCGGCCGGGCACGGCAAGGCCGCTGCGACGGCTGCGTGAAGACCATGGCGACCGCAGTTCACCCCTATATAGACGCGCTGCTCAGTGGCACGCGCGAACTGCCCGGCACGCTGCACGCCTGGCTCGACGCGCGCCGCGGCGCCGCGCTCGAGCGCGCCAATGCGCTGTCTGTCCCGACGACGCGCGACGAAGAGTGGCGATTCACAGACTTGTCGGCGCTCACGCGCCTGCCCGTGCGGGCGCCCGAGCCCGGACGCGTCACCGGCGCTGAAGCGATCGCCCCTTATGTGATCCCCGAAGCCGGTGCGCGACTCGTATTTGTCGATGGCCGCTACGCGCCGGCATTATCCAGCGGCGTGGGCGGTTCTCCGGGCGCAGTGCGCGTCGAACCGCTCGTCGAAGCGCTGAAGCACGAGGGGCCGCGTCTCGAAACACACCTGGGGCGGCTCGCAGGCTTCGAGCAAAACGTTTTCGTCGCACTCAACACCGCGCATCTCCACGATGCCGCCGTGATCGTGGTGCCCCGGAACGCCGTGTGCGAGAAGCCTGTGCACGTGCTTCATCTCGCGAGCCAGGCCGGGATCGCCGCCTACCCGCGCTGCATCATACTCGCGCAGGCCGGCGCGCAGTGCACGGTGGTGGAGGAGCACCAGAGCCTTTCGGATGAGGCGTATTTTTCGAATGCCGTGACTGAAGTCGCTGTCGAATCGGGTGCAACCTTGCGGCACATCAAGCTGCAGCGCGAGAGCGCCCGTGCTTTCCATATCGCGACGTGCGCGGTGAGCGTTGCGGGCAATGCCTCGTACATTTCCCAGACGATCAGCTTCGGGGCAAGACTTTCGCGCTACGACCTCAACGTCGCCCTGAATGGCGAAGGTGCTTTCGCGCAGATGGACGGTCTCGCCCTGATTTCGGAACGACAGCTCGCCGACACCCATACCCTGATCGATCACGCGCAGCCGAACGGGCGCAGTGCGCAGTTGCACAAGACCATCGTCGGCGGCGCGGCGCACGCGGTCTTCAACGGCAAGATTCTGGTGCGCCCCGGTGCGCAGCTCACCGACTCTTCGCAGCAAAGCCGCAACCTGCTGCTATCCGATAAAGCCACGGTGGATACCAAGCCGCAGCTCGAGATCTTCGCGGACGACGTGAAATGCGCGCATGGCGCCACCGTCGGGCAGCTCGATGCGGAGCAGCTTTTCTACCTGCGCACGCGCGGCCTTCCCGAGCAGGCCGCGCGCAACCTGCTGACCTATGCGTTCGCCGCGTCGGTGATCGAGCGCATTACGGTTCGCTCGCTCGTGGAGCGGCTCGAGCGCGAAGTCATGGCGCAGACCGGCGCGGCAGCATAACGGGACATACGATGACCGCCATACATTCCACGGCAGTGCAGGGCGACGCTTTCGATGTCGAGCGCATACGCGCCGACTTTCCGATACTGAAGCTCGAGGTTAACGGCAAGCCCCTGGTATTTCTGGACAATGCGGCTTCCAGCCAGATGCCCCAGCCCGTCATCGACCGCCTGGTGCAATACCAGTCGAGCGAGCACGCGAACATTCACCGCGCAGTGCACTATCTTTCAGAGAAGGCCACCGCGGAGTACGAAGCGGCGCGCCGCAAGGTGCAGCGCTTCATCAATGCCGACGAAGACCGCGAGGTCATCTTCACGAGCGGAACGACCGAAGGCATCAACCTCGTCGCTCACGGCTACGGCCGTAAGTTCATCGGCGAGGGCGACGAGATTATCCTCACCACGCTCGAGCATCATTCGAACATCGTGCCGTGGCAGATGCTTGCTGAAGAGCGCGGCGCAAAGATCCGCGTCGTGTCGATCAACGAGCGCGGCGAGCTCGACGTCGACGAGTACAAACGCCTGTTCAACGCTCGCACCCGGTTCGTCGGGCTGAGCCACGTCTCCAACGCGCTTGGCACGATCAATCCTGTGAAAGCGATGATCGCGATCGCGCACGAGCACGGCGTGCCGGTGCTGGTGGACGGTGCGCAGGCCGCCCCGCACCTCAAGGTGGACGTGCAGGATCTCGACTGCGATTTCTACGCATTCTCGGGACACAAGCTGTGCGGTCCGACCGGGATCGGCATCCTTTACGGCAAAGCCGCGCTCCTGGAGAAGATGCAGCCTTTCAAAGGCGGCGGCGACATGATTCTGTCAGTGACGTTCGAAAAGACCACGTACAACACGATTCCGCACAAGTTCGAGGCGGGCACGCCGCCGATCGCCGCAGCGATTGGTCTGGGGGCAGCGATCGATTATCTGACTGGCATCGGGATCGAGACGATCGCCGCCCACGAGACCGACCTGCTGGATTATGCGACGACCGAGGTCAACCGCACACCGGGGATACGCATCATCGGCAGCGCGGAGCGCAAGGCGGCTGTCCTGTCGTTCGCCGTGGCAGGCGTTCATCCCCACGATGTCGGTACGCTGTTGAACGAAGAGGGCGTGGCGATCCGCACCGGCCACCATTGCGCGCAGCCGGTCATGCAGCATTTCAAGGTGCCTGCGACGTGCCGCGCATCCTTTGCGTTCTACAACACCCTGCCGGAAGTCGACGCGCTGGTTGCGGCTATCCGCAAGGTCCAGAAGGTTTTCGGATGATGGTTTCAATAGACATCGGTCGCGCCGCAAGACGGCTGGGTTACTTTTTTCGTGCGCAGGACGCGTCGTAGGTTTTTATGGCAGACACCAAACAGCTTTACCAGGAAGTCATCCTCGACCACAACCGCAAGCCGCGGAACTGGGGCACGCTGGCGGATGCAACACACCAGGCCGAAGGCGTGAACCCGCTGTGCGGCGACCGCCTGCAGCTCGGGGTGAAAGTCGGCGATGATGCGCTCGAGGCGATCGCTTTCGAAGGCGAGTCATGCGCGATCTGCAAGGCATCGGCATCCATGATGACCAGTGCGGTGAAAGGCAAGACGCGCGCCGACGCCGAACAGCTGATCCGGGAGTTTCGCGATATGGCTACGGGTAAGCTCGATCCGGCGACAGCGCCGCATCACCTGGGCCGGTTGACCGTTTTCTCGGGGGTGCACGACCTCCCCACGCGCGTGAAGTGCGCGATCCTGCCGTGGCACACCCTGCACGCCGCGTTTAATTCGGTCGCCAGCACGTCGACCGAAGCCGAGAATGATCCGATGCGCGCGCCGATCGGCAACGCTTGATGAGACCCTTCGCCACAGAGTACCCGATAGAGAGGGCAAGAGGATGACAGCGGATGAGGTGAGAAGCACCATCATGAATGGGCTGGCCTGCGATCACGTGGAAGTGCTGGGCGATGACGGCCAGCACTTCGAGGCGGTGATCGTGAGCCCGCGATTCGCCGGCATGAACATGGTGCAGCAGCATCAATTGGTGTATCTGACACTGGGAGAACGTATGCGCGCGGAAATTCACGCGCTGTCCATGCGCACATTTACGCCTGAAGGCTGGGCACAAGTGGCAATGAAATAACTTCGGAGAGGTGAAAGATGAACGTACAGGAAAAAATTCGCAATCAGGTAACAGCAAGTTCCGTGGTGCTTTACATGAAAGGAACGCCGCAGTCCCCGCAGTGTGGTTTTTCCGGCGCGACAGTGCAGATACTCAAGGCGTGCGGTGTGCAGGACTTTGCCACCGTGGACGTGCTGGCCGACCCGGAAATCCGCGATGGCATCAAGGCTTATGCCAACTGGCCAACCATTCCGCAGCTCTACATCAAGGGCGAATTTGTCGGTGGCGCCGATATTGTGCGCGAGATGTACAGCCAAGGTGAATTGCAGAAGTTGATCAATTCAGCGGTGGGTTGATGACATTGAAACGGATGATAAGCGGGGCATCAATTCAACGGGGTTGCCGTATTTTCGGCACCAGGATGGTGGCCCCGCTTTCAGGAGAGTGTGATGCCGAAAATAGCAGAAATTGAAGACACGCCCAACCCGAACGCGGTGAAGTTCACCCTCAGGGAGCCATTGACCTGGGGGATAACGCGCTCGTATGAAAACGCCGGGCAGGCGAAGGACGATGCGCTTGCCTCCGCGCTATTCGACATCGAGCACGTGACCAATGTGTTTTACGTCGATCGCTGGCTCACGGTCACACAGGACGGCGAAGCCGACTGGCCGGAGTTGGTGCGCAAAGTCGCCGAGCCGATCCGCGGCGCGCCGGCGGCGGATCAACAATCGGCCACCACGGTTGCGGCGGCGACCACTGCAATCGCCGGCCTAAGCCCCGGGGATCAGCAGCGCCTCGATAGGATCAACGTGCTGCTCGACGAGCAGATCCGCCCCGCGCTGCAAGGCGATGGCGGCGACCTCCACGTGATCGGCCTCGACGGCAACAAGCTCAGCGTGCACTACCAAGGCGCATGCGGAACCTGTCCGAGCTCGATATCCGGCACGCTGCGCGGCATCGAGAATCTGGTTCGGTCGATTGAACCGAACATCGAAGTCGTGGCTGTTTAGGTTTTGGAACAGTCATGAACATCGCGTTTCCGTCTGTCGTTGACCTCGACCCTCCTCTCGCAGGCGCCATGCTCGCTTTCGACAACTCGTTTGCCCGGCTGCCGGCAACGTTTTACACGCGGCTGGCGCTCACAGCCATGCCCGATCCGTATCTGGTGGCCGCTTCGCCGGCGGCTGCCGCGCTCGTCGGCCTCGGCCCGCAAGACCTCGGCCGCGAGCCATGGCTCGCTGCGTTGGCGGGCAACCGCGTCCTGCCGGGAAGTGATCCGCTGGCTGCGGTCTATGCGGGTCATCAGTTCGTTGTTCATCTTAGGGTCTCGCCGGACATCAAGTCCGGTGCGCACCATATACGAGAAAAACATGCAGAAAAAAGACGTCATTAAACCCACGCACGATGCATTGCTGGAACGATTTTTGCGGGCATTTCCCGAGGCCGTGATCCAGGTTGAGGACGAGAGCCATTTGCACGTCGGCCACGCCGGCGCCGCGGGTGGCGCTGGTCATTTTCGAGTCCGGGTGATCGACGCCAGGTTCAATGGATTGCAGCGCCTTGCGCGACATCGGCTGGTCTATGACGCCGTGTCCGACTGGATGCCGGAGCGGGTGCACGCACTGAACATCATCGCCATGACCCTGGAGGAAGCCGGGCATTCATCGACCATTCAGCAGGGCCCATCTAAATAGCTCGTTCCTCGGTCGGTTTGCAATGGCTGATTGGGTCAGAGCAGGATCGGCAACAGGCTCGATAAGGCCAAGGAATCGTGTGAATCAAAAGTTCACGCTGAAAGTTGTCAGAAAAGCCGTTTTACAGGTCGCAACCCATATAAGAAACGCACAGATGTCAGAACCACAATTTACCGAGCAGGACTGGCGCCGGCTTCTGGCCAGTTTGGGGGAGGACCCCGATAGAGCCGGCCTTGTCGAAACACCGTCCCGCGTCGCCAAGGCCTGGAAGCACTGGACTGCCGGATATGCCCAAGACCCGGCTGAATGTCTAAAAACGTTCGAAGACGGGGCGCAGGAGTACAACGAACTCATCGTCGTACGCGGCATCCCTCTCTATAGCCATTGCGAACACCATCTAGCGCCTTTCTTTGGCCGCGCCACGATCGGCTATGTTCCCAACGGAAAAATAGTGGGCTTGTCAAAACTGACGCGCCTGGTCGATTGCCTTTCCAGGCGGCTGCAGGTGCAGGAACGGCTCACGAGTCAAATTGCCAACGCCTTGAT
This sequence comes from Burkholderiales bacterium, assembly GCA_046597455.1. GTDB lineage: Bacteria > Pseudomonadota > Gammaproteobacteria > Burkholderiales > SG8-41 > JAQGMV01. The sequence goes on from JBKJKJ010000313.1 coordinate 7,906, forward strand.
TGATGACCCATCTGGAACCGAAAGCGGCCGGCGTGGGCATTCGCTGCCGGCACACGTGCATGGAAAGCCGCGGCATTCGCACCCAGGGAGAGGAAATCATAACGTCAGCCATGCTCGGCGAACTTCTAACCAATCTGGCGCTGCGCACGGAATTTCTTGCTTTGGCGCGTGAGGCGTAACTTGGTTACTCAGGACGCTATGACAACCGAAACCACGTCGCTGACAGGCGTGATCGACATTTGTCTTGGCAAACAAAGGGGTAGCCTCAAGACCAAACGCGAAGAGATCGATCCCGCCGAAAGATTGCCCAAACCAAACTGGATCCGCGTCAAGGCGGCGTCCCCCTCGGGCCGCTTCCGTGAGATCAAGGACATCGTGCGCGCCAACAAGCTGGTGACGGTGTGCGAAGAGGCCTCCTGCCCCAACATCGGCGAGTGTTGGAGTAAAGGCACCGCAACCTTCATGATCATGGGCGACAAATGCACGCGGCGCTGCAGGTTCTGCAACGTCAGCACTGGACGTCCCAACCCGCTGGACGTCAAC
>JBKJKJ010000353.1:0-3763 GCA_046597455.1 Burkholderiales bacterium
AGCGGACCGGGCTTTTTCTTGAGGTGCACGCGTATGGCCGGGCGACGCCGATCAGAGAAGCAGGCGGCGAACGTTCGGCGAGCCCCGCTGGTACCGGTCGACAGCCGGGCCGGTAGCATTCCCGGGGTCGGCGGCTTTCCGGTTCTCCGCGTTCGCCGGATCAAGAGCACGGCCCTGCCCGCGGTCAGTCGGAAGGCCGCGCATCGTGCGGCAACGCCCTGCGGTGTCGTCGTTCCCCGGGTACGCCACGACCCTCGCACCGCGCGCGGCGTGGGATCCGCGGTCCGATGTACTGCAACCGACATCCAGCTCGATCAACAGCCGGACTGCTTTATATGCGAGTATTGATTGTAGAAGACGATCATGTCCTGGCCGATGGGCTGACGCGGTATTTGCAGCAGGCCGGATATGCCACGGAGCTCGCGACCAACGGCGCCGAAGCCGATGCGGTGCTGGCGAACGACGAATTCGAGCTGGTGATACTCGACATCGGCCTGCCCGGCATGGATGGTTTTGAAGTGCTGCGGCGGCTTCGCGCGCGCGATCGCCAGGTGCCTGTGCTGGTCTTGACAGCGCGCGATTCAGTCGAGGATCGCGTGCGGGGTCTGAACGTCGGCGCGGACGATTACCTGGTCAAGCCGTTCGCTTTGCTCGAGCTCGAAGCGCGCCTGCGCGCCCTGGTCCGGCGGGGACAGGTTACGGCCGACGCACGCGTGGCGTACGGGCCGCTCACCCTCGACCTCGAGGGCAAGCGGGCGTGGCTGTCGGACGCTCCGCTGCGGCTGACGGGGCGGGAGTGGAAAGTGCTTGAATTTCTGGTGTTGCGGGCCGGCAAAATGGTAAACAAGGACCAGATCATTTCGGCGCTCAGCCGCTCGGAGGAAGAGGTGAGTCACAGCTCGGTAGAAGTACACATCTCACGCCTGAGGCAGAAGCTCGAGCCGGCGGGTATACGCATACAGTCGATACGCGGTTTTGGCTACTACATCGACAAATAGCGGGGATACGCCGGAAAGCATACGTCGGCTGCTTTTCAGATGGTTGCTCACGCCGCTTTCCGGCCTGCTGCTGCTCACTGCCCTACTCGGGTACCCCATAGCGCTACATCCGGTGACCACCGCGCTCGACTGGGCGCTGATGGATACCGCGCATTCGATCGCACGTCTGATCGCCGCCACGGATGACTACTCGGCGCTGACGGTTACCTCCGGGGACGATACGCTATTCCGCTCGGACGACTACGATCGCGTCTATTACTCCGTGCACAGCACCGACGGACGGCTGATCGCGGGGGATGAAGAGCTCAAGCCGCCATCGCGTAAAGGCCTGACTCAGGAGCTGTTCTACGACAGCAGGATCCACGGCGAGCAGGTGCGCATCGCCGCTATGGTTCTGAACCAGCAATCGGGCAACCTCACGGTCCAGGTCGCCGAGACGACCGTCAAGCGCACGCGGTTGACACGGCAGATTCTCACCGGCGTTATTTTCATCGAGATCCTGCTGATCGCGACCGCGGCGGTGCTGATCTGGTTCGGCGTGGGCAAGGGACTGGAACCGCTGCAACGGCTGCGTGCCGAGATCGAGGCGCGCTCGCCGCGTGACCTGCATCCGGTGCCCGAATCGCTTTCGCCCGTGGAAGTCCAGCCGCTGACCGTGGCCCTGAACAAGCTCCTCGCCCAGCTTTCCACGATGCTCCATGCGCAACAGCATTTCGTCGCCAACGCGGCGCATCAGTTGCGCACGCCGCTGGCGGGCCTGCGCATGCAGGTGGAGTACGCGCTCAGTCGTGACGATCCCCTGGAGTGGCGGCATGCACTGGCCATGCTGACACCGGTCACCGAGCGCACCGTGCATCTGGTCAATCAGCTGCTGACGCTGGCAAAAGCAGACGTCGGCGGCAACCTCGATACCCGGATGGAAATACTGGATATCCGCAGGCCGATCGAGGACGTCGTCGGACAGTGGATGCCGCAGGCCATCGCCAAGAACATCGACTTCGGTCTGGAGCTCGAGCATGCCCTGGTGCAGGGCAGTCCGTTCCTGCTGGGTGAGATGGTGTCGAACCTGGTCGATAACGCCATCACCTACAGCCCGTCCGGCGGGCGGGTGACCGTGCGCATCCGCTGCGCGGTGGGCGAGACGCGAATCGAGGTCGAGGACGACGGGCAGGGCATACCCGTAGGCGAGCGTGAAAATGTCTTCAACCGCTTCTATCGACTGGACGGCTCGGGCGGTAACGGGTGTGGACTGGGTCTTGCGATCGTGCAGGAAATCGCACAATTGCACGGCGCCCGGGTGGAGATCCGCACACCCGCCGGCGGGATGGGAACGCTTGTCGTCGTGATTTTTCCGCAGAACGCGACCAGCGCAGGCGTGGCAGGAAAAGTGCGTGAGCGGACCGGCTAGCCCGGAGAAAGTTTTGCCTTAGCGATGACGCGCACCCCGAGGCTTGGGCCCGGGGAATCGCTATCTGAGGTAGTACAGCAGCAGATACGCCAGAAGCATGATCATCGTCCACAGCGCCATGCTTCCGGTCGATCGCGTGCGGGCGAAGACGCCTTCAGGCCCGTGATAGCGGTACAGACGCGTGCCGATGGCCGCACCGCGCGCTTTGACCAGGCGGCCGATCCGACTCCCGACGCGACTCAACCCGTCCAGCGTGCCGCGTGCCAGTGCGGCGAGAGGCTTGCGGTAAATCCAGTCAAAATCGAGATTTACCGAACGCAGCTCCGGCGGGTAGATGCCGGTGCGCATGAGCACCGAGAATGCCAGTGCCGAAAACACCAGCAGCTGCATCTGATCGACGACGTGCGACGCGGTATAGGGCTGATAGTCGGAGGTATAGGGCAGCAGCTGGTAGAAGACTGACGGCAAGGTGCCGATGGCGATGCATAACGCCGCAGCGAGCGCCATGGCCACCAGCATGTTGCGCGGCGCCTCTTCACAGCGCTTGCCCGAGTCGTGCGCGAAAAACGTGAAGTATGGAATCTTGATTCCGGCGTGGTGAAAAACACCTGCCGAGGCGAACAGCAGGACAAGCCAGACGCTGATGTAACCTTCGCCGGCCGCGGCCGTCATGATCATCGATTTGGTGACGAACCCGCTGAAAAAAGGGAAAGCGGAGATTGAAGCCGCGCCGACAATACAGAAGCCGGCGGTCCAGGGCATCGATTTATAGAGCCCGCCGAGCTCACTGCCCTTGACGGTGCCCACCCGCAGCAACACCGCGCCCATCGACATGAAGAGCAGGCCCTTGAACAGGATGTCCGCGAACGCATGCGCAACCGCGCCATTCAGTGCGAGCTCGGTGCCGAGCCCGATACCCACGACCATGAACCCCAGCTGATTGTTCAGACTGTAAGCGAGCACACGACGCAGGTCGTTTTCGATGACCGCGTAAAAAATCGGGAATGCCGCCATGGCCGTACCGATCCAGATCAGGGCTTCGGTACCCGGGAACGCACGTGCAAGGGCGTATATGCCGAGCTTCGTCGTGAATGCCGAGAGCAGGACCGTTCCGGTGGGTGTGGATTCGGGATAGGCGTCCTGCATCCAGTTGTGCAGGAACGGAAACGCGCACTTGATGCCCATTGCGACCAGCATCACGTAGCTTCCGAGGGTCGTGAGGCCGATGTAATCGAATCGCAGCGAGCCGGCCTCACCGGCGTGCAGCAGGCCGCCGATCAGCAGCAGCATGCCGGAGGTGAGCTGCACGAGCAGATAGCGCATGCCGGCGCGGTAGGCGCGTTCGGTGCGTGTCGCC
>JBKJKJ010000417.1:0-9600 GCA_046597455.1 Burkholderiales bacterium
CATCGAAACCGTCGAGTACTTTTTCGCGCATACCGTGGCGCCGGCTTTCGTCGCGGTGCTGGTGCCGTGCGCGGTGCTCGCGGTGCTCGGTGTCACCGCATGGCCGCTCGCGCTCGCGCTCCTGCCGTTCCTCGCGTACGCGGCGCTCTCGCCGTGGATCGGCCGGCAGCGCATCGACCGGCTGGGTTCAGAGGCGCGACATGCGCTGGGCCAGCTCGGGGCGCACGTCACCGAGACCATACAGGGCCTGTCCGACCTGATCGCGTTCCAGGCGACGGCGCGCCGCCGCGAGGAGTTCATGGGGCTCGTGCGGCGTTACCAGCGCACACGGCTCGAGCTGCTCGAAGACCTCGCGCGACAGAGTGAACTGCTCGAAGCGGCGACCGGCCTGGGCGGTCTCGTGATTGCCGGTACAGGGGCATACGCGGCGGCACACGGGTGGATCGCACCGACGCTGCTGCCGCTCCTTATTCTCGTCTCGGTCGCGGCGTTCCTGCCGGTGTCCGAGATCGCACAGGTCGGCCGCCAGCTCGCGGACACCATCGCGTCGACGCGGCGGCTGCACGTCGTGCACGCAGAGCCCGTTCGCGTCACCGACGGTCCGCTCGACCCGCCCGTCACCCGCGGCGGCTCGTCGCTTCAGTTCGACCGCGTGCGGTTCACGTATCCGCGACGGCAGAGGCCCGCGCTGGCCGACGTGTCGTTCGAGGTCGCCGCAGGCTCGACGGTCGCACTGGTAGGCCCTTCGGGCGCTGGCAAGACGACGATCGCCAACCTGCTGCTGCGCTTCTGGGACCCGGATGAGGGCTCGGTGCGCCTCGGCGGCATGGATCTCAGAACCCTCACGCTCGACGGGCTGCGCCAACGCATTGCGCTGGTCGCGCAGGACACCTACCTCTTCAACGACACACTGGAAGCGAATGTGCGCCTCGCCCGGCCCACGGCGGCGCAGGCCGAGGTCGGCAGGGCGCTCGAGCAGGCGGCGCTATCGGAGTTCGTCGCCGGCCTGCCCGAAGGCCTACAGACGCGCGTCGGAGAGCGCGGCGTGCAGCTCTCCGGCGGACAGCGCCAGCGCATCGCGATCGCGCGCGCGTTCCTCAAGGACGCACCGGTCCTCGTGCTCGACGAAGCGACCTCGCACCTCGACACGCTGAGCGAAGCGCATGTGCGCGCGGCGCTCGGCGCTTTGATGGTCGATCGCACGACGATCGTGATCGCGCACCGGCTGTCGACGATACGCACAGCCGATCTCATCCTCGTGCTCGACGCCGGCCGCGTCATCGAAAGCGGCACGCACGCCCAACTGACGGCGCGACGCGGCGCTTACGCGCGGCTCGTCGACAGGCAGATGACGCTGGTGCAGCAGCACAACGGCGCGCTCGCCGGATAGGGCACCGGCCGATCACTCGACCGCCAAGGCGGCAGGTTCAATTCGGACCAATCCCGCTCCTGATCGACCTGTTGAAATACGGCGTCTGCGATCGTGCCTTCATCGCCGCGGAGAGCCGCGCCCGCCTCCGCAAACGTTGCTGCCCCCAGCACGAACGCGCCAACAACGGTCGCAGGCTGCCGACGCATCGCAGGACGGTGAAGTAGGTGAGCGGCGTGCGCTCCGTGGCCGCAGCGTAGCCGTCGGGACCGAGCCAGAGGGTGGCGCCGCGCACGGCCTAACAGCGCCGATCGTTGAACACGACCCACAGCACCGGCAGCTGCTGTTCGGCGGAAACATAATGGGCGGAGACGGGCACGTTGTCTGCTGACAGAGGCCGGGGACTTGGACGATATGGGCAAGCGCATTCGCACCCAATCATCGGGCTGCGGGCTTCGGCTATCCGCGCCAACGGCGCAAACTTGCCCTTGCCTTCTGCTCCAAAGCCGTGGCGCCTTGTTGTGCCGCGACATTGATCGCGGCGTGGAATGAGGCTTCGGCTTCCTTGCGGCCCTTCGGCGTGCGCGCCAACAGTTCGCCGCGCAGCCGAAAAAGCTCGGCGTTGTAGAAGCATTCCCCGGTAGCTTCCGCGGCCGCGAGTCCGTCCTGTACCGCTTTCATTGCCTGCGCGTCGTGCCCAGCCTTGAAGTGCACATCGGCTAGCAGGCCGAGCAAATAGGTCAGGAAATGCCGCGAATCGATTTCCTGCATTGCGGCAATAGCCTGCGTCGCAAGCGCCAGTCCCTCCTCCAGTTCACCGCTCTCCGCAAGGCACCAGCCGGCGATGCCCATGCTCCAGGCCTTTGGTTGGGCGAGGTCGTGCTCGGCCGCGATTTGGACGCTCAGCTGCGAATTGGCCGCGGCGAGCGTCACGTCCCCGAGCACCTGAGCTGCTGCTGAGGTGAAATAGAGGGTCAGGGCCAGCGAGAACGGATCGTCGAGGCGCCTCGCGGCCGCGAGTGAACCCACTATCATCGCCCGCGCAGCTGCGCCATCGCCAGCAAGTGCAAGCGCCATCGAGCTGAAATTGCGCGCGCAACAGCCGGCATCATGATTGCCGTAGCTCGAGGCCATGGACCGATGCATCTCAGCGTCGAACAGCGCCAGCGCGGCGTCGGCGTGCGCGCGCGCCTGCGCGAGCTCGCCGCACACGAAGGAGGTCGACCACATGGCGTGATGGGCCTGGATCTTCAGGCCGGTGTCGTCGAATTTTTCCGCCAGCGCAAGCAGTCTTGCGCCCAGCCGGCGCCCTTCGGTCGTCTCGCCGCGGCCAGTGCGGAACATCCATTGGCCCCAGATCGCAGGAAAGAGATCGGCGCGCTCGCCCAGGCGATCGCAAAGCGCCTCCGCTCGCGAATAAGCATCCAGCACTTCCGGCGCACCAAATCCACGCGTCGTGATGAAGGCGGCTCCCAGCGCGACGCGCAGTTCGACCTCGATCCTGGCGCGGTCGACAGCGTCGGCGATGTTCCGGATCGCATCGAGTGCGCGGCGCAGATGGTCGATTGCTACGGCATTGGCGCTGCGACGCAGCGCCTTGGCGGCGGCGCGTTGGTGATGCTGGATCGCGCACACTGGCTCGTGACCGCGTTCGAAATGCTCCGCGAGCTGCGCCGCGATCTCGTCAAGTCGATGACTCCAGGCGGCTTCGAGACGACGGCCGACGCGTGCGTGGGCCGTCGCTCGCCGCGTTGCCGGCAGGGTGTCGTACAGCAGCTCGCGATAGAGATCGTGCCGGAACGAGTAGAGGTCTGCGCGCGTGCCATCCGGCCACGCGGTCGCCCCCGCCTTGACAATGAAAATGCCGTAGCGGGCCAGCCGCGCACAAGCGCCCTCGACTGACTCGACTTCGCTCTCCAGCGCCGCGGCGAGGGCCGCCGTCGCGAATTCGCGGCCGATGACACTCGCCGCCGTCAGCAGGGTGCGGTCGCTTTCGCCGAGATCGTCGATCTGTCGATCGATAAAGCGGCGCACGTCGTGCGGGATCGAGACAACCGCACCCGGCATCACGACAGGCTGCTGCACCATCTGGTCGACGATGCTGCTCATGAAGAGCGGGTTGCCGCCCGTGCGCTCGAGCAGCGCCGGCGCCATCTCGCGCGCTTGCGCCGCTCCACTTCTCAGGCGGGCCTGCACGTAGGCTTCGATCGCGTTGAGATCGAGCGGCTGGAGCGCAATCTCCTTACACCGTCCATGCAGCCCGAGCTCTGCGATCAGGCCGCTGACACCCGCCTTGGCGGCGGCAGCATCTGCGGTCCGGGACGTCGCAAGCACCATCAGCCGTGCGTGCTCGGGGCGGCGGGCGATATGTGCGAGCCAGTCGAGCGTAGAAGCGTCGCTCCAGTGAATGTCTTCGAGCCTGACGAGGAGCGGAAGATGCACTGTCACAGCCTCGACCGCGAAGGTCAGCTCGCGCAGCATGCGCTCGCGTGTCGCGCGGCCGCGAGTTTCCAACGCACCGCGCTCCGAACGTGTCCACAGCGAGGGCATCTGCGCGAGCCAGCTCGGCGCCTGCGCAGCCAGAATGTTCTTCACCACCGCGCCGTCCGGCGCGCCGGCAAGCCGGGTGAGCGCTTCGATTAACGGAAGATAGGGCTCGCCGACGCCGTGATGGTCGAGGCATTGGCCGTAAGCGATCCGCACAGAGCGCGCGACGCGTAATTGTTCGAGAAACGCATCGGCGAGTGCGCTTTTGCCGATGCCGGTCTCACCGGTCACGAACACAAGCTGCCGCCGGCCGGAGCACGCCTGGTCGAAGGCGCGGGCAAGGTCGGCCAGTTCAACGGCGCGTCCCACGAGAGCTGACGGTTCGGGCGCTTCGATCTGCGAGGTCAGGCCACTGCTTTCAACCGCGGCCGAGCTGGTCGACACCAACAGCCGGTATCCGCGCCGGTGGCGGGTCTCAATGTAGCGCGGGCGGCGTGCGTCATCCTTGAGCGCGCCACGCAACTCCTGGATGCAGGACGTCAGCGCGTCGTCGCCGACCACGCGGCCATTCCATACGCGGTCGAACAGCTCCTGCTTGGTGACGAGCTGTTGCGCGCGCTCTGCGAGAGCACAGAGCACGGCGGCAGCGCGCGGCGTCAGCTTGGCCACGCTGCCGTCGTGCCAAAGCTCGCCGGTTCGCGAGTCGAACCGAACCTGCCCGAAGGTGAATTGCTGATCCACGGCCATCCGTATTTTGCCCGTTTTCCCGGAACTTTTCCGGAACTCTCCCAAGACTTGCGCTGCTGAGCGCGGTGAAAATTGCTGCATGCGCCCGAACGGTCGGCAATGAACTTCGCCAGTCTAATACGATTGAGTAAGGCCCACATGAGCATGAACCGAACATGGACTGCAGCAACCATGGATCGTGGCTCACGCCCCAGCAACGACACGCAAATCATTGGAAGGAGATCGGACATGAGGAAATTGGCAGGTCGAATCGGGTCGTCGTCTTTAATAATCGCGCTCCTCAGTCCCTGTGCCATTGCCCAGAACACAGTGACCGAGGCGGAGGCAAAGATGTTCGCTGCGAGCGCCGGTTACGAGCGCTTCATGGGTAGGTGGAGCCGGCTGTTCGCGCCCCACTACATTGCGTTTGCTGGCGTCAGGAACGGCGACCGCGTGCTCGATGTAGGCACGGGGACCGGATCGCTGGCCGCGGCAGTGGAAGCGAATATGCCCGCCAGCCAGATCGTCGGTGTCGATCCGTCCAACGGATTCATCTCCTACGCACAGAAGTACGCCAAGTCCACCCGCGTACAATATGAGGTCGGGGATGCCCAGGCGCTGAAGTTCAAGGACGCATCTTTCGACAGCACCTTGGCATTGCTGGTCATGAATTTCGTCCCCGATCACAACAAGGCGATCACCGAAATGCGCCGTGTGACTCGTCCGCAAGGCATCATCAGCGCCTGTGTCTGGGACTACGACCAGGGCATGCAGATGCTCAGATTCTTCTGGGACGAGGCTATTGCGTTGGATCCGGCGATCGAGCCCAAGGACGAGCGCCATATGAAGCTTTCCCACCAAGGGCAACTTGGCGATCTCTGGAAGAAAGCTGGCCTCATCAATGTGAAGGAAGAACCCCTGGTGATCGACCAGGCGTACTCATCGTTTAACGACTATTGGGAGCCGTTTACGAAAGGCGCCGGCCCTGGGGGCGCTTACGTCGTGTCGCTCCCAGAGGATCCGCGCCGGCAGCTCGAGGCGCGCATACGCACGCGCCTGCTCGGTGATCGCGCCGATGGTCCATTCACCTTGAAAGCGAAAGCTTGGTGTGTGCGCGGAGAAGTGCCCAGGATCTGACGTATTGATCCACTGAAGCACGAAACGTTCGGGGGGGCGGCAGCAATGGCGGAAAGATGAAACAGCAGCTTCTTGTTATGGCGCTCGCATGTGACGTCGGTCCCGCTACGCACCCATGTCGCGACACGAACCGCGCGATTACTGCTGATTAAAACCGGCCTTTACGGGGGCAATCGCCTTCAGCCGCGGCAACACTTCGCGCGCGAAAATATCGATGCTCTTTTCGGTCTCCGCATGCGTCATGAAGCCCGAGCGGCCGATCATCACCAGATGCCCGTAACCGCCGACAAAGTTGTATAGATCCATGATCTGCCTGTAGACCGTGTCGGGGGTGCCGGCAAACAGGATGCCCTGTGCCACGGCTCTTTCGGGCGTCATGCCCATCAGGCCGCCGCCGGCCGACGGTTTCAGGGTACTTGCTGCCTGCTGGCTTTCGCCGCTGGTGCTGACCCTGGGCTTCGTGCGGTAAATCATCGGCGCGGCCTGGGGCGGCGCGGCCCCGGGCAGGAACTTGCCGAACTGCGGCGCCGACTTCATGCTGATGTTGAGAAACCACAGCAACTTTTCGCCGAGACGCAGACCTTCCTCTTCCGTTTCGCCCACGGCGACCAGCGCCGCGTAGGCAAAGTGCTCGGTCGTCGAAGGCGGCAGCCCGGCCTCCACGCGCGCGCGGCGGTTTGCCGCAAACGCGGCACGGGTGCCTTCGGGGCCGCGCAACACCAGCGCGTGCACCATGCCGCGACGGCCGACGTCCGCGGACGTGGATGTGTCTCCGGTGGCCGACCACATCCGCGGCAGCGGCCGCTGAAAGGCGGGCGGCCAGATATTCACATGCCGGTGGGTAAAGTGTTTGCCTTCCCAGCTGAACGGCCCGTCGTGCGAGGTCAGCGCCCTGGAGATGAGATCGATCGCTTCCCAGTAGCGCTCGCCGTTGTCCACCAAGCTGACGTTGCTCGACGCCACTTCGCTGCCGCCGGATTTGACGAAGCCAATCTCGAGACGCCCGCGGCTGATCACGTCCGCGGTGGCGTATTCCTCGGCGATGCGCACCGGGTCAGGACGCAGCGTGATCAGCGTGCCCAGACTCAGGATGCGTGCCTTCCTCGTCTGGCGCGCGAGTATCCCCACCAGCATGGGATTTGCGGAGAGGAGCGAGTTGATTCCGGCATGGTGCTCGATGGCGACGACGTTGAGCCCCCGCTCATCGCACAGCAGGAATTCGTCGATGCATTCCTCGAACAGATCGGCGGCCACCCCGGGGTCGCAGTAGCGGTTGGGCAGGCTCGCCCGCACCGACGGCGCGCGATCGAGCACGTCCTGCGGCACGTGGGGATACGGTATTTCGCACTGGTACCAGACGTCCATCGTGTTTGCCCGTCCTACTTCTGCAACTGGTTCAAAAAAGCCTGCACGCGCGCGGCAAGGGCTTCAGGCTGCTCGATCTCGGGGTGATGCCCCGCGTTGGCAATGCTTTCGAAGCGCGCGCTGGGAATCAGCTTCGCGTAGGCCTCGCCATACGCAGGCTTGACCACGCCGTCGGATGCGCCCCACAGCACCAGCGTGGGCGCCTTGATGCCGGGCAGCCAGCGCTTCAATTGCGGGTTGTGCATGTACGGGTGAAAGCCGTAGCGGGCCAGCGCATCCCAATTGCGCGCGCGGGCAACGAGCTCGTCGTCCTCCATGTCGTCGTAGCGCGGCGCGAAGGCTTGGCTGTCGTGCCAGCTCTTTGCGATGACATCCTGTGGATGCGCGTTGAACACGTCGAGTATGTCGGGCGTCTCGCGGTCGCTCACCTTGATGCCGAGCGCGTCGACGAGGATCAGCTTGTCGATGCGCCGTCCGGCCTTGACCGCGATTTCCGCCGCGAGCCAGCCGCCGAACGAGAGCCCCATCAGCGTCACCGGTCCCCGCGGCAGGGTGTCGAGAAGGGCCAGATACAGATGAACGAGGTCGTAGACCGTGCCGAAATCCGCAGGGCGCGAAGAGCGGCCGAAGCCCGGGTGCGACGGTGCGATAAGCTCTACGTCACGCGCAAGCAGCTCGACGACGGGCAGCCGTGGATCGATGTGCTGAAATCCGTGAAGCAGCAGCAGCGGATTGCCCGAGCCTCGGCGCAGGACATCGAGCTCGACGCCGGCGACAGACACGAGCTCCGCGGCCGGCGGGGCAGTGACAGGGGACATTCGGGGTTCCTTACAGTCACACCGGCGTTCGCAATGTAGAACCGGGAGATGCCGGGGCAGCCGCAATCGTATAATTTTTCTGGAAGCTTTGGTGTGGAGAATTCTGATGCTCGCAGACCGCTATGACCTCCCCGTGTCCACTTCGTCCGCCGCCGCACGGGACGCCTATGTCCAGGGCTGCGAGCTGGCGCTCACCCTGTATCCTGGTGCATTCGAGGCCTTTGACCGTGCCCTCGCCGCCGACCCTGCCCTCGCGCTTGCGCATGCGGGCAAGGCCCAGCTCCTGATGCGTGAGGGCAAGGCCGCTGAGGCGCGGGCGGCCCTGGCGGCGGCAAGTCATCTGGCCGCCGGGGTGTCCGCACGGGAGGCGGGGCATATCCGGTTCTTCGAGCTTGCGTTCTCGGGCCGAACCGACGAGGCCATCGACGCCCTGTATGCCCATCTGGCGAACTGGCCGCGCGATGCGTTGATGGTAGCGACGGCCGCAAATCCGAACGGTCTCATCGGCAGCTCGGGCCGCGTTGGACAGAAGCAGCGCACCGCACAGTTGCTCGACCGTCTCGCCCCGCACTACGGCGACGATTACTGGTTCCTCTCTTATCATGCGATCGCGCTCGGCGAGGATGGCCGTGTCGCGGAGGCGCGACCGAAGATCGAGCGATCCGTGATGCTCAACCGGCAGAACGCGTATGCGGCCCATGGAGTCGCGCACGTCTGCTATGAGAGCGGTGATGCGGATGGCGGTCGCGACTTCCTCTCCTCCTGGCTCGCCAGCTATCCCCGCGATGGGGCGTTCCACGGACATCTGAGCTGGCATCTCGCGCTGTTGGAGCTGGGCGCGGGCAACTGGACTGGGGCGCAGCAGCGCTACCGCGACGCCATCGCGCCCGACAGGCACCCCGGCGGACCGCAACAGAAAACATGGGACGGCGTAGCGTTTCTCTGGCGCTCCGAGCTGGCGGGCCATCCGCGTAACGAACCTGCATGGCGCACGCTATACGATTATGCCGCGAGCACTCTGCCGCGGCCGGGCGCCGGGCTCGCTGATCTGCATGTCATCCTCACTCACGCGGTGATTCGCGATGATGCCGCGCTGGCTGCCCGCACCCGACAGATTGACGAGCTGGCGCGAGAAGGACGCTACCCGTCCGGCTCTTACGTGCCGGAGCTCGCGCGCGGCTTCGTCGCGTTCGAACGCGGTGACTATACGGATGCGATCGCCGCGCTCGCCCCGCTGGCACGGCAAAACGAACGCATCGGCGGCAGCCGCGCGCAGCATGACTTGATCGAGTTCACGCTGCTCAAGGCCTACCTCAACGCCGACCGGCTCGAAGAGGCCCGCGAATTACTCGCTACGCGCAGGCCCGGCGCCTCGGGTATTGCGGTCGCGGGTGCGGCAGCGCTGAACTGTAACGCGCCGATTGCTTTGAGAGCGTACGCCACTTGGTTTGAGACTACCCATAAGCCCATTTCTGGCCGGCTTTAAATCCGCTTCTGGCGGGGCATATCATCCCTCGTGGGGCAAACTGAAGCTTCTGATATAGAGACCTCGATCGGGATAGTGAGCATCGCAAAACATATCCAGATCGGCGGCTATATCTGGATGTTTCAAAACGGGTAGATACACCGAGCGGAGCCGCTTAGCGTAGTGATCCATCAAAGTCTGATGCAGCACAATTGCCCCGAAGGGATTCTCAT
>JBKJKJ010000447.1:0-9488 GCA_046597455.1 Burkholderiales bacterium
GGCGATGGCCGCTGCCCCGGCCATTGCCGGCGACACGAGGTGGGTGCGGCCCTTGAACCCCTGACGGCCCTCAAAGTTGCGGTTCGAGGTCGACGCACAGCGCTCGCCCGGCTTGAGTTGGTCGCCGTTGATCGCGGTGCATAGCGAGCAGCCGGGCTCGCGCCACTCGAAGCCGGCGTCGAGGAATATGCGGTCGAGGCCTTCCCGTTCCGCCTGGCGCTGCACGAGGCGCGAGCCCGGGACGATCCACGCCGGCACCTTCGCTTTGCCGAGCCGCGCCACCTGCGCTGCGGCGCGCAGGTCTTCGATGCGGCTGTTGGTGCACGACCCGATGAACACCCGATCGACCGCGATTTCCTGCAATGCCATGCCTGCCTGCAAACCCATGTAGTCGAGCGCGGCCGCGTACTCGGCGCGAGCCTGCTCGTCCCCTGCTGCGGCCGGGTCCGGCACGCTGCCGGTCACGGCTAGCGTTTGTTCCGGGTTGGTGCCCCACGTCACCATGGGCGCGATTTGAACCGCGTCGAGCGTCACTTCCTTGTCGAAAAGCGCACCCGCGTCGCCCGGTAACGCTTTCCAGCTTTCGAGCGCCTCGTTCCACTGCTGCCCTTGCGGCGCATACGGCCGGCCTTCCATGTAGGCATAGGTCGTGTCGTCGGGCGCGACCATGCCTGCACGCGCACCGCCTTCGATCGACATGTTGCACACGGTCATGCGCGCTTCCATCGTCATGGCGGCAAAAGTCGATCCGGAATACTCGATCACGTGCCCCACGCCCCCGCCGACACCGATTTTCCCGATGATCGCCAGGATTACGTCTTTGCCGCTGACGCCCGCGCCCAGCACGCCATCGACGTTGACGCGCAGCGTTTTGGGTTTGCGCTGCCAGATCATCTGCGTGGCCATGACGTGCATCATTTCACCCGCGCCGATGCCAGCCGCGAGGCAGCCGAACGCGCCGTGCGTCGACGTGTGGGAATCGGCGCCGCAAATCATCAGCCCGGGCTGGGTGATGCCCTGCTCCGGCGGCACGATGTGGAGTATGCCCTGCCGTGGATCGTCGATCCCGAACAGCGTGACACCATGGCGGGCCGCGTTGGCATGGAGCTTCTTCACCATGTCGCGGATCTCGGGATTCGCAATACCTTCGACTCCCCGCTCGCGCCCGGTGGTCGGCACGTAGTGGTCGGCACGTAGTGGTCGGTGAAGGCGAACACCTGCTGCGGCCGGGCGACGCTGCGCCCCTCGGCGTCGAGCCTGGCGAACGCGTGGGACGAGCCTTCGTGTATCAGCGCCCGGTCCACGTACAGCAGCACTTCGCCTTCTTCCTCGGCGATCACGTGCCGGTTCCAGATCTTCTCGAACATCGTTTGCGGCGTCATCGTCCTAGAGCTCCCCTGCGCATCCACTTCGCTGAGCCACGGTCAACGCGCTCAGAGATTCTTCAGCACATCCGCACTGGCCGGCACTTCACCGCGCTCGACGCGCTTCACCACCTCGTTCATCCTCGCGTGAGTCGGCGCGGGCATGCCGATCGCCTCGCCGCGTTCGGCCACGTAACCGTTGATGAAATCGGTCTCGGTGCGGCGGCCCTTGTGCATGTCCTGCGCCATCGAAGGGCGCTGCTCGTCGGAGCGTTTTTTCGCGTTCTCAACCAGGATGTCGGTGATCTCGGTGAGGGCATCCTGGCTGCCCTCGCCGGCCCGTGCCAGCGTTTCAGGCTCCATCCCGAGCATGCGCTCGAGCTCGTAACCGAGCGCCTGGCCGACTCGCACCGCTTCGGACCCCAGGCGTATCGAGAGCCAGCGCGGAGCGTCTGTCAGATCGCGCTGGTTGCCCGAAAGCCCGGACGCCGCCGACAGCCCGTTGCGCATCGAATTCACCACGAGCTTCGACCAGCGCTCGCCCCAGAGATTGGTCGTCACCTTGGCGCTGTCGGCGCTGCGCAGGAGCTCGGCCACTTCGCTCGCCCTGGGCGTAACGCGACCATGCACTTCGCCCACGCGGTAGACGATCTGATGATCACCGCCCAGCGGTACCGTGCGCTTCACATGCCCCGCGTGCGTGAGCTCGGCGGCCACCAGGCTCGCAATGCAGCCCAGCGTGCGGCCCCAACCGACGATTGCGGCGATGCGCTCTTCGTTGATGCAGTTCTGAAGCGAGACCACGTAGCCATCGGGCGCGAGGTATAGCTTGATGAGCTGCGTCGCCCATTCCGTGTCATACGATTTGACGCAGATGAAAGCAATGTCGACCGCACGCTCCTTGGCAATGCGCTGCACGTCAGTCACGTGCACGGCGTTGACTTTGATCGAATGGGTCTCGGCCTGCGTCATGCCCGAGAGCTGGATCCCGTGCTCGCGCATGTAATCGACGTGCTCCGGCCACGCATCCACGAGGGTCACATCGTGCCCCGCCCGGGTCATGTGCCCGCCCGCGTAACCGCCGATCGCACCGGCCCCGACTACCACTATCCGCTTACCCACGCTTACCCCCTTTTTCCGATAGCCAGTTACGGCGTCCCGAGCTTACGAACGATCGCTTCGGCAAACGCCTTGGTCCCCGCTTTTCCGCCAAGGTCGCCGGTGATCGCCTGCTTCTCCGCGAGCACCGTTGTCAGTGCGGCGTCGATGCGGTCAGCCGCCTTGGCGTCCCCGATATAACGCAGCATCAGCACAGCCGACAGTATCATCGCCATGGGGTTGGCCAGGTCTTTCCCCGCGATGTCGGGCGCGGTGCCATGCACCGCCTCGAACATCGCGCAGTCGTCGCCGATGTTCGCACCCGGCGCGACGCCCAGCCCGCCCACCAGTCCGGCGCACAGGTCGGAGACGATGTCGCCGTAGAGATTGGTCAGGAGCAGGCCGTCGAATGTCTCGGGCCTGATCACGAGCTCCATGCAAAGCGCGTCGATGACGCGCGCGTCATGGGCGATGTCGGGATAGCCTTGCGCCACGTCCTGCGCGGCCTTGAGCCACAGACCGTCGGTCATTTTCATGACGTTCGCCTTGTGGCCGATGGTGATCTTCCTGCGCCCCACCTTCCTCATGTAGTCGAAGCCGAAGCGCGACACCCGCGCGCTCGCGCCGCGCGTGATGCGCTTGATGCCTTCGGCGGTATCCGCATCGACCATGCGCTCCTCACCGATGTACAGGTCTTCGCTGTTCTCGCGAAATATGACCAGATCGACGCCGCTGTAGCGCGACGGCACGTTGGGATAGTTTTTTATCGGCCGCAGGTTCACGTACAGGCCGAGCTCCTTGCGCAACGTGATGGCCAGGCTGGGATAGCTGCGCGCTTCCATTTTTCCATCGGGACCGGGTCGCTGAATGCGGATCCGGTAGTTGCCGCCGAAAGGCGTGTACGTCGGCCCTTTCAGGACGAGCTTCGTGCGCGCTATGGACTCGAACACGGGCGCGGGCAAGGGCGTCCCGCTGGATTGCTCGGCTTGCTGGCCGACGGTCGCGGTTTCGAATTCGAGCTGCGCGCCGGATGCTTCCAGCACCGCGCGGGCTGCAGCTGTGACTTCCGGGCCGATGCCATCGCCCGGAATGAGAGTGACTCGATGCACTGTGATTAATCCTGAATGAAATTCTGAACTGGAATTGCATGAAGCAGGCAGGGGAACCCCGCCCGCTCGACTGCATGAGGGCTTAATCTGCTTCGGCGATCGTCGCGTTCCTGAATGCCTTGAAGCGGGCGAGGATGAACGGCGTCAGGATAGACACGACAGACAGCACAACGAGCGTGATCGTAATGCCGCTGTTGACGAAAATTTTCGGACTGCCGCCCGATATCGTCATCGCCTGGCGGAACGATTGCTCCATCATGCCGCCCAGGACCAGTGAGAGCACGAGAGGTGCGACCGGTATCGACAGCTTGTCGAAGACGTAGCCCACGACGCCGAAAAACAGGATGAGGTAGAGGTCGGTCATGCTGCCGTTGATCGCGTAGGCCCCGATGACCGAAATGGACACGATGAGCGGATACAGGATGCCGGCGGGGATATAGAGCAAGCGCACGAACAGGCCGATCAGCGGCAGGTTCAGGATGAGCAGCATCACATTGCCCACGTACATGCTGTCGATGAGGCCCCACACCAGCTTCGGATTGTTCTGGAACAGCAGCGGCCCGGGCTGTATCCCGTACATGATGAAAGCACCGAGCAGCACCGCAGTCGCGCCGCCGCCGGGAATGCCGAGCGAGAGCAGCGGAACCATCGCGCCGGCAGTGTCGGAGTTATTCGCCGCTTCCGGGCCGGCAACGCCTTCGATCGCGCCTTTGCCGAATTCCTCCGGATGCTTGGACAGGCGTTTTTCGGTCGTATACGACAGAATCGAGGCGATCGTTCCGCCCGCGCCGGGCAGCACGCCGATGATGAAGCCGATGACACCGCCGCGCCATATCGGGCCGATCGAGCGCTTCCACTCGTCGCGCGTGAGCCACAGCTTGCCCTTGATCTTGATCATCTCGGCGGCCGTGCCTTTGTAAAGGCCCTCCATGCCGCGAAACACCTCGGCCAGGGCGAAGAGCCCCACCACCACGACCACGAAACCGACGCCGTCCTGGAACTCGGCCACACCCATCGTGAAGCGTGGCTGTCCGCTTTGCAGATCGATACCGATGGTCGCGATCATCAGGCCGAGGATCGTCGCCAGCATGCCCTTCGCGGGCGAGGCGCCGGTCAGGGACGCCACGGCCGTCATCGCGAATACCATCAGCGTGAAATACTCGGCGGGCCCGAACTTCAGCGCCATCGATGTGAGCGGCACTGCGAACAGCGTCAGGCCGACCACGCCCAGCGATCCGGCGATGAAGGAACCGATCGCCGAAACGGCGAGCGCTGCACCCGCCCGGCCGTTCTTCGCCATCTCGTAGCCGTCGATGGACGTCATCACCGAGGCCGCTTCGCCCGGCGTGCGGATGAGGATCGAAGTCGTCGATCCGCCGTACTTCGTTCCGTAGAAAATCCCCGCCATCATGATCAGGGCCGAGGTCGGGTCCATGCCGAACGTGACAGGCAGCAGCAGCGCGATGCCGGCCGAAGGCCCGATCCCCGGCAACACGCCGATGATCGTCCCCATGAACACGCCGATAAACGTGTACCAGAGGTTGATGGGCTGCAGGCAGACAGCGAAACCGTTGAGTATGTGAGTCAGCGTATCCACAGTCGTCTCCTCAGAAAGGCAGTATTCCGCGCGCGAGCGTCACGCCGAGGAGCTTGCTGAACATGAGATAGCCGCCGAGGGGAAAGAGCACCGCGGTGAGCCCGTTTGCAACCCACTTGCCGCGATTGAAGTAGGCCATGAGCCCCAGCAGATAGAGGGTGGTGGCGATGACGAACCCCAGCGTTTCGAAGACAAGGAAATAGGCCAGCGTCCACCCCGCGGCAGCCGCGACCACCATCTGGGCGCCCCGATCGAGCGGATCGGGCTCCGCTGCGATGGTAGGCGTCTTGCGCGCGCGCAGCAGCTCGAGCAGTAAGACCACTGCGGTGAGGATGAGGCCTGCTACGAGCAGCCTGGGGAACGCCTTGGGGCCGAGAGGATCGCCGATCTCCAGACTCGGCAGCTGTTCCGTCGCATAGAAATAGACGCCGGCCAGGATGAGTGTGCAGACGAACATGACGCGGTCGGCCATTCGCTTTCCTCTCCTCAGTGCAGGCGCCGATGCCGCCCCTGCCTGCTCTTTTTTTGTGATGAGCGATGCGGGCGGTCCGCCCGCGGATGGCGAATCTTACCCAAGAATGACGGCATTGTGTCGCCGGCTTCGCATCGCGCTGATGCCGCGATGGTTCACCTCTGATCGCGGTTCGGCGCGCCACCTTGACACCCTGACGAGCGATCCGCTACTTTTGCAGGCTGTCTCGAGAGTCACGTCAGGTTAATCAGCCAGGTTTCACCAAGCCTTACGCGGACAGTTCCTTCCGCTCTCTTCGCCTAACAGCGGTACGCGGCCACTTCCCTGTTCACAGTAACCAATACGATTGACCGTCCGCCGTCGGGGCCGCAGCCCCAGGAGCAACCCTATATGAGCCACAACCTTTTCGATTCCCTGCAGAAGTTCAGCTACGACGGCAAGACCGGCCAGTTCTATTCCCTGCCCGCGCTCGAAAAAGCCGGCCTGGGAAAGGTCTCTCGCCTGCCGCGCAGCATACGCGTCGTGCTCGAGTCGGCGCTGCGCAACTATGACGGTCTGAAGATCACCGAACAGCACCTGAAGAACATCGCCGGCTGGAAACCGACGGCCAAGCGCTCCGAGGAAGTCCCGTTCGTCGTCGCGCGCGTGCTCCTGCAGGACATGACCGGCGTGCCGCTCGTCGTCGATTTCGCCGCGCTGCGCGAAGCCACCAAAGCGCAAGGCAAGAATCCCGATCTCATCGAGCCCCTGTGCCCTGCCCACCTGATCATGGATCACTCGGTCCAGGTCGATCACTACGGCTCCCCCGACTCGCTGCGCAAGAACATGGAAGTCGAATTCGCCCGCAATCGCGAGCGTTACGAATTCCTGAAGTGGAGCGCACAGGCGTTCAAGACTTTTGAAATCATCCCGCCCGGAAACGGCATCTGCCACCAGATCAACCTGGAATACATCTCGCGCGTGGTCTGGACCAAAGGCGACATGTGCTATCCGGACAGCCTCGTGGGCATCGACTCGCATACCACCATGGTCAACGGACTGGGCGTGCTGGGCTGGGGCGTGGGCGGCATCGAAGCTGAAGCCGCCATGCTCGGCCAGCCGATGTATTTCCTCGAGCCGGATGTCGTCGGCGTGCACCTCACCGGGCGCCTCGGTGACGGCGTCACCGCGACCGACCTCGCGCTTGCCATCACGCAGCTGCTGCGCCAGAAGAAAGTCGTCGGCAAGTTCGTCGAGTATTTTGGCGACGGTGCGGCGTCCCTGCCGCTTCCCGACCGCGCGACGATCGGCAACATGTCGCCGGAATACGGCGCGACGTGCGGGTTCTTCCCGGTCGACGACACCTCATGCGACTTCCTGACCATGACCGGCCGCGGGCATCTCGTCCCCATGGTCAAGGCGTACTACCAGGCGCAAGGCATGTACGGCATGCCGAAGAAAGGCGAAATCGATTACAGCGAGCTGGTCGAGCTCGACCTCACGAGCGTGAGGCCTTCGGTGGCCGGCCCGCGCCGTCCCCACGACCGGATCGACCTGCCCGCGCTCAAGGAGACGTTTCAGGGCCTGATGGCCAAGCCTTTCGTCGACGGCGGCTACGGCAAAGCCAACGAGATGACACAGCGCGAGCCGACGGGCAAACAGGGCATCGACGTCGGCCATGGCGACGTCCTGATTTCCGCGATCACCTCCTGCACCAATACCTCCAACCCCGGGGTGCTGCTCGGCGCCGGCCTGCTCGCAAAGAAAGCGGTCGAAAAAGGCCTCAAGCCGCACGCGCGCGTGAAAACGTCGCTCGGACCCGGCTCGCTCGCCGTGACTGAATACCTCAAGAACTCGGGCCTGCTCCCTTACCTCGAGCAGCTCGGCTTCTTCGTCGCCGGCTATGGTTGCACGACGTGTATCGGCAACTCAGGGCCGCTCGATACTCAGATCGAGGAGGCGGTTACCAAGAACGACATCGTGGGCGCGGCTGTCCTCTCGGGGAACCGGAATTTCGAAGCGCGCATCCATCAGGCGATCCGGGCAAACTTTCTCATGAGTCCGCCGCTGGTCGTCGCATTCGCGCTCGCCGGCACGGTGAATATCGATATGTCGAAAGATCCGATCGGCACCGGCAAAGACGGCAAACCGGTATTCCTGCGCGACATCTGGCCCAGCCAGGAGGAAGTGGCGCAAGTCATGAAGTTCGCGACCGACCCCGGGATGTTCAAGAAAGTGTTCGGTGCATTCAAGGAAGGCAACCCGCTGTGGGACGAAATCCCTGCAGCGGTCGGCGCGACTTACCAGTGGCAGGACAAATCGACTTACGTGCGCCATCCCCCGTATTTCGACGGCTTCGGCATGACGCCGGGCAGCGTGTCGGACGTCAAAGGCGCGCGCGTTCTCGGCATCTTCGGCGATTCGATCACCACCGACCACATCAGCCCCGCCGGCGGCATACGCCCGAGCTCCCCCGCAGGCGAGTACCTGCAGGCGCACGGTGTGGCCATCAGCGATTTCAACACCTACGGCGCACGCCGCGGCAACCATGAAGTGATGATGCGCGGCACGTTCGCGAACGTGCGCATCAAGAACCTCATGCTCCCCGGCACCGAAGGCGGCATCACGATCCACCAGCCTTCAGGCGAGCAGATGTCGATTTACGCAGCGGCGATGCGTTACAAGAAAGACAACGTCCCCTCGGTCGTCTTTGGCGGTGATGAATACGGCCAGGGCTCGTCGCGCGACTGGGCGGCCAAAGGCCCGCAGCTCCTCGGCGTGAAAGCCGTGGTCGTACGCAACTTCGAGCGTATCCACCGCGCAAACCTGGTTTTCATGGGCGTGCTGCCGCTGCAGTTCAGGGACGGCGTGACCGCACAGACGCTCAAGCTCGACGGTTCCGAGCAGATCGACATCACCGGCATCGAAAACGGCATCACGCCGATGCAGGACATGACGATGACGATCACCCGCAAGGACGGCAAGGTCGAGAAAGTGCCGCTGCGCCTGCGCATCGATACCCCGATCGAAGTCGAATACTACAAGCACCGGGGCATCCTGCCGTACGTCCTGCGCGAGCTCCTCGCGGCGGCCTGATCCCTTCGAGTTCCGAACGGCGTCTACCCGACGCTGCTCGTCCCGCAGGCCGGCATCCACAAGATGCCGGCCTGTTTTTTGGGGGCCTTCACCGTCCCTCCCCCTGACGCGCGCCCGTCGAGCAGCTCAAATGATGTTTATACTTCGACCATGCCTGATAATTCCCTGATCGAAAAGCTCGCCGCCGCCGTCGGCGCGCAGAACGTCATCACCGACCCCGCTGAGGTCGAGCCCTACGCGCTCGACTGGCGCGGCGTCTACCGCGGCACGACGCCGGCCGTGGTGCGTCCCGGAAATACCGACGAGGTCGCGGCGGTGATGAAGCTGTGCGCGCAGGCAAAAGCGCCCATCGTGCCGCAGGGCGGAAATACCGGCATGTGCATGGCGGCGGTGCCGCGGGCGGACCGCGACGAGATCGTGCTCTCGCTCGGGCGCATGAACCGCATCCGCCAGGTCGATCCGCTCAACAACACCATGACGGTCGAAGCCGGTGTCGTGCTCGCAAACATCCAGCAGGCCGCGGCCGAAGCCGACCGGCTCTTCCCCCTGAGCCTCGGCGGCGAAGGCAGCTGCACCATCGGCGGCAATCTCTCCACCAACGCGGGCGGCGTCAACGTTCTGCGCTACGGCAACACGCGAGACCTCGTCCTGGGGCTCGAAGTCGTGCTGCCCGATGGCCGGATCTGGAACGGGCTGCGCGGCTTGCGCAAGGACAATACCGGTTACGATCTGAAGCATCTTTTCGTGGGCGCCGAAGGCACGCTCGGCATCAT
>JBKJKJ010000527.1:0-7191 GCA_046597455.1 Burkholderiales bacterium
TACGATGCGGCAAGACGTCCGGCGCCAGACCAGAAAACGGAGGAGGAGCATGCCGAAGTTTTCCCCTGAGATGATCCGCACGGTGGCCCTGGTCGGTCATGGTGCGGCCGGCAAGACAACGCTTGCAGAAGCGCTCCTGCACCGCGCCGGCGCGATCAGTGCGATGGGCAGCGTTGAAAAAGGGTCGACCGTCTGCGATTTCGACGCGCTGGAAAAAACTTACCAGCATTCCCTCAATACCGCGCTCGTCCATTTCGTGTCCGGCGACACGCGCATACACCTCGTCGATACACCCGGCCTGCCTGATTTCGTCGGGCGCGCAATCGGTGCGTTGCCCGGTGTCGAGACCGCGGCCATCGTCATCAACGCGCAGAACGGCCTCGAGATGATCACGCACCGCATGATGCATTGGGCGGCACAGCGCGAGCGATGCCGCATGATCATCGTGAACAAGATCGATGCGGACAACATCGATCTGGCCGAGCTCGTGAAGCAGATTCAGGCTGCATTCGGCAAGGAATGCCTGCCGATCAACCTGCCGGCTGAAAACGGCAAACGCGTCGTCGACTGCTTTTTCAATCCATCCGGGGCGGCGGATTTCTCCTCGGTGGATGAGGCGCACCAGGCGCTGATAGACCAGGTGGTCGAAGTCGACGAAGCGCTCATGGCCCGGTACCTCGAGCAGGGCGAGGTGAGCCCGGCCGAGTTGCACGCGCCTTTCGAGCAGGCACTGCGCGAAGGGCATCTGATTCCGATCTGTTTCGTCTCGGCGCGCAATGGCGCCGGTGTGGCGGAGCTCCTCGACATTTTCGTGGAGCTCATGCCGAATCCCACCGAAGGCAATCCGCCGCAGTTCCTGAGAGGCGAAGGCGACGCGGCGACGCCGATCCGCGCCGAAGCGGACCCCTCCAGGCACGTGCTGGCGCACGTTTTCAAAGTCCTCATCGATCCTTTCGTGGGCAAAGTCGGCGTATTCCGCGTGCACCAGGGCACGATCACCAGGGACACGCAGCTTTTGATCGGCGATGGGCGCAAACCTTTCAAGGTAGGGCACCCTTACCTGCTGCAAGGCAAAGAATTCGTCGAAACCGATGCGCTGGTGGCAGGGGACATCGGCGCAGTCGCCAAAGTCGAGGAGATTCATTTCGATGCGGTATTGCATGATTCGCACGACGAAGACCATATCCATCTCCTGCCGCTCGACTTTCCCACGCCGATGCACAGCCTCGCCGTAGAGCCGAAGCGGCGCGGTGACGAGCAGCGGATATCCGAGGCCCTCCACAAGCTGTGCGCGGAAGACCCGACTTTCAAAGTCACCCACCAGACGCAATCGAACGAAACCGTCGTGAGCGGGCTCGGCGATCTCCACATGCGCTACATCATGGACCGCCTCCAGACGCAGTATCACGTCGAAGTGAGCACCCGGCCCCCGAGCATCCCCTATCGTGAGACGATCACCGCGAAAGCCGAGGGCCACCATC
Source organism: Burkholderiales bacterium (assembly GCA_046597455.1). Lineage (GTDB taxonomy): Bacteria > Pseudomonadota > Gammaproteobacteria > Burkholderiales > SG8-41 > JAQGMV01. Next base: position 1,482 of record JBKJKJ010000527.1, read on the forward strand.
GCCACAAGAAGCAGACCGGTGGCGCAGGGCAATTCGGCGAAGTGTTTCTGCGCGTGGAACCGCTCAAGCGGGGATCGGGATTCGAGTTCGTCGATGCTGTCAAAGGCGGCGTGATCCCCAATCAGTTCCTTCCCGCGGTCGAGAAAGGCGTGCGCCAGGTGCTCGAGGCCGGACCGGTCGCGGGATACCCGGTGCAGGACGTGCGCGTCACCGTCTACGATGGAAAACACCACGCTGTCGACTCGAAGGAAGTGGCGTTCATCTCCGCCGGTAAACGCGCCTTCATGGATGCGATCGGCAAGGCACGCCCGATCATCCTCGAGCCCATCGTCAACATCGAGATCACGGCACCCGAGCCGAGCATGGGCGACATCGCCGGCGACATTTCAGCCAAGCGCGGCCAGATCAACGGCACCGATGCGGCCTCCCCGGGCACGGTGGCGATCAAGGCTCAGGTTCCGCTGTCGGAGCTCAACAACTATCAGGCCCGATTGAAATCGGTCACGGCCGGCCAGGGCTCCTACAGCATCGAGTTGTCCCATTACGAAGCCGTCCCGCCGACCGTTCAAAAGGATCTGGCCGCGTCACACAGCAAGACGGCGGTGGTGGACGAACAATGATCTGGGCAGTGGGCGGCAGGCAGGGAACACACGTTGTGCCACGCTTGGCAGACATTCCAGATAGTCGTTTCGCGGGATCCACGTCGCCTTCGGCGTGCGAGTTACAGCCCATTTACCCCTCACGAACCGCTCAGCATTCAGCGTTAAGCGCGCGCGGCCTCTGAATGGACGACATCGTTTTGCGCGGGATGGCCAAATGGCCCAATGTCCCGGCGGTATTCGGCTGGCTCACGCTCAATCGGCGAGGCCAGTGGCTGATCAAAGGCGAACCCATCGGCAATCCCGCGGTGTCGGCGTTCATCGCGCGCAATTACGAATGCGACCATGACGGTCGATGGTTTTTCCAGAACGGCCCGCAGCGCGTTTTCGCGACTCTGGATTACACCCCGTTCGTCTATCGCGCCGCGCACAGCGACGGCGCCGCCCTCGTCCTCGAAGCCCACACCGGCGCGCAGGCAACTTCGGTGTCAGGGGCATGGATCGACGAAAATGGCGCGCTCCTCCTCGAAACGGAGCACGGCGTCGGCGTAGTACATGACCAGAGCCTCGAGACCGTCGTGCCGGCTTTCTCCGACGCCAATGGCAATCCGCTTTCCGAAGACGCGCTCGACGCGTTGCTCGAGCGCCTGCAGACCGGCCGCGACGCAGCGCTTTGGCTCAGATACGGCGCGTCGAACGTCAATGTCAGACCGCTGCGCTCGACCGAGGCGCCCCGGCGCTTCGGTTTCGACCTCTGCCTCGTCCCGCCCGAATCAGGCGCGGAATGCGCGTGATCGCAGACGCGCTGCGCGCGCGTCGCCCGTAATGAAACCGCTCGTGGATTTCAGCCCCGAAGCGCGACGCGGGATACGCGGTGTCCTGTTCGATATCGACGACACCCTGACCACGCACGGACGACTCACCGCGCGAGCCTATGACGCCGTGGAACGGCTGCATCGCGCCGGACTTCTCGTAGTGCCGATCACCGGTCGGCCCGCCGGCTGGTGCGACCACATCGCCCGGATGTGGCCCGTCGACGGCGTCGTCGGCGAGAACGGCGCGTTTTATTTTCGCTACGATGAAACACACCACCGCATGCAGCGCGCCTATGTGGATGCGCCCGAAGTCCGCGCGCACAACCGCGAACGCCTCGAAGGTATCGGGCGTGAACTACTGCAGGCGGTCCCCGGCGCGGCCATCGCCGCCGATCAGCTCTATCGCGAGACCGACCTTGCGGTGGATTTCTGTGAAGACGTGCCGCCGCTGCCCGCCACAGCCGTCGACCGGATCGCGGCGATCATGCGCGAGCGGGGGCTCACGGCAAAAGTGAGCTCCATACACGTGAACGGGTGGTTCGGTTCCTACGACAAGCTCGTCGCGACGCGGCGGCTGCTGGCCGAGGCGCACAGCATCGACATCGATGTGGCTCGCGCCGAGCTGGTTTTCATCGGCGACTCGCCCAACGATGCCTCCATGTTCCATCACTTCCCGCATGCCATCGGCGTCGCCAACGTTCGCGAGTACAGCTCGCGCATTCCCCATCTTCCGGCGTACATCACCCCCTCGCCTTACGGCGCAGGCCTGGCCGAGGCCGCGGACGCTATACTCGAGGCACGATCCGGCCATCCCGGAACCCAGGCCGCCCTCCGCTCGACCTCCCGAACATGAACATGATCGATCTTCGCAGCGACACCGTCACCCGCCCCACCGAGGCGATGCTCGATTCGATGCGCGAGGCAAGCTTCGGGGACGACTCACGCGACCACGACGAAACGGTCGGCAGGCTCGAAGCAATTGCCGCGCAATGTATGGGAAAAGAGGCGGCGGCTTTCATGCCGAGCGGGACGATGACCAACCTCGTGGCCGTGCTCGCCCATACGCAACGCGCCGGCGAAGTCGTGCTGGAAGCGGGCGCTCACATCATTAACTCCGAGCTCGGCGGGATCACGGCGGTGGCCGGGGTTTTTTACCGGGGACTGCCGGGCCGGCGTGGCGCAATGGATCTTGAGCGCCTGTCTGAAGCCGTCCGCCCGGCCACGCGCCAGAACTTCGGCACCGCGCTGGTCTGCATGGAAACGACGCACAACCGGGCAGGCGGTGCGGTCCTCCCCGTGGCTCACATGCAGTCCGTATACCAGATCGCCCACGCCCACGGCGTGCCTGTGCATACCGACGGCGCCCGCATTTTCAACGCGGCGATCGCGTTGGGCACCGAGCCGCGATCGCTGGCCCAGCACACCGATTCGATCTGCTTCTGTATTTCCAAAGCGCTGTCGGCGCCGGTGGGCTCGCTCCTGTGCGGCAGCGACGCATTCATCGAACGCGCCCGCGCGTTCCGAAGAATGGTCGGCGGCAACATGCGCCAGGCCGGACCGCTCGCAGCAGCTGGAATCGTGGCGCTGGAAACGATGGTCAACCGGCTTGACCAGGACCATGCCACAGCCAGGCGCCTCGCAGTCGCGCTGCACCGCATTGATCCGGCCCTCACCGATCCGGCAGAAGTCGAAACGAACATCGTCAAAGTCCAGTTGCCCACGAGCGGCGCCACCGCAGCCGAGTGGTCCGGCCGTCTGGCCGAAGCGGGCGTGCGGGTGAGCCCGTCGGAACGCTATGCCCTGCGCTTCGTCACGCACCGGCATATCGGCGACGCGGACATCGATCAGGCGATCAGCGCCTTTGCCGGGCTTTGGCAGCAGCGTGCCGCCACGGTGTCACGCACGGGTTGACGAGACAGCACGGCTTGCCCGGTTTCACGAACTCGCGTTCATCCATCCCCGCCTTCAGATCATCCGTTTCCGCACGGCGGTGACGACCACCTCCGCCGCCACGACCACGGCAAAAATCGCGAACAGCATCAGGGCCACGCGATCCCATTGAAACAGATTCATCGCGGTATCGATCGCCATCCCGATACCGCCGGCGCCGACGAGACCGAGCACGGCCGACTCGCGCACGCTGATGTCCCAGCGAAACAGCACGATCGCCCAGAAAGCCGGTACCACCTGCGGCCAGTAACCCTTCAGAAAAATACTCGTCGCGGGTGCGCCCGCCGCCCTCAGGGCTTCGACGGGCCCGGGACGCGCTTCCTCGAGTGCCTCGCCGAAAAGCTTGCCCACGAAACCGATCGAGCGAAAAGCGATCGCCATGGTGCCCGCGAGCGCGCCCGGCCCGAAAATCGCCACGAAAAGGAGCGCCCACACGAGCGAGTTGACCGAACGCGAGGAGACCAGGATCAGCTTGGCCAGATAATTCACCGGTGCATACGGAACGATGTTGCTGGCCGCAAGCACGCCCACCGGAATAGCCATCGCAACCGCCATGATGGTGCCGAGTGTCGCGATATGCAGGGTCTCGATCAACGCCTCGTGCACGCCGCGCGGATAAAACGACCACTCGATGGGCCACATCCGCCTGAGCAGATCGGCCACCTGTTCGGGCGCGTCGTACAGGAATTCGGGAATGACCTGAACGGTTCGCAGCGAGAACACGCACGCGGCTACGATTCCGAAATACAGTGCGAACCTGCCCAGCCGCTGGGCAGGAGTGTGACGTTCCCACTCTCTGTGCGCGCCGTCGCTCATCGATACAGCCGCTTGACCGCGTTCTGCAAGCCCTCGCTCAACATGATCACTGCAATGATGGCCAGCAGTATGGTGAGCAGGAAGTCGTAATCGAACTTCTGGAAAGCGGCGAACATGGTACCGCCGATTCCCCCGGCGCCCACGATGCCGACCATTGTCGAATTGCGCAGATTGGAATCGACCTGATAGGTCGCAAACCCGACGAAACGCGTCAGGACTTGCGGCATCACGCCGTACATCACCACGCTCATGAAAGGCGCACCCGTCGCGCGTATCGCCTCGACCTGCTTCAGCGAAATCTCCTCGATCGCCTCCGCGAACAGCTTGGCGACGAAACCGATCGAGGCGACGGTGAGCGCGAGGATGCCGGCCAGCGCCCCGAATCCGACCGCTTTAACGAATACGATTGCAATAATCACCTGGTGAAACGAGCGGCACATCGCGATGGACAACCGAACCGGCCAGGTTATCCACGCCGGCATGAGATTGCGCGCGGCCAGTAGCCCGATGGGAAGCGAAAGCAGGATGCCGAGCGCTGAAGAGATGATCGCGATCTCAAGCGATTCGTAAAGTCCCCGCGCCATCAGCTTCATCTTGTCGGGAGCGGTGTCGGGCGGGAACATGCGGCTCACGAAGCGCGCGCCATGATCGATACCCGCGACGAAGCGCTCCCAGGTCACATCGAGGATCGATGCCGCATATAGTACATATGCAGCGAGCCCCACCCACGCCAGCCGGGCGGGCCAGTTGGGCGCGAAAGCCCGGGCCCGCGTGTCGTCCATTACCCGGCCCAATCAGTGTTCAGTGCCGAGGGTGCGGTGTTGCATGCGCGCTGGCATCGCATGCTGTCACCGGGCATCGAGCGCTGAGCGCCACACCCTGTTGTCATTCGAGCCAGTCCTCGCCGCCGTAGATGTGCTTCAGGTGATCGTCGGTCAAACCCTCCGGCGTCCCGTCATACACGATACGTCCCGCAGTCATGCCCACGATGTGCGTTGCAAAGCGCCGAGCCAGCGGAACATTGTGGATGTTGACGATGACCGGGATGCCGCGGCTGCCTGCAATCGATACCATCAGCTCCATGATCTCGACGGAGGTCTTGGGGTCCAGCGACGAGGTCGGCTCGTCGGCCAGCATGAGCTCGGGCTTCTGCATCACGGCGCGCGCGATGCCCACGCGCTGGCGCTGACCACCCGAAAGCGCGTCGGCGCGCTGGTTGGCCTGCGGCGTGAGCCCCACCAGATCGAGCAACTCGAAAGCCGCATCGATGTCGTCCTGCGGATAGCGCCGCAGCCACGCCTTGAAGGGCGACACGTAACCGAGCCGTCCGCAGAGCACGTTTTCCATCACCGACAGGCGCTCGACGAGGTTGTATTCCTGGAAAACCATGCCGATGCGGCGGCGTGCCGCGCGCAGCGCTCGCCGTCGGAGTCGCGCAAGATCGACGCCGTGGAAAAGAATTTCTCCGGAAGTCGGCTCGACAAGCCGGTTGATGCAACGGATGAGCGTCGACTTGCCCGAGCCCGACGG
>JBKJKJ010000582.1:0-7766 GCA_046597455.1 Burkholderiales bacterium
ACCTCAAGCCGAGCATACGCAACGCGGGACTCGATCCGGACAACCTGCCGGTGCAGTCGGGCGAAGACAAGCTCCAGTACCGCTCGCGCGATGACCGGCCGAAGACGTGGAAGGAAATCTGGGGCGCGGGTCAGGGTGTCGGCAACATCGATTCGATCCTGCCGGCGGGGGCGCTCGTCGAGCGCATCGTAGCCGAATACGAGGCGGCGAAAGCGAAACTGCTGAGGCTGTAAAAGCCCGCTTCAGCCACCGCTGTCGCGCATCAGCGTGACGGCCATGTCCCTCAGCTTTGCTTTCTGCACTTTGGTGCCGTTCGCGCTGTGCGTCACGGGAAAAGCATCGACGACGAAGATGCGCCCGGGCACCTTGAAACCTGCGATACGCTGCGCGCAGTGCACGAGCACGGCCGCTTCCTCGACCACCGCACCGGGTTGAGGGACGACGAAGGCCACGGCGCGCGGACCGCGCTCGCCTTCGACGCCGACGACCTGACTCGCATACACGCCGGGGTGCGTGTTGATCATTTCCTCGATCTCGAGCGGGTTGACAAGAAAACCCGAAAGCCGCAGCACGTCGCCCATGCGCGAAAGGAATGCAAATCCGCCTTCGACGGTGTAGCCGAGATCTCCGCTGCGTACGTAGCCGTCGCCAGTGCGTGCCGCCCGCGTCGCCTCCTCGTTCCGGAAATAGCCGACCATCTGGCTGGGCATGCGGAACTCGAGCTCGCCGCTCTGGCCGTGAGGCAGGACGGCGCCGGTCTGCGAGTCGCGCGCGCGCACGCTCGCGTCCGGCGCGATAAGGGCGCCGCCGCCCAGCTCCCGCTGCTCAGGCGCGTCGTGCTCGCTGTGCCGCGACACCATCGCCTGCACTTCGCTCGATCCATAGACGCCGACCAGACAGAGCCCACGCGCCTGCGCCCTTACGGCCTGCCCGGTCCGCGCGCCGATCACCAGCCGCACGCTCGGGTAAGGGCGCGCTTCGCTCGTGACTGCCAGCAGTTGCGCAACGATGTCGCCCGCAGCGGCGAAGTGGGTGACCGCGTAACGCGTAATGAGCGCGGCAGCGGCCTGGGCGTCGAACGTCGGCAGCATCACGGCGGGTCGCCGGGCGGCGAGCGCGCCCAGCGCATTGGAGAGGCCGAACGTGCCGCACAGGGGGATGGTGATCAGGATCGTGGCACCCGGCGCATCGAACCCGAACGCGCTCGCCACGTCCTCCGCGTGACGCGCAATCGCCCCCTGATCGTGAAGGACGAATTTCGGCGCCCGCGTCGTACCGGAGGTGGTGAAGAGCACGATTCCTGCATCCGCACGCGCACGCGACCGCTTCATCGGTTCACCTGCGGACAGCGTCGCATAGCTGATTACCGGCCGATTCGCGATCGTCTGCGGCAGCAGCTCGGCGCCTTCGGTGTACACGACGACCGACTCGAGCGCCTTTAGCGCAGCGGGATCGACCTCGTTCAGGATGCGTTCGAAATCGATCCCGCGGAAACCCGGCCACACGACCAGCACCCGCGCACCGGAGCGCCCGAGGATGTCTTCGAGCTCGCCGGCGCGAAAGCGGGTGTTGACGGCGACGACGATCGCACCCACGTGCGCGCACGCAAACAGACACGCGAGCCATGCCGGGACGTTCGGCAGCCACAGCGCGACCCGATCCCCTTCCCCGATGCCCAGCTCGAGCAGCCCGCGCGCGACCCGGCGGCTTTCGGCATCGAGCGCATCGAAGGTGAGGTGACGATCGTGGTAAATGACGGCTGTGGCATCGCGATCGGGTTGCGAAGACAGCAGGGCAGGAAGGGTGTGGAGCATCGTTTCAGGTCGGACCCGGCTCGCGCCGGGATGATGAGCAGGCAATAGCGCCCTGCGATGATAGCAGCGACCGTGCGTTCACCCCCGAGGGGGGCGCAGCGATCTCACGCCAGGACGATCAGCGCCGCAACGACCGCGGCGGTGGCGACGCCTGCTGCGAAGATCAGGCGTTCGCGGTGGCTCCAGCGACCGTGGCGCCGGTCGAAGCCGGTGACGATGCGAGACGACTGCTCGCGCACGAGGGTGCCGTACACCGTGGACGCTTCCGCAGCTTCGCTCTGCTGCGCCTTGACGAGCCCTTCGAAATTCTGCGCCACGCCCGTTTGCGCGGCGAGCCTCACCATCGCCGAGAGGGAGTCGAAATCCCGGGCCATTCCCAGCGATGCGTTGAAGTCTTCATTTTCCCGCGCATCGCCCTGTCGCGCGTGCGGGTACGACTTCGCCAGCAGGGGGGTCGCGGCATAGGGGTCGATCTTCGGCAGCACCCGTTGCTGCGGCGTGGCAATGCCGACCACGCGCATCTCGGGACCGAGGTTGCCGCGGCATTGCTGCAGATCGCTCGCCAGCTCCCTGGCGCTGCCATAACGCTCGTCGGGCGATTTCGCGAGCGCTTTGGCGACGATGAAATCCACCATCTTCGGCAGTGTCGGGTCCACCGTGCTCGGCGCAGGCGGCACGAGGTTGACGATCTGGAACAGGATGGCATTGAGGTCCGCCCCGGAGAATGGCGGGGCGCCGGTGACCATTTCGTAGAGAATCACACCGAGCGAAAAAATGTCGGACCTCTGGTCCGCACGCCGGCCGAGCACCTGTTCGGGAGACATGTAGCGCGGCGAGCCCATCATGTTCGACGAATCGCTGCTGCCTTCGGCCGAGCGCATGCGCGCGATTCCGAAATCCGCGATTTTCGCCACGCCGTCGTGGGCCAGCATGATGTTGGCCGGCTTGATGTCGCGATGAATGACGCCGTGTTCGTGGGCGTAGGCGAGACCTTCCGCAATCTGGATCCCGATATCGACAACCTGCTGCACCGGCAGGGCGTGGCCCTGCGCCGTCAGCGTCGCGAGCTCGCTGCCCTCGACGTATTCCATCGCCAGATACGGCATGGTGCCGCTGTTGCCGACATCGTAGACCGTGACGATGTTCGGATGGTTGAGCCCGCCGACCGCTTTCGCTTCCAGATAGAAGCGCGCCTCGTATTCCGCGAGGTCAGGGTCGTTGGCGGCGATGCTGATGGTCTTGAGCGCCACCGTGCGATCGAGCAGCGGGTCCACCGCCTTGTAAACCGTCCCCATGGCACCTTTGCCGAGCTCGGCGACGATCTGGTAACGACCCAGTTTGCGGGTTTCCACAGTGAGCACGGTCACGATCGGCGGCGCGCCTTCACGCTGCGAAATACCGGCCCCCATACCGGATGGCCGGCCTCGGCAGCATCGAGCTCGAGCGCGGGATTGAGCTCCAGCGCCCGCGCGAAGTACGCGCGGCATTGCCGCTCTCGTCCCGACACGCAACTGATGAACGCGAGATATTTGTTCGCCGTCACCTGGCCCGATTCGCCAAGGCCGGCGTTGAGGGCAGCCTGGAAGCTCACGCTCGCTTCCTTGTAACGCCCGTCCTCGTACTGCTTCACGCCCGACTGCAGCTGCGGCTCGCCTTTGCCTTGAAACAGGCCTTTGATCTGCTGCACAGGCGGTGACGAGCAGGCGCCCAGCGCCATCGCTGCCATCACCACAATCAGATTTATGGCTCGCATGCGGTTCTCAGTTGAACTTGTGCTTGATCCTGAGCCGCTCGCCCGGCTTTGCGGTCACGTTGATGACACGGGATGGCGCGCCTGCGTTCCTCAGCTCGATACGGTGTTTGCCCGGACTCAACTCGAGCTCCCGCAGCGGCGGGCTCGCGCCCCGGCTCGTGCCGTCGACAAAGACCTGCCCCCAGGGCGCGATGGCCAGCGAGATTACCGCGGGCTCGATGTCAGCCTCGCGCGCCGGCACATGCGCGTCGGTCGCGCGCGTGGGTCGCTGCTCGGCGAGCGCCACCGCCGCACGTTGCGCGGGGTCGACGCGCTGCAGCGGGGGCGACGTGCTGCCCGGAGTCGCCAAGGGCGCGGCATCGCCCGGCGCGGCGACGGACACCTGACGCGCCGCACCCTGCGGGGGCATGGCATGGGCGGACGATCCGCCGGTGAGAACGTGAGGCCGTTCCGAGGAGGCCCGCAACGGCCCCGTGTCATCTCGATCGGGCGTGACCCGATACGCGCGGGCGCCGAAAGCGGCGATGACGATCGCCGTCACGGCAATCGCAGTGGCCAGCCGCGGCTTCGTGACGACATGATCGGCGAAGTCTCTCGCTTTGCGCGTCATGCCGGAGAGGCCGTGCGTGCCTGCGGCTTCGTCGACCACGTTCCACCGCGGCTGCGGCGTGTCGTCGATGCGCCGGTGAACCGCAGGAATAGCGCCGACCGCGTAGACCTCGTGCTCGCGAATGTGCTTGTCCGTGCGCGAGCCTTCGTAGCTGAAAAGCCTCGACGACGCGTCCGACAGGCGGGACACGACTTCATAGTACGAACGCGACACGAGCACCTGCCCCGGCCTGGCGAAGCTCATCACCCGCTGTGCGACATTGATGCCGTCGCCGATGATGTTGGGCTGGCCGTTGATGTCCTTCACGAGCCTCACGGGTCCGAGGTTGATTCCCATGCGGATGGATAATTCGAGCTGCGCGTGCTCCAGGTGCGACGCGATTTCGTCGCGCAAACCGGTGCCGACGAACAGCGCATCCTCGGGGTCGCCGATGAAGCTGATGGCCGCCCCGTCTCCGGTGTCGAGAATGATCCGGTCGTTCACGGCGACGCCTCGCAACGCATCGGAGAGCAACGCGTTGAAGCGGTCCTTGAGCTGGATCTGCTCGACGACCGGCTTGCGCGAGTACTCGACGATGTCGATGAAAAGAACGCTGCAGATCAGCGTGCGGTTCTGGAGGTCTGCCATGCCTGTTCGATCATGAATCCACGATTCAGCAACGCCGCGTCGGGAAGGTAACGCGTTCAGACTGAGGGCGAGGTTGCCATCATACCAATGAAGTGCTCCGGTACGGCACGTGGCGGGGCCCCGGGTGTGCGCCATTGCACATGCCGCGCGATGTTTTCCGTGACGTTCTTCCGGAATTCAGGCCCCGCAGGACGAGCCGGTGCGCCACTACATTTAACGACCGGCACGCGCCAGTCTTTAAACAATGCCTCGGAAATATTCAACCTGCCCGGGAGCCTTGTTGCCCGCCCCGATCTCTTAAGCGCCCGATCGACGCGTCACGAGCGGCCCGGCCGTTCGCCGCTAAAGCCAACGATAAAAAAGAGGCGCCAGAAGCGCCCCTTTTTATCGTTCAGGTCAGGATGGAATCTCAGACCCGGCCCTGATCTCACCGCGCATCGCGCGCGCCGCCATCACGCGGTCTCGTCTTCCTTCGTGCTTTCACGTTTGGCCGGGGCTTCATTCTTCGGCTCGACGCCCATCTCTTCCATCAGCTCGGTTTTGCGCGCTTTCATTTTCGCGCCGAGTGATTTCAGATCGAGCGACGCCAGTTTCTTGACCTTCGGAAACATCTCCTTCTCTTCTTCCTTCACGTGATGCTTCACGTACTCCGTAAGAACGGTGAAGTGCGCTTTAAGCTTCTCATCGCCCGCATCCATGCCCTCGAGCTTGGCAATGAGCTCGCGCACCGTATCGTGCTCGACTTCAGCTTCATCGAGCAAATCCTCCACTTCATCCTGCTCGGCCGCAGCGCGTACGGCAGGGTAGAAGATTTCGGTTTCGATCTTGTCGTGAATCTTGAGCTCGGTACACGTGGTCTCGACGACTTGCGCCGCCGCGTCCATATCATCTTCGAGCTGCTCGAACTCCTTGAACAGACCCTCCACTTCGCGGTGGTCCTGCTTCAACAGCGCGATTGCATCGACTTTCTTTTGCGTCTTGGCCATTTACGTTTTCCTTTGAAGGTGAGCTGGAGAATAACTGCCAGCCTTGGATTGCAACCGGCGTACCGGCTTCGATTCCCGCGACTCGCAACCCCTCGGTACACGAAAGCGCCGCATCTATGCATCGCGCGCGGATCTACCAAGACTCAGGCCTTCATTGCCCACGCCAGCTGATAAAAAAAACAAGCCCGGGAAGCAGTCGCCTCCCGGGCTACGTGTTTGCGCTACAGCGAGAGCGCTAAGTGATGGTCGTTACTTGCGTTGAGAGTCCTGCTTGGTCTGCTGACCCTGCCCGCTCTGCTGGCCCTGACCGCCCTGCCCCGGATTCTGCTGCTGACCCGGATTCTGCTGCTGCTGGCCCGGCTGGTCGCGCTGGCCCTGCTGACCCTGCTGGCCCGACCGGCTCTGATCTTGCTGACTTCCCTTCTGGCCCTGCTGCTGGCCCTGCTGTCCTTGTTGGCCCTGCTGTCCTTGCTGGCTCTGCTGACCCTTGTCCTGCTGATTTTTGTCCTGCTGATTCATAAAGTCCTCCGAAGAGAAATTCACGTGGCCTACCGCCCGGCAGGCCGTAGTCTGAAAGCGGCAAAAAACGTACCGCAGACTCTCGATTGCTCACACGGCTGGCGCCTTCGCGTGAGCAAAATCAGTGCCCGACCGCGACTCGCCAAAGCCCGCCCGGCGGCGGCGCAGGTAACGTCATCGGAACGTTTGCGCAAGCCCTTCAGTTCGCGCGCGCGCCGGAGATCTCCACCGCCCGGGCCCATTTCTTCGCCTCGCTCTGAAGATGGGCAGTGAACTCGGCAGGGCTGCTGCCCACGGCATCGAGGCCTTCGCGAGAGACTCGCTCTGTCGTATCCGGCAGGCGCAACGCTTTCACGATGGCACCGTTCAGCCGTGCGACGATGTCGCGGGGTGTGCCTTTCGGCGCGAGCAGTCCGAACCACCCGGTGACATCGTAGCCCGGGACACCGCTTTCCGCCACCGTCGGCAAATCCGGCGCGGCCGCCGTGCGCTTGAGCCCCGTCACCGCGAGTGCATGCACCTTCCCGGAACGAATCGCCGGCATTCCCGCGATGATGTTTGCGAACATCGCCTGCACCTGTCCACCCATCAGCTCGGTCAGGGCGGGACCCGACCCCTTGTACGGTACGTGCGTCAGGTCGACACCGGCGGCCGATTTGAAAAGCTCACCTGCGAGATGCGTCACGTTGCCGTTGCCGGCAGACGCGTAGTGCATCGAGCCGGGCTTCGCTTTGGCGAGTTGCACCAGCTGCGTAACGTTTTTCGCCGGCACCGAAGGATGGACGATGAGCACGAACTGTCCCGAAGTCGCGAGCGACACGGGCACGAACTCGCCGAGAAGATCGCGCGAGAGATTCTTGTAGAGGATCGCATTGATCACCTGGCTCGGCGTCGCCATGAGCAGCGTGTAGCCGTTCGGCACGGCCTTCGACGCGATTTCCGCGCCGATGTTGCCGCCCGCGCCGGCACGATTATCGACGACGACCTGCTGTCCGAGGTCGGCGCCCATCGGCTGCGCGAGTATGCGTGAAACGATGTCCACGCCGCTCCCGGGGGACGACGATGCGATCAGCCGAACCGGCTTGCTCGGATAAGCCTGCGCCATCGCCGTGGAGGCCAGCGCAGCGTTGATCAGCACGAGATGGAAAGAATGGATGGCAATTCGTAGACAGCGTGACATGTGAGCTCCTTTCGTATTCCCGGCATCCACTCATGCGTGCGGACGTTGAAAATGACGGGAGGCGATCATATCGCAGACCGACGTGCGCGAGCCCGTAATATGTAACACTCGCCGCTCGGCGGCTGCACGAGATCATGCGATGACGTTGAATCGTCGCCCCAGGCCGATCGAGCGGCCGCGCGTTCAAAAACAAAGGTGAGGAGCGCAATTGAAACCAAGCAGACATTTTTTTTCAGCGTGCCGGTGCGCCGCCATGGCTGCAGCATGCGTCACGCTG
>JBKJKJ010000045.1:0-3183 GCA_046597455.1 Burkholderiales bacterium
GCCGGACTCGCTGCTGCCGCCGCTCAGCGTGCTCGACGACGCCGAAAAGAACGTCGAAGTCATGTCGGCCGATACGCTCGAATTCACGTCGCGCCTGATCGAAAAGAAGCTGCTCGATTTCGGCGTGGAAGTCAAAGTCGTGGCGGCCTACCCGGGACCGGTGATCACGCGCTACGAAATCGAGCCTGCGGTCGGCGTCAAAGGCAACCAGGTCATCAACCTGGTTCGCGATCTTGCGCGCGCGCTCTCGGTCATCAGCATTCGCGTGGTCGAGACGATACCGGGCAAGAGCTGCATGGGTCTGGAGATACCGAACCCGACGCGACAGACTGTGCGCCTGTCCGAAATCCTCGGCTCGCAGGTCTATGCCGACATGGGCTCGCCGCTCACGCTGGCGCTGGGCAAGGACATCGCGGGCAACCCGGTCGTCGCCGATCTCGCGCGCATGCCGCACCTGCTGGTCGCGGGCACGACGGGCTCGGGCAAGTCGGTGGGCATCAATGCGATGATTCTTTCGCTCGTCTACAAAGCGCCGCCGTCGCAAGTGCGCCTCATCCTGATCGACCCGAAGATGCTCGAGTTGTCGGTGTACGAAGGTATACCGCACCTGCTCGCGCCGGTCGTAACCGACATGCGTCAGGCCGCCAACGCGCTCAACTGGTGCGTCGCTGAGATGGAGCGGCGCTACAAGATCATGTCATCGGTGGGCGTACGCAATCTCGCCGGTTTCAACCAGAAAATTCGCGATGCCGATAAAGCGGGCAAGCCGATTCCCAACCCGCTGACCTCGACGCCTGAAAACATCGATCCGCTGCACGAGATGCCGCTGATCGTGGTGGTCATCGACGAGCTCGCCGATCTCATGATGGTCGTCGGCAAGAAAGTCGAGGAGCTCATCGCGCGGCTGGCCCAGAAGGCGCGCGCGGCGGGCTTCCACCTGATCCTGGCGACGCAACGGCCTTCGGTCGACGTCATCACCGGTCTCATCAAAGCCAATATTCCGACGCGGCTTGCGTTCCAGGTTTCCGCCAAGGTCGATTCCCGCACGATTCTCGACCAGATGGGCGCCGAGGCGCTGCTGGGACAGGGCGACATGCTGTTCCTGCCGCCGGGCGTGGGCCTGACTCAACGCGTACATGGCGCCTATGTCGCCGACCATGAAGTTCACAAAGTCGTCGATTATCTGAAGAGCCTCGCCAAGCCGCAGTACATCGACAGTGTGCTGGAAGGGCCGCCGAGCGACGAGGAAGGCGAGGGCCTGCTGGACGGGGCGGGCGGCGGTGATGCCGAGGCCGATCCGCTTTACGACCAGGCGTGCGCGATCGTGCTGAAGACGCGCCGGGCTTCAATTTCGCTGGTGCAGCGGCACCTGCGAATCGGCTACAACCGGGCTGCGCGCCTGATCGAGCAGATGGAGCGCGCCGGCATGGTCTCGGCGATGCAGACCAACGGTAACCGCGAAGTGCTGGTTCCGGCGTCGGCGTCCGCCGAAGAGCGGTGAGTCGGTGAGCGGGCCATGAAGGGCCGTGACATCTGCAGATAGCGTCGAACGTGGGCCGGGAAGGGGTTCGCTCACCCCGTCAGTGGGTGCCGGGGACTTACCACTCGTTACAAAAACACGCTAAACCTCCCCGCCATTGCGCGGTCTGAAAGGCAGGAGCGGAGGGTGTCATGAAGCGTATCGTTCTCTGTCTAGGCGTCGCCATGGTCTGGGCGGCAGGTATGGCGACTGCCCAGACCTATAAATGGGTCGACGAGCGTGGGGTCACGACGTACGGCAACAAACCGCCCGCGGGACGGGCGGCGCAACGCGTCGATACCCAGCCGCTGGGGCCTGTCGATCTTACGGAGGCGCAGCAGAAACGCGTCGAAGCGGATATACGCCGGCGGGTGGACATGCAGCCGGCGCCTGTGCCGCCGCCCGCACCTGCGCCGTCGCTGGCCGTGGCACCGGCCCGTGGCATGGGATTTGATACCTACATCCGGCTGGCGCGCGGAATGTCTGAAGGCGAGTTGTTGCTGCGCGCCGGGCAGCCGGACCAGGTGTCGGTCGACAACGTGCAGGCCGGCATCGTGAAGTCGTTTTACTACTACCCCACCTCGGGCGATCCGTACATCACGGTCGTGACTTTGCGTGGGGGCCGAATAGCCAATATGGAACGGACCAAGAAATTCTGATGCGTAAATTCCTCTGCGTGCTGCTGCTTCTGCTGCCCGGCCTGTCGGGTGCCGCCAGCGTCGATACTCTCAAAACGCTGCTCAACCAGACGACGACTGCGAAAGCGCGTTTCGCGCAAGTCGTGCTCGACAAGAACAACAAGACGCTCCAGCAGGCAACGGGTACGATGGAATTCTCCCGCCCGGGGCGTTTTCGCTGGGAATACAACAAGCCCTACGAGCAGACCATCGTCGGCGACGGCTCGCGGCTGTGGATTTACGACAAGGATCTGAACCAGGTCACCGTGCGCAAGCTCGACCGCGCGCTCGGCGCAAGCCCCGCGGCGCTGCTTGCCGGCAGCAACGAGATCGACAAGAGCTATACGCTCAAAGGGGCGGGCGAAAGCGGCGGGCTGGACTGGCTCGACGCGATCCCGAAGACCCAGGACACCGCTTTCGAGCGCATCCGGCTCGGCTTCGGCAAGACCGGCCTCGAAGCGATGGAGCTCAAAGACCAGTTCGGGCAGACCACCGTGATCAAGTTCGCGGACCTCGAGCGCAACGCCAAGCTCGCGCCCGATACTTTCAAATTCACGCCGCCCAAAGGCGCTGCCGTCATCAGTGAATGATCTTTTCGCGAAGCGCGAACCGGCAGCGCCGCTTGCAGAGAAGCTGCGGCCGCGCACACTCGACGACGTCGTAGGACAAAGCCACCTGCTCGGGCCGGGCAAGCCGCTGCGGCTTGCGTTCGAGGCGCGCAAAGCGCATTCGATGATCCTGTGGGGGCCCCCCGGTGTGGGCAAGACCACACTCGCGCGCCTCATGGCCCAAGCGTTCGACGCCGAATTCACGGCGCTTTCCGCCGTCTTCTCCGGCGTGAAAGAAATCCGCGAGGCCGTGAATCGGGCGCAGCTCGACCTGCAGCAATCGGGGCGCCACACGATACTGTTCGTCGACGAAGTCCATCGCTTCAACAAGGCGCAGCAGGACGCTTTCCTCCCCTTCGTCGAGCAGGGCCTCATCACG
>JBKJKJ010000079.1:0-12969 GCA_046597455.1 Burkholderiales bacterium
GCGAAATATGATGCGAACTTCAGCATCACTACACTAGGGACGCTTTGATCAAGGCGCGGCGACGTGCGTTGCGCGGTGACGTGTAGCGGCCACCGCCGCTTGATTTCAAATCGACCGCTTTGCGATACTGCACACCCCAAAAGGCTTGCCTCGAAGAGCAGGCCGGGCGGCCGAACCGGAGGAGCAACGATGAAGCTTTGGTATCAGAGTCTCGCGCGACAAACCGAATCGACGCCGTATGGGGAAATGTTGAGACGCGTGATCGACTCGGCGTGCGATCCGGGGACCACGGTGCACATGCAAGGGGTGTCGGAGTCCGCGGGCATCGGGGTGCATTACCGGCTGCTCGAATATCACGACACCCGCGAAGTGATCTACAACGCGATGATGGCCGAGCGCGAGGGTTATGACGCTTTCCTGATCGGCAACATCAGCGATGCGGGAATCAGGGAGGCACGCGAAGCCGTCAATATTCCGGTACTCGGGCTGTGTGAGACGAGCCTGCACATCGCCTGCATGATGGGTGCGAACTTTTCCATGGTTTCGATCAGCGAGAAATGGACGCCGCGTCTGCTGGAGAACGTGACGCGGTATGGCCTGGAGAAGCAGCTGGTCGCAATAGTCCCGATGAGCACTTCACCGCTGGACCTGAAGCGCTGCTTCGTCGAGCCCGATCATCTCCAGGTCATCCTGGCGCAGTTCAACGAATGCGCCGAGCGCCTGCTCGAACGCGGCACCGAAGTCATCATTCCAGCAGGGGGCGACATCATCGTGTTCCTGGCGGACATGGGCATTTACGAAGTGGGCCATGCGCCCATCCTCAACGGCATCGTCGAGCTCGTAAAGATGGGTGAGCTCGCGGTCAAGCTGAAGCGCAAGACCGGGCGATTCACGAGCAAGCGCGGCGGGTATGCGGCGCCGAGCGGAGATTTTCTCGAGCGCATACGCAAACATTACGGGCCCGAGCTGTACCCGGGCGCCAGATGAGAGGCGCCGTGACGAAACGCATTCGGTACTGGGTGCTGGCAGCCGCGCTGCCGGGCGCCGTCCGATGATGCAGCTGCCGATTGCAGAAGCGATCGACCTCACCGTGCGTGCGCTGACCCGTGCCGGCATGGCGCGGGAAGCGGCGCGGCTGGTGGCCGATCACCTGGTCGACGCGAACCTGTGCGGACACGAATTCTCGAGCCTGCCGCGCGTGATCGCGATCGTCGACGAGCTGAAGAAGAAGAGCAAGCCGCCCGGAGAGATCCGTGTCGTGCGTGAGGACCGCTGCTCGGCGCTGATCGACGGCGCGGACAACGTGGCGTACGTGGCCTCGATCGTCGCGATCGACAAGGCAGTCGAGATCTGCCGCAGGAACGGCGTGGCACTCGTCGGCGTGAACAACACGTGGTTCAGCGGGCGTCTCGCGTATTACGTCGAGCGCGCAGCGCGCCAGGGCTATGTGGCCATGCACACGACGAATACGACCGCGCGCGTCGCACCCTACGGCGGCATCGACCGCCTGATGGGCACCAATCCTTTCGCAATCGCTTTCCCGGGAGAAGACGATCCGCTCATCATCGACATTGGGACATCAGCCACGACGTGGGGCGATGTGGCGCTCGCGCGAACCAAAGGCGAACCGCTGCCGGAAGGGGTGGCGGTCGACACCGAAGGTCATCCCACGCTCGATCCACAGGCCGCACTCGATGGCGCGTTCCTGCCGTGGGGCGGGCATCGGGGCAGCGGACTTTCGCTTGCGGTGCAGCTCCTCGGGATGCTGGTCGGCAGCGCCACCGTGATCGACGACGTCAGCAACTATGGCCTGTTCTTTCTCGTGATCGATCCGGACGTGCTGTTGCCGGGCGGCGAATACAAAGCGCGGGTATCGGAGTTGCGGCGGGCCATCGCGGCCAACCGGCCGTTGCCCGGCATGCCGGCCGTGCGCGTTCCGGGAGACGGCAGCCTGAATCGGCGCAGGCAGGCGCTCGCAAGAGGCACGGTGAACGTCGACGAGAAGGTCTACCAGCGTATCCTCGAATTGTGCGATTGATCGACTGAGGGGACTGAACACCATGTTGCACGAGCTTCGCTTCTATCAGATCGCCCCGGGACGAGTGGCCGACTACGTCGAGCACGCGGGCGCAGTCGCGGTTCCTTTTCGCGGCGACCGCTACGGAAAGCTGCTCGGGTTCTGGTCCTGCGAGATCGGCGCGGCCAACTGCGTGTTCAACCTCTGGGAGCACGAAAGCGTCGCGACACGCGAAGCGCTGCGCGCGGACCTGCAGAAGCAGCCTGCCTGGCGCAATGGCTACCTGCCGCACTCGCAGCCGCTGATGCGCCGCCAGCTCTCAAGGCTGCTCACGCCCCTGTCGACCCCGAAACCGCCGTCGACGCCCGGCAACACCTATCTCATCCGGATCTTCCGCACCCGGCCCGGCAAGACCCAGGAGTTTGCTTCACATGTCGAGGCCGGGCTGCCTGCCGGCCCCGCCGCGCACGCGATCGCAACCTGGACGGGCAACACGGGTGAGGTCAACGAGGTCCTGCATCTTTCGGCCTACCCGCAATCCGAGCCACTCGCGACGCTCCTTCATGCCGCGGAGTGGCGCGCTTTTCTGAAGACGCACGGTGCGCTCGTGGAGGACGTCGAGTCGAGCCTGATGATGCCGACGGGGTTTTCGCCGTGGCGGTGAGACGTAAGGGCGGGATCAGTGAGTTGTCCCTGAGGTTTCCTTCTTTGGCGTTTAGTGGTTTGTCCGGTCTATCCCCATGCCACTTCCGAATGACGCGCGCATTGGCGGCCATGAAGTGGTCCTGCGCAAAGGGGCCTACGGTTACACCTTTGCTCCAGAGGAGTGCTTGGCGTATCGTCAAGCGATCTGAAGCCGGAGGAGAAATGAGAAAGATAGTGTGGATGACCGTGTTGCTGTTCCACGCGATTGGGATTCTGGCCTGGCCGGTGGTGGGTGCAGCAGCACTACTCTATCCGATGAGGCCGGTCCGATTGATTGTTCCGACGACTGCAGGCGGGGCCACCGATCTTCTTGCACGCGTGATTTCGCACGGGCTCACTGAGATATGGGGGCGACAAGTCATTGTTGACAACCGTCCTGGCGGGCACGGCATCGTCGCAATGGGATTACTTGCCAATGCGCCTTCCGATGGGCACACCTTGCTCTTAGGCAATATCGGCGTGATCGCGATCAATGCGGGGCTCTACGCGAAACTGCCCTATGACACCATGCGGGATTTCACGCCGGTTTCGCTCACCACCAAGCAGCCGTTCCTGCTGGGGATCAATGCCAACGTGCCTGCGAAAGACTTGCGCGAGTTCATACAACTGGTGAAAAGCAAACCTGGGCAGATGAGCTTCGGCTCGTCGGGGAACGGCAGCGGCACCCATGTCGCTATGGAGTTGTTGAAGCAGAGAATGGGCATGGACATCGTCCACGTTCCGTACAAAGGGTTCGGGATCATGATCAATGATCTTATATCCGGGCAAGTCCAGGCGTGCATCGTCGGGGCGTCCGCCTTACTACCGCACATGAGGAGCGGTAAGGTCCGGGGACTGGCCGTCTCGCACAACAAGAGGCTGTCGATTGCGGCGGCCATACCTACATTTGCCGAAGCCGGAGTCGCGGATTTTGAGGTGTACCAATGGCAGGGGCTCATGGCGTCCGCCCGAGTCGCGCCGCAAATTATCACGAAAATCTCTGACGACATTGCGCGAGTCATGCGCACCCCCGAAGTACGCGAGCGCATGACTGACGAGGGTCTTGAGGTCATCGCTTCCAGCCCGAAGGAATTCGCCACCTTCATCCAGGCTGAAATCGAGCGCTGGCGCAAGGTCATGAAGCAGGCGAATATTCGGATCGACTGAAAGTCCTGCTGGAGTTGGCCGTAAGACAGTTTGCTGCAGGAACTTTCCAGACACCTGGTCTCCGAAATCCCGAAGTGAGCCAGCGTCATCGATCAGGCAGGAGTGCGTCCGCGGTCAGGACGCGTATGATTTTCAAGCAGTTGGAGGGTGGCCCTTGGAGCAGACTATGACGGCACGCAACGTTCTTTTCATTATGTCCGACCAGCATCAGCAGAAGGTCACGGGGTGCTATGGGCATGACTTTATCAAGACCCCCAATATAGACGCCCTGGCGGCGCGCGGTAGCCGCTTTACCACGGCCTATACCAACTCCGCGATTTGTGTGCCGGCACGGGCGGCACTCGCGACCGGGCGTTACGTTTACGAGACGCATTACTGGGATAACTCGCACGGTTATGAAGGCCGCGTGAAAAGCTGGCATCACCTGTCAGGCGAACAGGGATCCGGAGTGACTTCGATCGGTAAGCTGCATTTCCGGCGAGACGAGGATCCGGTGGGTTTCGAAGCGTCCATTATTCCGATGAACATCGATGCCGGAACCGGGGATGTGCGCGGTTGCGTGAAGCGCCCCATGGCGCCGCCCCTGAAGCGCAGCAAAATTGCCGAACGCATCGGTCCAGGTGAATCCTCCTACCTCAAGTACGACAACGACATCATGGGGAAAGCGTGCGCGTGGCTTAAGGAAAAGGGCGCAAACAAGAACGGCCGGCCGTGGACATTAATGTGCTCGTTCGTGTGCCCCCATCCGCCGCATATCGCGCCTCCGGAATTTTACGATATCTACGATAAGATCGATTTCCCGATGCCGAAGATGAGCGGCCCGGACGTGTCGCTGCATCCGTGGATTCATTTGCTGCAGCGCTCGCGCAATCACGAAGACTTTCTCACACCGGAAACCAAGAAGGTCTTGATGAATTCCTATTACGGCTGCGTAAGCTATCTGGATTCCAATATCGGTAAAGTGATTGCCGCCCTTGACGAGGCGGGACTTCGAGACAACACACTCATCATCTACACCACTGATCACGGCGAGAACCTCGGCGCTCGCAAGCTTTGGGGCAAGAACAATATGTATGAAGAGTCCGCTGCGATCCCGATGATTGTTGCCGGGCCGGGCGTGCCCGAAGGCAAAGTCTCGACGACCCCGGTCACATTGATCGATATCGGCCCGACGGTGTTGGACGCCATTGGTCATAACGAGATCACGACACTGGAAAAACTGCCCGGACGATCTCTGATAAATCTGGCTAACGCATCCGATGATCCGCAGCGGGTGGCGTTCAGCGAGTACTACGCCGCCGGCGCGGACCGGGCGTCATTCATGATCCGCAAAGGTAAATACAAGTTCATCACCTATGTCGGCTACGAGCCGGAACTGTTCGATCTTGAGAAAGATCCGGAAGAACTTAGCAATCTGGCTCAAGGCGCAGAGCATGCCGATGTCGTCAGGCATTACGACGGCATCCTTCGCCACATGGTCGATCCTGAGAAAATGGACGAATTGGCATTTCGCGACCAATCCGCGCTGGTCGAGAAATGCGGTGGACGGGAAAAGGTTACCGCTAAGGGAGCCATTCAGGGTTCTCCCGTGCCCGGCGAAAAAGCCGAGTTCGCGGGATAGGAGAAAACAACCGGGGACGCACCACTGTTTTCGCACGCACTGACGGTCTAGTGTGCTGATTCATAAGTTCGCTTCAAAACCCGTTCGTCCTGAGCGTAGGCAACAGGCGCCGAAGTCGAAGGATGAACGACTAACACCAAACAACGCCCTTCATGCTTCGACTTCACAGCGTTACGCTAAGCACGAACGGACGGCGAAACATGATGCGAACTTCAGAATCACGACACTAGAAACCGTGGTCTGTCGCTGAGGTTCCTGCTTCGCCCGTTTTCTTCAACTCGACCGCCGACAAAAACCAGTCGCTCCCTTAAATCGCCAAGTGCTTCGGCGACCTGGATGAGCAACTCGATGTTCGGGTCTCCCATCAGGCAGTCACCTGGGTTAGCCGGTCCGTCAGCTCTCTTGTGGCGAGGTTGCGTTCGCGAGCACGCCCGTCGCGGATCGCATCTGCGGGATGGCGAATTGTGGAGAGTGGGAGCGCCAATGGAGCACTGGGTCGCCATGCCGGAACTGACCCGGGTCCTCGAATTCACATGCCCGCCTTTTGGCATGGGACACGGCTCTGGCTGAGAGCGTGGAGCATCGGCTCGAATGGCTCGAACGCAAATCACCCGGAGTAGTGTGGTTGCGTCGAGCACCTTGATGACACGCGTTGTCAGGGCCGTCGCCGACTGCCGAGTTTGCTTGCGGTAAAGGCGAGTTTTCTGGGCTGCGGCTATCGGCCAGAACCGGCCCTTTACATACCAATGCTACAGTGTGCGGCACGGTAATCGACTACCCACCGCATCAGCAGTTCGGACCTCAGCAAGCGTACCAGCAGAAGGAGAAGGCGACGTGGACCCGCTTACATTCGTCGGATGGACCCTGGTTATTTTCCTGGCGTACAAACTGGGCGTGTACGTCGAACGCAAAATGCAGGCGAAGGCGCAGGCGCTGCAAACGCAAGCAGACTCCAAGGCCGACACGGAACGCGAGCCATGATGCTGCTTGGACGGGACCGAACTCGCCGAGGGGCATTGTGCCGGGGACCAGGTAACGTCCAGAACCGGAAAGTCAGCATTTCTAAACGACTTGTTGAGCGGCGCCCGTAAGCACCGCCTTGCGGCCGACGAGAGAGGCCGGCACCGACTATCCGAGCAGTAGCTTCGTCAGGTCGTCCGGCGCGCTCAGCATCGGGTAGTGGCCGGTGTCGAGCTCGTGGTATGACGCGCCGAGCTTTTCCGCCGTGCGGCGCTGATGCGCTTCAGGCGGATTCACAGATTGCGTGCAGCGGATCACCGACGCCGACCACTTCTGGTCCCAAAAGGTCGTCGGCACCATTGGCCCCTCGAGCGCTGCGACCGGATGCGGCGTGATCCGGGCGAGCGCCCAGGCGCGCATGGATGGGTCGAGATCCTTGAACATGCGGTTCTCTGCGTCGGCGCGAGAGTACGCGGTCGTGAGATCGTTCATCTCTCTCGGCGCGCGATTCACGAGCGCGTCTACCCGCTCGCCGGGAAGCAACGCAAGCGCATCGACGAAGCTGAGCCGGGCGATACGGTCACGCGCCAGCTCTGCCGCTTTCAGGATCACCATGCCGCCTGAGCTCGTGCCCGCGAGCACGACCTCACGCAGGTCTTCGTAGAAGAGGAAATCGGCGATCTCCCGGGCGTGCGTCTCCACGGTGATGCCGGGCCGGACCTGATGTCGCTTTTCGGCGCACCCGTCGAGCGTGGGCGCATACGCAACGTGCCCCTTCGCACGCAGGCGCGCGGCGACCGGTTTCCAGATCCAGCCCCCCTGGTACGCGCCGTGAACCATAACGAACGTCGCCATCGCTACTCTCCTCTTCGTGTAGGTGCTGCTGCCGGCCGTGACGCCGTCGAAACAACCGGGGACGCACCACTGTTTTAACACGCACTGACGGTCTCAGAACCGTGGTCGGATCCTGGGGTTTCCTGGCTTCACGCAGGAATGATCCGCTCGGCGCGCATTTCATCCCACAGCCGCACGAACATCTCGTCGGTATCGACGCACTCGTCAAACCCGTAGCGCCGCGCCTTGATGGTGCTCGATATCACGTCGTAATCGGGCGTGAAGACGAAATCCCCGTAAGCCCAGGTCACGATGTCCTTGTAGGCAAACGGTCGCAAGCCGTGCCTGGCCACGATCCTGTCCCACACCGGCCCTTTGTCCGCCATGAACTTCACCAGACTGATGTTCCGCCGGGGACCCGTCTCCATGCCGAAATATCGCGCGATCTTCGGCCAGCTATGCTCCCAGCGGATCAGGTCGCCGTTGGTGATGTTGAATGCCTCGTTGGCGCACTTCGGCGTGGTCGCCATCCACACCATCGCGCGCGCGAGCAGTGCCGAATCGGTGCATTGGTACAGCGCGGTGTAGTTCCCGGGCGTGCCCGGATGACACAGCGGCAACCCGAGCTCCTTGCAGATCGCCGCGTAAATGGCGATTACCATCGTCAGGTTGCTGTGATTGCCCAGCGCGAAGCCGCTGATCGCGTGCGGCCTGGCGGAGGAATACGTCCAGCGCTTCCCTTTCTGCCGCTCTGCGAGGTAGTCCCACTGGTCGTAATAGAAATTGGGCGGCAGGTGGCGCGGGTCATCCTCCCGGGCAGGCGTCTTGAACGGCCCCAGGTGCATGCCGTACCACTTCGTGCCATGCATGGCGTGGATGTGCTCGAGAGCACCGGCAACCGGTTCGACCGCTTCGACCAGATTCCGCAGCAGCGCCAGGTTGTCGATCGCCGCCTGGGCGATCTCCCGGTTCGCCGCAAGAGCGGCAAAGAAGATATGCGTCACATCGCGGAGGTGGCCGAGCTTCGACGTGCATTCGGCTGCATTCATCAGGTCGACGCCGATGTGCGCGTAGGCGCCTTCGACGTCCGGCGTGCGGCGCGACAGGGCGACGATTTCCCACGCGCCGGTGCCGAGAAGATGCTTGAGCAGGTTCCGCCCGACCACGCCGGTTGCGCCGGCAATGAGCGCTTTTTTCTTGGTCATGCGCAACGCCTCAACTACTTATCGGCCCGCAGGTATAAGAATTTCAAACACCATTTTCAACAAACGGCACTCTATTCACCGCCCTGCGCATCGTCAACCGCGTGACTGAAAAACAACCCGGAACCCACCACTGTTTTCGCACGCGCTGACGGTCTCAGGACCGTGGTCTGACCGTGAGGTTTATCCGCTGCGCTGTGGCGCTGACAACGGCTGCTCCCGCCAGCGGGCCATATAAGCTCCAGGACACGGCTGCCGCGACCCCGCCGATGAGCGCATTGCCTAGCCAGCCTGGGTGGAAGATGCCTTCGGTTTGTTTCGGCAACACAAAGCCATTGTCGGAAAGGAGCGCATTTATTGTGCCGCCTACGAGACCCGCCAGGAAACCATGGCGAGCAGTATCCAAATACTCATGCAGTGCCTCCCCGTCTACAGCAAGAAAGTAGAGCAGCTCGACGGCATGCGTAAGCCGCTTCGGTATTCTGTACGAACACCTCTCGGACTCACGGGTGCTGCACCAATTTACAACATCGTTCAGCACAGTCAAAAGCTAAGTTCAAAGGAATAAAAGGGGCCAAGCTCAGACTTGCAGAGCCGAGATAATTGAGCCAAGCCCATCTTCCTCTCAGCGCCGGATGCCGCCGCGCCTGCGGGCACGTCAAATAGCCGAGGTCGGCGCGGATACCAGAAGTGCCCGTAACCGCTCATAGCCTCATCAACTAAGTGCACTGAACTTGCGCGGCTGGGAGGGCGCCTTCGTTATCATTCGCCAGACTTGATCGATTGTGCTGTACCTATGCCTGGACTTCGAATGAAACGTGGCATCGAGTTCATATAGCTCCGGCACGCCCGTATCAAGCTCTATCCTCGATATCTCCGAGTCCGAAACGTCTTCCAAAAGTTTGATTAACGCTCTCAAAGAATTTCCATGCGCAACTATCAAGACCTTCTTGCCGCGTTGCAATTGCGGCACCACCTCTTGCGTCCAGAGGGGCATAACGCGCTGCATGACGTCCTTCAAACTCTCGCCTGTAGGGAGATCAGTGCGCGGCACATTCGCGTAACGCTTATGATGCTTCGGATGATCAGGGGAAGCTACATCGAGCAACGGCGGCCGCACGTCAAAACTCCTGCGCCACCGCATCACCTGCTCTTCGCCATGAATTGCAACAACCTGCGCTTTGTTTTTGCCTTGAAGAGCTCCATAGTGACGCTCGTTCAATCTCCAGCTCTTGTTCACATCTACCCACGCTAGTTGCATTTGCTCGAGGAGCAAGTTCGCGGTCACTATCGCCCTGGTTAAGAGAGACGTGTAGGCGATATCAAACTGTATACCGGTTTCGTGCAGGATTTCCCCAGCCGCCTTTGCCTCAATCCTCCCGTTTTCCGTCAGAACAATATCTCGCCAACCGGTGAAAAGATTTTGTTGATTCCACTCGCTCTGTCCATGTCGAACAATGCAGAGGTTAACGCTGTTGCATAGCGATATCTGTTTGCGCATGTTCAGTCCCACCAGTAGTAGCAGTCGAGGCAGATAATGTTCGGATCGGCGGCGTCAGCGGTGCCGGTAATGATGACGCCGCTCAGATTCCTTGAGCCGCATTTTGGGCATTTATGTGTACCGCCGCGGTAGCCGAGCGGCAACTCAGCTAGATCTCCGCGCATGGGCGATAGCCCCCCGTCGTTCCGCCGCCGCCGAGGTATCGCAACCAAGACGGTCGTGCGACTCGCAATGATCTCTGCGGTATCATGGCCACAGGACGGGACAACAGATGCCGGACGCTGCTGATTGCAGTCGATTTCCGATGTGCCCTGGACTTGTGCACTCACCGTAAGCTCCTCACTGTGGTTTCAGAGCGCCTACGATGCTGACACATGACTCACGCCCACGGGATGCAAACTAAGCGTCGCTACACTCTTATTTGCAACAGAAATGCGACTTTCACTACGGCGGGGGGACAGGAGTGAAAAATCTCGACAAGACCGATATGGCGATATTGCGGCTACTTCAGGAGGATGCGCGTCGTACTAACGAAGCAGTTGGCGCGAAGGTAGGCTTGGAGAAAACGGCGGTCGGAAGGCGCATCGCGCGGCTTGAAGACGCGAATTACATACTCGGCTATCAGGCAGTCCTGAACCGCAAGCTATTAGGATTGGGCATGACAGTTCATACGCTGGTACAGCTCAATAGTCACCATCCGAAGAGCCTTGATGCCTTCACTACGATAATAGACACTGATTTTCCAAACGTGTTGCGGTGGAGACAGGTCATGGGCGCGTGGGACTATTTGTTAACGTTTGCCGTGAAGGATATGGATCATTACGACGCGTTACATCGGAAATTGGCGGCATTGGAGCTGGTCAAATTAACGCGCGGGCATACACCGCAACATGAGAGCTTGCAGAAGACGCTTCCGATCTGACGCTCCATGGACTGTTGCTGCGCACCGAAAGTGGCATGGGGACAGACCACTAAGCTGCGGCGGTTGCATCAGGTGGTTCTGCGAAGGAGTTTAAGAGCGTCTTCCCCGACCGCCTTTCGAAAGGCGGCGCTCTGAGCGTGGGATTAGCGATCCGTCCTGGTCCGTGCCTGAGCTTTCCGTCGAAAAGGTTGAGCACATTATGACTCAGCGTCCCGAGTTCGAAGAGATCGCACATATGGGCGGCACGATAGCGGCCATCGTGGATGAGCAAGGAACGGCGCTTCAAATCAGCCACTCCGCACCGACACCAGCTGTATTAGTACCAGTCTGTGTCTCCTTTGAGGGCAAGGTGGTGGGGTTCCCTCCAGTTGTCGGTCTAGGAGATGTTTCGCGCTGTCCAGGTGGTTCTACTGAACTGATGCTGCTGTCCGACTGTGAAGGCATGTTTGGGCAGCGGTGTCGTGCCTGCAACAGCTATTTTCGAAATGGGACTACGCATTCGAACTGGTGCCCCTACTGCGCCAAGCGATCGCCGTCGATCCGCTTTCTTACGAGTAACCAGCTTAAGTTTCTTGCCAGCATGTTCAACCTGTTGGTAGACGCGGACAACGACAAGAAAAGTCGAGAGGTTAGCATCGGCGCACTAGTAGATGCGCTGCCTGAAAACCGCCAAGGATGGGTCTATTCGGAGGAGCGGCTGCAGGCGGAGTATTCGTGCTCTCAATGCAAAAATCGGTACGACATCCTCGGAAATTACGGCCTTTGCCCGACCTGCGGAAAACCGAACTTTAACGAGGTTTTTAACGAAAAGCTCGACGCGTTAGCGGCGGAGTTTAGACACGCGAACGAGACTATAAAGGAGCGAATCGAACGGGAGATCGAATGGGGAAAGCTAACGACGTGTATCTCCGAGCTAGACGCGCTTTTTGGCAAGGTGAAGATGCTGCTTCAGCGTCTGCCGAACACGCCGGCGCGGAGGGCTGCTATCGGACTGGTAAGTATCCACAACGTACGGTCAGTGCGAGAAAAGCTGATCCACTGGTACGACATCGACATATTCGAGGGTTTACCAGCGACTGATGTAGATTTTCTGAATAAGATGGTGAACAGGCGACATATTTTTACGCACAAGGGCGGTCAAGTGGATCAGGAATACTTAGACAACACTGGGGATACCACTGTAAAGCTTCATGAAGTAATTAGATTTAGGAGCAACGAGATCAAACGGCTGATCCCGATTGTGCGCGGCTGTGGGAATCGTTTATTGGAGGGTCTGAACTCGATTTCGTGAAAATCGACCAGAGCTGAGTGGATCTCGCCGCCGCACACTGCTGCTGGCATATAGCCGAATGACTGCTTCGGGTCGCTTGCAGCCCTTCGCTTCCTAACTTCGAGACGGGATCCACTCAATCCGCACCCCCCATCTCCTCTCACCCCTTCCCGCCCGTCCCATTCAGCACCACGCATCAATCTGCACCACCAAGTCTCTCCGACTCCATCAAGCCCCAGCGCTGACCGAACGCGAATCAGAGCCCGATTCGTTGACCGCCCCCATCCCGCTGGCTAGACTCACAGCACTTTTTTCCCCGCGTAAAGAACAAGGAGGTGACTGCCATGGCCCTGAAGAAAACGGCTGCGAAAAAGAAAACGACCAAAGCGGCGCTCGCGAAGCCGAAGACTTACGACACGCGCGACGCGAAAAACCGCAAGCTCACGCGCAAGGACGTTCAGAAGGCCGCGAAGCGCTGCAAGAACTGGGGGCGCTGGGGGCAGAACGACGAGATCGGCACGCTCAATTTCACCTCGCCCGAAGACATCGCCGCGGCGGCACTGCTCGTGAAAAAAGGCAAAGTCATTTCGCTGGCGCTCAATTACGACCAGCAGGGCCCGCAAGGGGGCAAGAGCAAGTATCCGTCACTGGGGCGCTTCAATCCGATCCACCTGATGACGCGCACGGGCACCGACGCGTACTCCGGCGTGCTCGACCATCGTAATATTCGCGGCACCGACGACATCATCATCATGCCGTTGCAGTGCGGCACGCAGTGGGACGGTCTGGGC